>DAOTGT010000069.1:0-10779 GCA_035447285.1 Candidatus Competibacter sp.
GTGGGGCAAAATAGCTCATGGTGCTATAGCCCCAGTAATTGCTGAGCGATTGACCCTCGAACTCCCTGGTTTCGGTATCATCGAATTCGAAAACTGGCAACAGTTCGACTGCAGTGACGCCAAGTTCCTTTAGATAGGGAATCTTCTCGATAATAGCGGCAAAAGTGCCCGGATGCTTGACTCCAGCAGTGGCCGAGCGAGTAAAACCACCAACATGCAACTCGTATATGACTGTCTGGTTCAGCGGACGTTTGAGTGGTTGATCACCTTCCCAGTCGTAATCCTTGGTATCGATGACTACGCTACGCAACGAGGTGGCCAGATTATCGCCTGGCAAGCAAGCATCGCCGCGCTTCCATAGTGATTTGTTATTCCCTTTTGAGTACGGATCGATCAGTACTTTTTCCCGATCGAAACGATGTCCGGCACCTGGATCGTTCGGGCCATCGACGCGCAAGGCGTAATGAATGTCCGCCTCGGCGTTCTTGATGAACACATGCCAGAAATGAAAGGTTTTGTTGACGATCGGATCGAATACCACGGTTTGAAAGGGCTTGAGATCGTCGTGATTCTCGAACAGCAGTAATTCAACACCGGTTGCGTGTTCTGAGAACAAGGAGAAATTGATGCCATTCTCTACAAGGGTTGTTCCCAAGGGGTGAGGCGATCCTGGCTCGATCATAAAGGATTTTGCACTAGGTTTGCTGACTGGTTTGGGCATTTTGGTATACTCTCCTAAAATTTGTGGATAAATTCTCGGCACCCAGTCATTTGGATAGAACTCCAACGCTGTTCTCAATCACCATCCGAACCGAGACACGGTGTTGGCCCAAAAGGGTGGTATCCAGAAAAACCAGGATTGTTCTCATGGATTATCCAATTTGAAACAATATGAGTTTTAGTCGGCTCGATGCATGATGCGATCGCCTGCTTTCGTCTGGATGAACCGGTTTGAAGTAGCTGGACTCCATGAATCTGTATTGAGCCTAGTGCCTAAAATCATTACGTCAAGGGTGGCTGGAAAACCACGCATCGCATGGCACGCATGGGACATGGATGGTTTCATCGAAACTTATCACACTGCCCTCTAGATCACTTTCATTTTCAATGATGTTGTCAGATTCGCCACCTATCAGTAGGGCTTGAAGTATCCATGCTTTCACTATGATTATTTAATGATGCACTGAAGGCTCGGCTCGCTTATCGTCGTAAACCACTGCGTTTCCGAAAGAGCGATCAAGCCGGTTTGGCCAGCATCGCCACCCACGCCTGACCGAGGCTAAGGCCGCCGTCGTTGGGTGATGCCTGCCGGGCGGTTAATACTTGCCAGCCGGCCACTTCCAGCCGCGTCTGGAGTTGCGTGCTCAGCAAGCGGTTGAGGAAACAACCGCCGCCCAGCGCTACCTGTTGCAAACCGGTTCGGTCGCGTGCCCAGCGCAGCCATTCGCTCAGCGCCAACGCCAGGGTGGCATGGAAGCGGGCCGCGCCCTGACCCGGTTCCACCTCTTCGGCCAGAGCGGCCAGCAGGGGCAGCAGATCCAGTACCCCGTCGTCACGCAGGATGAAACCTGCAGCTAGTGGCTGCTCCGAACCATGGCGATGCGCCAGTGCTTCCAGTTCCATCGCCGTCTGTCCCTCGTAGTCGTTGGTTTCCCGCACGCCCAGCACGGCGGCGGCGGCGTCGAACAAGCGGCCGGCGCTGCTGGTTTCGGGGGTATTGATGCGCCGTTTCAGCATGTGCTGAATGACTGTTGCCCTGGCGCCAAAGCGGCGGTCGATCTCCGCATTCCGACCGAGCAGATGCAGCACCGCCACCGCTAGTCGCCACGGTTCGCGGGCGGCCCGGTCGCCGCCGGGCAGGGGTAATGGTCGCAGATGGCCGAGCCGCTCGAAATGCACCCCGTCCACCCGTAGCAATTCTCCACCCCAGATGCCGCCGTCCGTACCCAGGCCCACGCCGTCCAGCGCCAGACCCAGTACCGGCTCCCGTAGACCATGTTCGGCCGCGATCGCCGCGATGTGGGCGTGATGATGCTGCACAGCGATACAGGGCAGATCCCGTTCCGCCGCGTACGTTGTCGCCAGCCGACTACTGGGGAAATCTGGATGCAGGTCATGGGCGACCCGCTCCGGGGTGATTCGCAGAATGTCTTGCAAGTGGGCCATGGCTTCTTCCAGAGCCCTGCAGGTGGCGGCGTTGTCAAGGCTGCCGATGTGAGGGGAGAGGTAGGCACGGTCGTCGCGGGTCAGGCACAGGGTATTCTTGAGGTAACCGCCCAGCGCCAGCGTCGAAGGACCGGCCTGAGGCAGACGGATGGCTTGGGGGGTGTGACCACGAGCACGGCGAATGAAGATATGGCCAGTCACCACGCTGTCTTCGCAGCGGGCCAGAATCGCCCGGTTGTGGGTGACGAAACCGTCGGCGATGCCTTGCAGCCGTTGCGTGGCCTCGTCGTCGTCGATCACCAAGGGTTCGCCGCCGGGATTGGCGCTGGTCATGACCAGCAGCAGCGGTTGCGGTTGCGTCAACCAGCGTGTTCCGGCGGGACGGCCGGCTGCTTCGTGGAACAATAGGTAATGCAGTGGTGTGTAGGGCAGCATGACGCCCAGGTGCGCCAAACCCGGCGCGATGCCGGGCAAGCGTCGGTCGCTATCCAGATCGTGGCGCAGCAGTACGATGGGTCGTTGCGGCGATGTCAGCCGTTGCCGGTCCGCCGCATCGCTTTCCACCCAGCGCGCCAGCGAGGCAAGGTTGGCGGCCATGACCGCAAACGGCTTGGCGTCGCGTTGCTTGCACTGGCGCAGGCGGGCCACGGTGGCGGCGTTTTGAGCGTCGCAGACCAGATGAAAACCGCCCAATCCCTTGATGGCCAGAATCTCGCCGGCAAGCAGACGTCTCAGCGCGACGGCGATGACATCATCCACTTCGACCGGCACGCCGGCGGCGTCGCGCAGGCTCAGGCGAGGACCGCAGACCGGACAGGCGTTGGGCTGGGCATGAAAGCGGCGGTCGCCGGGGTCGTGGTATTCCCGCGCGCAGGCTCGACACAGGACGAAACCGGCCATGCTGGTGTTGGGGCGGTCGTAGGGTAGGGCGGCGGTGATGGTGTAGCGGGGACCGCAGTTGGTGCAGTTGACGAAGGGATAGCGGTAACGGCGGTCGCCGGGATCGAACAGTTCCGCCAAACAATCATCGCAAACCGCCGTGTCCGGCGTGATGTCGGCGCTGACCGCGCCGGCACCGCTGGCGGCGATGACGAACGCCGGTTCCAGCCGATGCGGGGGTAGTTCGCTGATGCCGAGTGCGTCGATGCGGGCCAGCGGTGGCGGTTGACGCAGGGCGCGGAGAAAGTCGTTCAGCGCGGCGGGGGTGCCCTGAATCTCGATGGTCACGCCCGCGCCGTCATTGCGGACAAAGCCGCTCAGCCGGCGCGCTACCGCCAAGCGGTATACAAATGGGCGGAATCCCACGCCCTGCACTTGACCGCTGATCTGGATGGCGCGGCGTTGCGGTGTGGTCATGCGTCACCTCCGCCGGCGGGTGACGAACGATGGTTCTTCGGGATTCGGGTCAGGCGGCACTTGCGGTCAGGCGTGCCCGTGCCGCGGCAAGATCCGCTTCCAAGCGGCTGATTTGCCGCGCCAGCGCCGCCTGTTGGCCTTGTCGCAGCCAGTCCAGCCAAGTGTCCATGCCTTCGCCGGTGCGAGCGGACAGTTGCAGAATTCGAATGTCGGGGTTGACCCGCCGTGCGTAGTCCAGGCAGCGGGCCACATCGAAATCCAGATGGGGCAGCAGGTCGGTCTTGTTGAGCAGCATCAAGCCGGCGGCGGCGAACATGTTCGGGTATTTCAGTGGCTTGTCCTCGCCTTCAGTCACCGATAGCACCACGACCTTGCAGGTTTCGCCCAGATCGAAATCCGCCGGGCAGACCAGGTTGCCGACGTTTTCGATGAACAGCAGGCCCTGTTCCGGCAGTGGCAGCCGTTCCAGGGCGTGACCGATACCGTGCGCGTCCAGGTGGCAACCCTTGCCGGTGTTGATCTGCACCGCCGGCACGCCGGCGGCGCGGATACGCTCGGCATCGTTGGCGGTCTGTTGGTCGCCGCCGATCACCGCGACCGGAAATTCGGCGCGCAGGGTCTGAACCGTTCGAGCTAGCAGCGTGGTCTTGCCGGAACCAGGGCTGGAGACCAGGTTCAAGACCAAGATGCCTCGTTCCGTGAACAGCCGTCGGTTGCCGGCGGCGAATTCGGCGTTTTTCGCCAGAATGTCCTGTTCCAGGGTGAGCCGCCGGGCTTCGGGCGCATGATCGTGCGCGTGGGGATGCGCGTGAGGAGGGTCGTGCGCGTGGTCGTGCGCGTGGATGGTCAATTCGTTTTCGCCGCAACCGCAGGTGCTGCACATTTACTCGACCTCCAATTCCTTGATCCGCATTTCGTTGCCGCCCGTCAGCCGCCACTGAAAGCCGCCGCAGCATGGGCAGGGATCGTAATACTGATGGACCGCGATCGCTTGCGCGCAGTCCAGGCAATAGGCTTGTCCTGGTAGGATGACGATGTCCAACTCCGCCGTGTCCGCCACCGTATCCCGGCGGGCGATCTCGAAGGCGAAGCGCAAGGCATCCAGTTCGACATTGGCCAGCGCACCGATTTCCAGCCACACCCGCCGCACCCGGCTAAACCCCTGCCGGTGCGTTTGGGTGGTGAGGGTTTCGATGATGCTTTCGCACAGCGAAAGTTCATGCATGGTTGGCGTACTGGGTTATCCCGGTCCACCACCGCGCGGCGCGGGATAGACCGGGGGAGAAAGCGGCTTAAGCCGCCAGCAACAGCATGCCGCTGGCCGCGATCGCCGCGCCGCCGACCCGCACCAAGCGCGCCGGAACACCTCGACCCGCCGCCAACGCCATGCCGATACCGAGGGCATGCAGCGTCGCGGTGGCGAGCATGAAGCCCAAGCCATACCACAACGCGCTGGATTCCGCCGCCATTTCCGCGCCGTGGGCGTAGCCGTGGAACAGGGCGAACAACCCGACCAGCGACATGCTGACCGCGAGAGGTAGTCGCGAGGCCAGCGCCACCAGCACGCCGAGCACCACCACGGAGCCGGCGATCCCCAGTTCCACCATGGGTAGCGGTACGCCCAGCAAACCGAGCGCTCCGCCCACCGCCATGGTCAGCACGAAGGTCAGTGGGACCAGCCACAGGGCGCGACCGCCCAATTGCGCCGCCCACAATCCGACCGCCACCATCGCTAGAATGTGATCCAGCCCGCTGAACGGGTGTTCCACCCCGGTGAAGAGATCCATGTGCGGCAATCCCGTTGTATGGGCATGGACGGCGCCGCTCGCCACTAGCAACGACAACGCCACCCATCCACGTTTATTCGACAGTATTTGCATGCGCGCTCCCCTAACGATGATGAATCGTGAAATAGCCAATAACCGTTTAAGTGTAACAAGCCTCCCTGAGGCAAAGATTTACGAGGCCATCGGTCCGGTGGTTGATGCGGGACAGCCCGCCGACACGATAGCGGGTCGGGCGATTCGGATGGCTCAGTCCTTCAGCGTTACCAGAAAAGCGATGATTTTGGCGCGCTCCTGGGGCTCCAGACCGGCGATCGTTTTGTTGGTGCCGGGCAGAAATTGATTGGGGTTGGCGAGATATCGATCTAGATCCTGCTTGGTCCATGTCCCACCCGCCGTCGCCAGTGCGTGGGAATAGCCAAAACCCTTGGAGCCCCCTTTCGGCGCGTCGACGATGCCCCAGAGGTTGGGGCCGATCCGATAGGAGTCACCTTTTTCCAGGTTGTGACAGACCACGCATTGCCCGGCGGGTCCGTTCCAACCCATCGGCTTGTTGGCGTACTGGTAGCTTTCCTTGGCCGATGCCCCCGGAAACAAGGAGAAGAGGCCGTCGCTGGGGTCGATAACCCATAGCGATCCGCCTAGAACCAGGAGGGCGAAGGTAATCGCCAACAGGGGTTGTTTCGGGAGTCTTGACATCTCTGCTCTCCTTCTGGCCATTCCTGAACTATAGTTCAAGCTGATTATAGTCATGAGTTTCAGCGACATCCCTGAGTGCTGGGCCGAATGAAGCCGTGGCGCATCATTACAAATATAGTGGAAGGAGGGTGAGGATGTGGAACGACGCAAGATCATGCCTGGCGTCAATTGTTTTGAGTGCCTGCCACGCGAGCACAACGAGTGGAGCGTTTTGAGCGATGAAGAACTCAAGCTGCTGACGCAGGCAAAGAAGTGCCGAAAATATCATGCCGGCGAGTCGATCTTCGCAATCGGTGAACCCAGCCATGGTGTTTATTGCATCGTCTCGGGTGGGGCCGCCGTTCGCAAGATCGATGCGGCGGGCAACTCGATTCTGCTCCACCTCGTGTACCCCGGCGGTACCCTAGGCTATCGCGGCGTGTTGCTCGACGAGGAACGTCGTTCCAGCGCCGAAGCGCTGGGACCGAGCAAAATTTGTTTCATCGACAGGCACACCGTCCAGACCTTGCTGGAAAGAAACCCGACCTTGGGCCAGCAGTTTCTCCGCCGGGTGGTGACCGATGTGGACGACGCGCACGACAAACTGGTACGAAACGCGACACTTTCCAATCGCACCAAGTTTGTCCACCTGCTGCTGGCGTTGATGAACCGCCATGGGCGAACCGCCACCGACGGCAGCCGGGTGATGGAGTTACCGTTGTCTCGGCGCGATCTGGCTTCCATGATCGGTGCACGGCATGAAACCCTGTCTCGAATCATCGGCCGGCTGGAGGATGACGGCTTGGCCCGCTTTTCGGGACGCACCGTGTGCGTGAGCCATCCCACCTCGCTCCTGCATGAAATCAGGCCTTCCTTGCTGGATTAGGATCATTGGGAGCGGCCAAAAAAACCCATAAAAATTGATGATCGTCAACCCGTCGTATTGGCTCCCCGCTAACTTTACAAATGGCCAAATTCGCGGGGGGGAAAACGGGTGATGAATGTCGTCAGCGAGACCGATCTTGACCATGCCGTCCACGATCACGACGGTTACGAGGGCGCGCTCGGCGGGCTGACCCGTCGTCAGTTCCTGACCTACTGCACCGGCGTCGCCGCGACCTTGGGGCTATCGTCGCTGATGGGGCCGCGCATCGCCGCCGCCGTCACCGCCGCCGCCCGGCCTCCGGTCATCTGGCTGTCGGCGCAGGAGTGCACCGGCTGCACCGAGTCGCTGTTGCGCGCCTACCATCCGACTGTCGAAACTCTGATCCTCGACATGATCTCGCTGGATTATCACGAGGCGCTGTGCGCGGGCGCCGGCCATCAGGCCGAGGCGTACCGGGCCAAGTCGATGAAGGACAACTGGGGCAAGTTCGTGTTGGTGGTGGACGGTTCGATTCCGACCAAGGATGGCGGCGTCTACTGCATGGTCGCCGGCAAGCCGATCCTGGAGACGGTCCGGGAAACGGCCGAGGGCGCGGCGGCGATTATCGCCATCGGTTCCTGCGCCTCCTGGGGCGGTGTGCCCTCCAGCGACCCCAACCCGACCCAGGCCAAGCCGGTGCATGAAGTGCTACCCGGCAAAACCGTGATCAATATTCCCGGTTGCCCACCCAATCCCTACAACTTTCTGTCCACCGTCCTCTATCTGCTGACCTTCGGCAAGCCACCGGGACTGGATGTCAAGAATCGGCCGAAATTCGCCTACGGCCGCCTGATCCACGAAAACTGCGAGCGGCGCCCGCATTTCGACGCCGGCCGCTTTGCCCTGGAATACGGCGATTTCGGTCATCGCCAGGGCTGGTGCCTGTATAAGCTGGGCTGCAAGGGGCCGGAGACCCATGCCAATTGTCCGGCCATCGGCTTCGGCGATGTCGGCGAAGGCAACTGGCCGGTGGGCATCGGCCATCCCTGCTTCGGTTGCACCGAGGAAGGCGTGGGGTTCACCAAGCCGCTCCATGCCCTGGCGAAGGTCAAGACCTTTACGCCGCCGACCGCCTTTCCGGTGGTGAACGCGCCCAAGGGCCAGGGTGTCACGCCAGCAGCGGCGGCGGTCGTGGCCGGCGTCGCTGGGCTGGCGGTGGGCGCGGGTGCGATGGCCCTGCGTGGCATGGACCAGAAGGACGAATCCGCCGCCTCCGAGCACGATACCTCGCAACGATAGGAGGGTGCGTCATGGGGATCAATCGTCGCCAATTCCTGCGGGGCGCCGTCGGTGCCGCCGCCACCGCCGCCGCCGCGCCAATCGCCGATGCCGTGCCATTCGATCGGCGCGAGCCAAAGACCTTGCCGCCCAAGGCGGTGGGGATGCTGTACGACTCGACCCAGTGCATCGGTTGCAAAGCCTGCGTCGCCGCGTGCAAGGAAGCCAACGGCATGCCGGTCGAACAACCGCAACGCCTGGCCGATTGGAACGAAGGGACCTGGGATACCGCGGAAGACATTTCCGGCAAGACCTTGAACGTGATTCGCGTTTATCAGAACGGCGCCATGACTCAGAAGGACCGTGAGGTCGATGGCTACGCCTTCGTCAAGCGCCACTGCCTGCATTGCGTCGATCCGTCCTGCATTTCGGTGTGCCCGGTCAGCGCCATGCGCAAGGACCCGGTCACCGGCATCGTCACCCACAACCCGGATGCCTGCATCGGTTGCCGCTATTGCGTCTACGGCTGTCCGTTCAACGTGCCGCAGTATCAGTTCGATCAGCCATTCGGTCGGATTGCCAAGTGTCAGTTCTGCAACCATTTGCAGAAACAGGGCAAGCTCCCGGCCTGCTGCGACGTATGCCCGACCGGCGCCTCGCTGTTCGGGTTGGTCGAGGACTTGCAGAAAGAGGCGGAGCGGCGCATGGCCCTCAAGCCCGGCGAACTGTACGAGTTCCCGCGCGGCAAGCTGGGCGGCGATCGGTCCGGCCAGGTGGCGCCGGTCGGTGAGTATCAGCCGCACATCTACGGCGAGACTGAATCCGGCGGTACCCAGGTGCGCTATCTGACCGGCGTGCCCCATGAAAAGCTGGGCCTGCCCAAGCTTCCCGATCACTCTTTCGCCGCCGTTTCCGAAGGGATGCAGCATACGCTCTACAAGGGCATGATCGCGCCGCTGGCCTTGCTCGGCGGTCTGGTGGTCTTGGCTCGGCGCAATGTCAAGAGCGACGAAGAACGGCACAAAGACGATGAGGAGCGGCCATCATGACGGCGGTCACGCATCGGCCGCTTGGCGGCAAAGTGGTCACCAAACCGTTTCTGATCCTCGGTCTCTTCCTACTGATCGCGGCGTATTTCATTTTGCGGCGCTTTCTGTTCGGGATGGGCGATGTTTCGCATATGAGCAACGGTTATCCCATCGGGACCTGGGTGGTGCTGGATGTGGTGATCGGCACGGCTTTCGGCTGCGGTGGTTTCGCCATGGCGTTGCTGGTCTACATCTTCAACCGCAACGTTTATCACCCGCTGATGCGGCCGGCCTTGCTCGGTGGGGTGTTCGGCTACACGCTGGCGGGTCTGGCGGTGATGATCGACCTCGGCCGCTACTGGAACGCCTTCAATCTGTTGCTGCCCTGGTACGCTCAGCCGAACTCGGTGATCCTGGAAGTGGGGCTGTGCGTCATGGCCTACATCACGGTGCTGTGGCTGGAGTTCTGGCCGGCGTTTCTGGAGCGGATGCCGGGACGCTTCAAGCAACGGTATGGCCTGGACAAGCTCCAGGCTTTCCTGAAGAAGTATATGTACGTGCTGATTGCGATCGGGGTGTTGCTGCCGACCATGCACCAGTCCTCGCTGGGCTCGGTATTGCTGATCATGGGCTCCAAGCTCTCTCCTCTGTGGTACACAATCTGGCTGCCGCTGTTGTTTTTGATTTCAGCACTGGCCATGGGCTACGGCGTGGTGATGCTGGAAGCCACCCTGGTCAATCGGGCCTTCAAGACACCGTCCGAGGCGAGGTTGTTCGCGCGGCTGGCGCGGGTCGTCGCCGGCCTGTTGGCGGGCTACTTGCTGCTGCGCTGGGGCGATCTGGCCTATCGCGGTTATCTGGGTTTGGCCTTCGCCGGCGATTGGGACGGCAATCTATTCCTGATCGAGACCGCGCTGTTCCTGGTGCCTCTCTTCGTACTGGTTTCGCATCGCCGGACCCGCCAGCGCTGGCAGTTTCTGGCGGCGGTCTCGCTGCTCGCCGGCGGTTCGTTGTATCGGCTTAACGCCTACCTGATGGCCGTGCGGCCTGGCAATGGCTGGACCTATTTCCCCTCGGCGCCGGAGCTGATGATCACCATCGGCGTCATCTGTCTGGAAATCATGCTCTATTTGCTGTTCATCAAGACCCTGCCGGTGCTGCACGGCGCCCATCAGGCCCAACCATGACGATCGGAGACTGTCCGTGGCCAGAATAACCATTGATCCCATTACCCGCATCGAGGGTCATCTGCGGATCGACTGCGAGGTCAACAACGGTAAGGTGAGCAACGCCTGGTCGTCGGGGCAGATGTGGCGCGGCATCGAGATCATCTTGCAGGGCCGCGACCCGCGCGACGCCTGGCTGTTCACCCAGCGCATCTGCGGTGTTTGCACGACGGTCCACGCCATCGTGTCGGTGCGCGCGGTCGAGAATGCCCTGGATCTGGACGTGCCGCTCAACGCTCAGTACATCCGCAACATGATCGTCGCTGCGCATGGCATTCACGATCACATCGTGCATTTTTATCAACTGGCGGCGCTCGATTGGGTCGATATCGTCTCGGCCTTATCGGCCAGCCCCGAGGGCGCGGCCAAGCTGGGAGCCAGTCTGTCCGACTACCGCC
>DAOTGT010000069.1:10879-13248 GCA_035447285.1 Candidatus Competibacter sp.
TCGGCCAGCCCCGAGGGCGCGGCCAAGCTGGGAGCCAGTCTGTCCGACTACCGCCGCAACGGCTTGCCGGAGATTCGCCAGATCCAGGAGAAGCTCAAGGCCTTCGTCGGTAGCGGCCAGTTGGGCGTGTTCGCCAGCGGTTATTGGGGTCATCCGGCGATGAAGCTGCCGCCGGAAGTGAATCTGTTGGCGGCGACCCATTACTTGCAGGCGCTGGAATATCAGCGTATTGCCAATCGCATCGTCGCTATCCTGGGTTCGAAGACCCCTCACATCCAAAACCTGGCCGTCGGTGGAGTGGCCAATCCGATCAACCCGGACAGCCAATCCACGCTGACCCTGGAACGGCTGTTCGCCATCAAGGCGGAGATCGACAAGCTCGGCGAATTCGTCAATCAGGCGATGATTCCCGATGTGGCGGCGGTGGGCGCGCTGTACGCCGACTGGACCCGCCACGGCGCCGGCGTCACCGACTATCTGTCGGTACCCGACCTGCCACTGGATACCAAGGGCACGCAGTTCGAACTACCTGGCGGTTATGTGCCCAAGGGTGATCTGTCCCAGTTCAAGCCGATCGCCAGCTATCAGGACGCCTACTTCCGCGACGGGGTCAAGGAGAGCGTCAAACATGCTTGGTACCAGTACAAAGGCAACGACGCGGCACGCCATCCCTACGAGGGTCAGACCCACCCGCATCACACCGCCTTTCAGGACGATGGCAAGTATTCCTGGGTCAAGGCACCCACTTTTTACGACCAGCGGGTCCAGGTGGGACCGCTGGCGAACGTGTTGGCCATGGTCGCCGCCGGTCATGAGCCGACCCAGCGCCATCTCAAGCACTTGCTCGATATTGCCGGCACGGTGGCCGGCTCGCCGATCCCGGTCGAGGCGCTGCACTCGACCATCGGTCGGATCGCCGCCCGAGCGGTACGTTGCGCGGTGCTGCTGGAATCGCTACAAAATCAGTGGCAACTGTTGATCAACAACATCGCCAAGGGGGATTTCACCACCTTCAACCGGCCGGTGTTTCCCAAGGGCGAGATTCGCGGTTTCGGTTACCACGAAGCGCCGCGCGGGGTCTTGTCGCACTGGACGGTGATCGAGAATGGCAAGATCAAGAACTATCAGGCGGTGGTGCCCAGCACCTGGAACGCCGGTCCACGCGACGACGCCGATGCGCTGGGGCCGTATGAGGCATCGCTGGTCGATAATCCGGTCGCCGATCCCGAACTGCCTTTGGAAGTGTTGCGCACGGTGCATTCCTTCGATCCCTGCTTGGCTTGCGCGATCCACCTGACCGACACTCGTCGGCGCTCCACCGTCCAGGTGAAAGCGTTCTGATGAGAATCGTGGTTCTGGGTCTCGGCAACATCCTGCTGCGCGACGAGGGAGTCGGCGTCCGGGTGGTCGAGGCGCTGGCCGCGCGCTACATCCTGCCGGCGGTGGTCGAAGTGGTCGATGGTGGCACCACCGGCATGGAACTGCTGGACACTCTGGCCGGTTGCGATCATCTGCTGGTGTGCGATGCGGTGCAAACCGGCGCACCGCCCGGGTCGGTGGTGAAACTGGCCGATGCCGAAGTACCGGCCTTGTTTCAAGCGCGCTTCTCCCCGCATCAGTTGGGTTTAGCAGAGGTACTGGCGACCTTGATCCTGATGGAAGAAGCCCCGGCCACGATCACTCTGGTTGGAGTGGTGCCGGCCGATCTGGAATTGGGGATCGAGCTGTCGCCCGAAGTGGCGGCCGTGGTGGAACGCGCGGTGGCGTGTCTGGTGGACACGCTGCACAGGCTTGGTTTTCCCCTGACGCCGCGTCGTGCCGCGCCGGTTGCGGCGATCTAGATTTATGTGCATCGCTATTCCCGCCCAAGTTGTCGAAGTCCACGGTACCAGCGCCGTGGTGGAACGCTACGGCGAACGGTTGGAAGTGAGCCTGCTGCTGCTTCAGGATGAGGTCGCGGTTGGCGATTTTCTGATCCTGCAAGCGCGCGCTTTCGCGGTGGAAAAGATCGCGCCCGAGGAAGCGACCGAGATCTACCGCCTGTTCGATGAATTCGTCGGCGCGACCAGCGACAAGGCGGCATGACGGCGAAGTCAGCCGGCATGTTGCCCCTTCTCATCGTCCCGCGGCGAGGTTGCCAGTCCTAACATGACGGACGGCGCAGCCGGCGGAGTCGAAGGCGGCCTGAACATTCGGGTCGTGGTGCGAGGCGACGTGATCACGGCGGTCGATGTGCGTTCGAGCCGGCCGGTGAAGCTATGCGCCGTGCTGGTGGGGCGCGATGTCGATGCCGCCATGGTGTTGCTGCCGCGCTTGTTCGGGGTGTGCCGCATCGCGCAGACCGTCGCTGGTCTTGCCGCCGTCGAAGC
>DAOTGT010000069.1:13348-16940 GCA_035447285.1 Candidatus Competibacter sp.
CGGGCGGATCTTGCCGCGATGCTCGACCAACTCCAGCATGAAATCCACCAAGTGGTTTGCGGCGACGCGACCCGCAAGGGCTGGCCCTTGACCGACCGTCGGAGCTTCGAGCGCTGGTTGCGTCATGGCTCCACGTCGGCGGCACTGACGCTGCGTTGTCTGTGCGAGCAAGGCTTGGCGGATTTCGGACGCGGAACGGTGGAGCCACTGCCGGCGTTCGATCTCGCCGCGCTGGAGCGGCGGATGGCGGCGGCCGACGGTTACGCGTTTTGCGCCCGCCCCGATCTGGATGGCGCGGTCCATGAAACCGGGGCCTTGGCCCGGTTGTGGCGGCATCCGCTGATTGCCGATCTGCGCGCCGACCATGGCAATGGTCTGCTCGCTCGTTGGATGGCGCGGTGGGTGGAGATGGATGGGCTGCTGGCCGAACTCCATGCACAGTTTGCGCTGCTGGAGGCGCATCCTGGAGCATCGATGGCGCAGAACGGCACCGGTACCGGTTTCGGTCTGGTGGAAAGCGCGCGTGGTTGCTTGTGCCATCGGGTGGCGGTGGCGGCGGGATGGGTGAGCGATTACAAAATTCTCGCGCCGACCGAATGGAATTTTCACCCGGAAGGACCGTTGACACGCGGTCTATTGGGTGCGCGGGTCGCTGAAGCCGCCGCGCCGCCGGTCCGCCGCGCCGTTGCTCTGTTGGCGACGGCACTCGACCCTTGCGTTGGTTTTGAGTTGGTCGTCGATGAATCCTGAACGGCCATGTGATAAAACGCAAAATTTATTGCAGTGCAACATTCGATTTGTTAGGATATCCGCAATTCGGGCACACTTAGAAGGAAAGCTGGGCCTCTTGTCAGCAGGAAAGAGCGGTGTTCCGCCGCAGGCGGCTTCGATCATGACTCGTTTACAGGATACCGAAGCACGAGTCTCCACACGCTGGGCGGCGCACCGGAAGGTTGGGTCAGCCTTTGCTCGATCGTTTTGATCCCGGACGGCAAGCGCACTGTCAGAATACGAAGCCGCCCGCGACTGAGCTTCTGACATCTAAACAGATGGAGGGCGTCGGTGGTCTCTGTCCTGAGAGATAGGGTTTCCACTGCGTAATATCATGAAAAACATCGTCAAAATAGCAGTTCTAGCAATCGTGGTTTTGGCCTTGTCTCCCGCGCTGGGTTTCTGGATTGTCGCGCTGGTCGGCGCGGCGCTATTCCTGCTCCCCGCCGGCGCGGCGGTTTCGGTGCTCTTTCCGAAAGCGTGGCGGCATATTGAAGACAGCTTGTTTTCCAGAACACATCTATTGACAACTATTTGATCCAAGGCGATTTCGCCAAGAAACCCGGGTGAACCGGGTTTTTTTACGCCCTTTGCCGGGATCTCGCGATTGAGTTGCGGATCGTCGCGAATCCCACCTGCGAAGCGGTGGAATCGACTACTATTTCCATGACGTGCGCCGCTGGTGATCCTCGGGCGAATAACGGTGGCGGAACGTGAGGGGAGGGACGACATGTTCAAGACAGCGCATCGCGAAAGCCGGGTGGTTGCCGTTTCCACCGAGCAGATGTTCGACCTCGTCGCCGATGTGGAGCGCTATCCGGAATTTCTGCCGTTGATGCGGGAGGCAAGGATCGTCAGCCGCCACGCTAGCGGCTATGAGACGGAACAGGTGTTGATGCTGGGTTTGCTGGCGTATCGTTTTCGTACCCGCACCGAACTGGAACCCCCTCATTCCATTGCCGTCACCTCGGCCGACCGCAACTTCCGTCGTTTCGAGATCCGCTGGTCGTTGGCGCCCGCGACCGAGGGGGGGTGCCGCATCGATTTTTCGCTCGACTGCGAGGTTCGCTCGCTTTGGTTCAAACCGCTTGGCGATGTGTTGGTGACGCAGATGGCGTTGACCACCGTCAACGCCTTCGCGGCGCGGGCGCGCCGGCTGGATGCCGGGCAAGCCCTGTCGGTCCAGCGCCCTAGAGCGTGATGACCACCTTCTGATACAAGCCGCCGAAAAAAGTCTCCTTCTTGACGGTTGCGGTCCGTGCCCGTTCCTCCGGTATCCATTCGGCGATTTCCTTACGCCACAGGTCCATGGCGAAAGGTTCCAGCGTGGTGAGAATGGGCACCATGACGTAGCGAAACGGGTTGCTCAGCTGGGGGCGATGGTAGTCGACGAAGATCACCTTGCCGCCTGGTTTGACCACGCGCAAGGCTTGCGCGACGGTTTGCGCGCGGACCTCTTCCGGTTGTTCGTGCAGCAGGAAGAACAGCACCACGCAATCGTAGCTGGCATCGGCGAAATGCAGGTTGCTTGAGTCCTGGTGGTGCAGGGCGATGCGTGGAGCGCCGCCATCCAGCTTGGCCTTTAGATTTTCCAACTGGACGGGCGCCACGTCCACCACATCCAGCCGCGCGGTTGGCTCCAGCCGTTGGGCCAGCCGTTCGGTGAAATCGCCGTAGACACAGGCAACCTGCAGGATGTTGCCGTCGATGGTGGCGCCCATTTCATCCAGGGCGACGTCGCGCAGTTGGGCGAAGTTGCCCCACAGGATCAAATTGACCAGCCACTGCCGTTCGAATACCCGCACCGCGGCGGGGTGAAGATACGCCCACCAGTAGACCTGCTGCAGATAGGCCGGCAACGGGACCTGTGCCGGGGCGGAAATCTCCTGATCGGACTCCTGGCGATGGGCCGCGTTTTCGACATCGGTGCTTACTGGCTCCAAGACCATGTCTTTATCCGATGGTCGCAGCCGAACCAGCGCGGCCGTGGCAGGTTGGGAACTCATGGGGAGTTTTCCTCGATGATTGTGGGGTGTACATGCGCCTGCGTCGGTATTGGCCCGGCATTGGCCGAGTACCGCGTCTCGACGGCGGTTATCCCGGAACAGTTTCGCACGGTACGCCTCGATTAAAAGGGCAAGAGTTTACGGGGATTGTGGTCGCTTTAGCCAGATTCCGTCCGCCCCAACAGACAAGACGCCGCTTCCCGCTGTCGCGGAAAGCGGCGCCACGGTGATGGCGAAGCGGCTATATTCGCGCCTCCCGCTTCCGCGAACCTGGGCGGGCTCGCGGAAGCGGGGCTGGCGGGATTCTTTGACCCGTCAGATGCGCAGCAGATAAATGATCGTCAGCAGCGTGCCCAGACCCGCCAGCCCATAGACGACATAGGCAACCAGCGTGTCGGCGCGGACGCCGAAGTCGTGAACGGTGACCCGTAACCGGTGGGCGGCGTGCCACAACGACAACAGGATGATGCCGAAGATGACCAGCTTGCCCAGCCAATTCGCCGCGAAGGCATGCAGGTATTCGTAGGTGAACAGCGCCGGCGAGAAACGCATGGCGGCGAACAGCGTGATCAGCACCAGCACCGGAGTCACGAACGCCGTGACCGTGCCGCCTGCGGCGAACAGTCCCCAGAAGATCGGTTTGTTGGATTTGGCCATGATTACACTCCCAGGAACAGGACGATCAGCGAGACCACCGCCCAGGCTCCGTAATGGGCGCTGACGATGATTTTGCCCGGTACAAACTCTTCGCCCATCTGAATGGGCATGGCCTGAGGCGTGACGTTGAACCACGACATGCTGTGATACACCGTCGC
>DAOTGT010000070.1:0-16852 GCA_035447285.1 Candidatus Competibacter sp.
GGGAGCGTGGGCAGGGCGAGCTGTCGGCGGTGCAGGAAGTGGAACGTGCCCACGGCATCGCCGTAACCAGCATCGTCGCTCTGGACGACGTAGTGGCCTATCTAGCGGAGCGACCCGAGTATGCGGTGTACCTGGAAGCGATGTGGGCTTATCGGGGGCGGTATGGGGTTGATGCCACGCCCGCGGCTTGAGCATTCCCCATCAGTTCAACCGGCACCGGCATAAACGATCCGCTGGCACAGCGCACCCGCCGGGTTCTGGCTCAATTCCGCCAGCACTTGCGGCAGCTCGGCGAACGTACATTCTCCGCTGATCAGATGGTCCAGCACCGGATCGTCCAATAGATCCATCACCGTGGACAGACGCCGCCGATGATCCCAGCGCCCGCGCTGCGCGGTAGCCACCGCGCCAACCTGAGAACTGTGGATGCGCAGGCGCTTGGCATGGAAATCCTCGCCCAGCGGCAGGCTGACCGGCCGCGCGCCGAACCAGCTCGCTTCCACCACCGTCGCCTCGAACCCGGCCAGGCGCAACGCTACCGCCAGTCCGGCGGGTGCGCCGCTGGCGTGAATCACCACATCCTGTTCGGCCGCCGCCTGATCCGGGGTGACGAAGCGCACCCCGAGTGATGCCGCGACCGCCGCCTTGCCTGCGTCCACGTCCAGCAGTTGCACCACGCAGCCCGGCAAGCGTCCGGCCAACCGGGCGATCAGACAGCCGACCGTACCGGCGCCGATCACCGTGATCCGATCGCCCAAGCGGGGCGCGGCGTCCCAGAGCACGTTGAGCGCCGTTTCCAGATTGGCGGCCAGCACCGCCCGATCAAGCGGAACGCGCTCCGGCACCGGCGTCACCGCCGCTGCTGGAACCACATAGCGATCCTGGTGCGGATAGAGACAGAACACGATCCGATCCCGCAACGCCGCCGGGCCGGCTTCGACCACTCCGACGTTGCAGTAGCCATACTTCACCGGCGCGGGAAAGTCGCCCTGCTGGAACGGGGCGCGCATGGCCCGATGCTGGCTGGGCGGCACCTCGCCACGAAAGACCAGGCTTTCGGTACCGCGACTGATGCCGGTATAGAGCGTGCGCACCCGCACTTCGCCCGGACCGGGAAGTGGCAGGAATTCATCGAGGATTTTGCCGTGGCCGGGCATTGTTACCCAGAAGGCACGCGCCACGAGGGCTTGATCGACTTGCATGAGCTTGGAAGAAAGGAGGATGGGTGGATGCAAGCGCTCCAACTTGAAACCCATGGTGGGGATCGCATTTTCGCCAAGAGCTAGTGTAGCGCCGTTTCGAGTAGCATGGCGTTTTCACGAGGATTGGCCTTAAATAGCCAGGGTGAAAGATTCAATGTGCGTAACCCATTGAGGAAGCTATTATGGCAACCGCCCCGACAACGGTGCCCGCCTTGCTGCACGAATTGAGCTCTCCACTGACCGTTTTGATCAGCACCGGCGATCTGTTGCGCAGTAAAGTGCCCGACACGATAGAGCCCTTCGTTCGTCGCTTGGGTGACACGAGCCATCGATTTGGGCGGGAAGTGGTGGATCTGCGCACCAGCCTGGAGGAGAAAATCGACCTGCGATCGTCCGCCAAGGCAGCGGCGCAAATCCGGCAATTGGCGGCGGACTGGCGGTGTTATCAAGCGGAGTTGTCTGATTTGATCGTTGCGATTCAGGCGGCGCGGGTCAAATTGGAAGATCCGCTGTTGGATCGGATTCTGAACCAGAACCTGCCGAACGGCCTGAGCGGACTCACCCGAAACATTGACCGCCTGGAAGCCATCCGGCCTGAAGACCTGGCCCTTCCAGAACAGGGATAACCACGCCTCGAAAGCCACCGCTTATTCGCGGCGCGGCGATGGCCCGTCATGACCGATACCACCGAATCACCGTTCCAGCCGTTGCTGGTCAGCACCTTGCGCAGCCTCGTCCCGGCGCTGTTATTGGTAACGGGGTTGGCGCTGCTCGTCGCTGGCACGCTTCGTCTCCCCAACGGTTATATCGTCCAATGCCTCGCCGTGTTCGCCGGACTACTGCTCGCCCTGAGCCCATTTTTACCCCAGCATTTGCCGTTCGTCATTTTCGGCGCGGCCAACCAGGTCACCTTGTCGCGCGCCGGCATGGCGGCGCTAGCGGCGGGTCTGATTGGCCAGGCCGAGATGACGCCGGCCCAGAGCTGGTTCGTCGCCGCGCTGGCCGGGTTCGCCCTAGCGCTCGATGGCATCGATGGCTGGCTGGCGCGGCGCAATAGTCTGCAAAGCCCCTTTGGTGCCCGCTTCGACATGGAAGTGGACGCTTTTTTCATTTTGATTCTGGCTGTTCTGGTCTTCCAATCGGGCAAGGCCGGCGCTTGGGTACTGCTATCGGGTCTCCTGCGCTACGGTTTCGTCGCGCTGGGTTATGTCCTACCTTGGCTGAATCGGCCACTGCCACCACGCAAGCGCCGGCAGACCGTTTGTGTGCTCCAGACCGCCGTGCTGGCGCTGTGCCTCGCGCCGCCGCTGATTCCGCCCTGGGCAACGGTGCTGGCCGCCGCCGCGCTGGGGCTACTGACGCTCTCGTTTGCGGTGGACGTCCGTTGGCTTTGGCGAGCCCGTCGCTCCACCCCGCGGGAGAACGCCCGATGAAGCATCATCGAATTCGGGGCGCGGTGGCAGTAAGCGGCGTTGGTTGTGGCGCGTCTGGCCGCCGGCTATCCAGCGTTCGTAGCAGCAACGGCCCCAGCATCTCGATGCCACCCAGCGCGGCCGGACCCGGCGTGATGCCTGGTCGAAACCCCGCCTGCTCGAACGCCTCGATCAGCGCCGGATCGCGCGAGAACAGATGAACCGGCACCTGCCAGGGAATATCCCGACCCCCAACCACCGCCGGCGGCTGGTGATCGCCCAGCACCACCAACAGCGCGTTCGCCGGCGCGTACCGGCGCAGATAGCCTCCCAGCACCGCCAGATTGTAGCGGACGCTTTGCAGGTAGGCCGAGGCCAGCTCGCGGCCATCCAGCCGATGGTTCAGTTCCACCGCTTCCGCAACCACCGCAGCGGTGGGCGGTGCGTCGAAAACGCTCCAGTCCGGTCGATAGGGCGGTAGCGGCGCGAACGGCGCATGGCTGTTGATGGTCGGGTAAAACACCAACAGCGGTGTATGACCAGCGGGCGCCACCTCGGTTTGGTGAACATGGTACAGGCTGTATTGATCGGGAATGACCCACCAGCCGTAAGCGGGACCGGGATACCGCAAGCCCTCGGCGTTGTAAATCCGATCGAAGCGATAAAATTGCCCCTCCGGCCAGGCATACTTAAGGCCGGGCATCACCGAGATCGTGCGATAACCAACGGCGGCCAAGCGACTGGCGAGCGTGTCCCGGTCGGAGGCCAGCAAATCCTGGTAGTCCCCCTGATCGGCGATACGCAACCCGGACAACAGACTGGAATGCGCCAGCCAGGACGATCCGCCGAAGGTGCTGGATTCCACCCGCGCCGAGACCACTCGCCAACCGGAAGCCTCCAGCGAGTGCTCGAAAGTGGCAAAATCGCTGGTGAGCGGAACAGCGAAACGGGGATCGTCGAACACCAACGCACCGTAAGACTCGAAAAAGATCACGAACACATCGCCTCCACCCAAGCGACCCAGATCCGACACCGGCAGTGGCGGCTGAGCGGCGATCCGACCATGATCCCTGAACACCGTGGCGTCCAGTATCAGCTTGGCTTGCTCGACCAGCATCCCGGTCACCGGCAGCGCAAACCAATGTTCTGTTGGCAAGCGCGGGCTCAAGCGGCCGGCGCCATACATCATTAGCAGCACCAGCGCCAGTGCGCCGATCCCGCGACGACCCACCGGCCACGCTAGCGTGGCCATGATCGTGCTGAAGGCCCAACGCAGCACGGCGACCAAGACAAATAACAGCGCCAACAGCGCCAACAGCGCCAACAGCCATTGCCAACCGGCCACGTTGTCCATAAACATGGCGGCTACCCGAGGCAGATGCTGGCTGTCCCAGTACAGATTGATGGATCGCCCCATCAGCGCCGGCACGGTAACATCCAGATAGCGCCCCAGCACCAGCAGCAGGAAGCACCCGAACAGGACATTACGCGTCGCGCGCCCCGGCACGCCCCGCCAAGCGGCAAGCACCGCCAGCGCCAACAGCAGGACCGCCAGTTCCAGGGACAACTCCGGCACCCAGCGCACACCGATCGTGGGCCAGCGGTTCTGAAAGGTCAGCGCCGAGTTCAACAGCAGCAGCGCAAGGAATATTCTTAGCAAGTTCGGCATCAACGATTCCTAAACCGTCAAACAAAACCTCCCGTCGCGATCTCCAACGCGAACGGCGCGGAACGACCACGGACCACACGTCTCCCATGCATACTCAATCCCATGCGCATTCCCACTCTCATCGTCACTGCGAAACCGCCGGCCGCATGCTGTGGATCGCGGCCGCCATCACGCTGGCGTATGCCGGGGTGGAGGCTGGGGTGGGTTGGTGGGCGGGATCGCTGGCGTTGGTGGCCGATGCGGGCCACATGGTCAACGACGCCGGCGCGCTCACGCTGGCCGCCGCTGCCGCCTGGCTGGCCCGGCGACCGGTCTCGACCCGACACAGCTATGGGTTCGGTCGCGCCGAATTTCTAGCGGCCTTGGTCAATAGCGGCGCCATGCTGGCACTGGTGACCTGGCTGGCCATTTCCGCGATGCAACGGCTGCGTGACCCTCAGGCCGTCGTCGGCGAGGCGGTATCGCTGGCCGCCGCCGTCGGGCTGGCGATCAATCTGCTAGTGGCCTGGCTGCTCAGTCGCGGGGAGCGGAATCTCAATACCCGCGCGGCGTTGCTGCACGTCCTGGGAGATGTGCTGGGCTCGGTGGCCGCCCTGCTGTCCGGCATCGTGATCGCCCTCACCGGCTGGACACCCATCGATCCACTGCTGTCGCTGGGCATCGGCGCGCTGGTTCTGCTCTCCAGTCTGCGCCTGCTGCGCGAAGCCCTGCACGGACTGATGGAAGGCACGCCGCTCGATCTGGCGCTGGAGGACGTGGGTCGGTCCCTGGCCCGCCTGCCCGGGGTGATTTCGGTGCACGACCTGCACATCTGGAGCGTGGCCCCGGAAAAGGTCATGCTCTCGGCTCATCTGCTGGTACAGGATCTGTGCCAATGGGAAACGGTGCTCGATGCCTGCCTTGCCCTGCTCGACGAACGATTCGGCATCCATCACGTCACTCTGCAACCGGAACCCATGGCGCGGACGGTGCACTGGCTGGACGCGCGGGGCGGGCAAGCCATCGCCACCGGCGGTCCGGGAAAAAGCCACCATGTCTCCCAGCCACCCGCCAACACCGGTTAGATGTCCAGATTGAGCACGTCCAAGGCGTTCTGTTCGATGAAATCCCGTCGCGGTTCGACCTGATCGCCCATCAGGGTAGTGAATACCTCGTCGGCGGCAATGGCATCCTCGATGCGTACTTGCAACAGGCGACGGGTGTCTGGATTCATGGTGGTTTCCCACAACTGATCCGGGTTCATCTCGCCCAAGCCTTTGTAGCGCTGGATGTGCTGACCGCGCTTGGCTTCTTCCAGTAGCCACACCATGGCCTGGTTGAAACTTCGCACCGGCTGGCCGCGCTCGCCGCGCCGCACTTCCGCGCCCCGGTCGAACCCCCCCGCCAGCTTGGCGCCAAACCGGGCGAGACTGGCGTACTCGTGGGAAGTGAAGAATTCCGCGGTCAGCGGGATTCGCCGCGCCAGACTATGGGTGCGGCGGGTGATGGTCACACTATGAGTCCCGTCCTCTTCCGGCGGTTCGATGGCGGCCTCGTAAACCGAACGGACTCCCGACCCGTCGTTAAGCCGCGCCACCAGCCTTTCGGCCCATTCCCGCAAGGCATCGCCGTCGCGCAGCCGTTCGCCGTCCAGCGCCGGCTGGTAAACCAGTTGTTCCAGCAGCGCGCTGTCGTAGCGCCGAGACAAACGCTGGATCAGCGCCATGACCCGCATGTGCTCGCGAGCCAGTTCTTCCAATGCGGCGCCGCTCAGCGGCGGGGCATCCGACCCGACCGTCAGCGCCGCGCCGTCCAGCGCCGTTTGCAGCAGGCTGGTCGAGAGTTCACCTTCGTCCTTGACGTACTGCTCCTGCTTGCCCTTCTTGATCTTGTACAGCGGCGGCTGGGCGATGTAGATATGCCCGCGCTCGATCAATTCGGGCATCTGCCGATAGAAAAACGTCAGCAACAGGGTACGAATGTGAGAGCCGTCCACGTCGGCATCGGTCATCAAAATGACCCGGTAATAGCGTAGCTTGTCTGGATTGAACTCCTCGCGGCCGATGCCGCAACCCAGCGCGGTGATCAGCGTGCCGACCTCCACCGAAGCCAGCATCTTGTCGAAACGGGCCTTTTCCACGTTCAGGATCTTGCCCTTCAGCGGCAGGATCGCCTGGAAACGCCGGTCGCGGCCCTGCTTGGCGGAACCGCCGGCGGAATCACCCTCGACCAGAAACAGCTCCGACAACGCCGGGTCCTTTTCCTGGCAGTCGGCCAATTTCCCCGGCAGGCCGGCGATGTCCAGCGCGCCCTTGCGCCGGGTCATCTCGCGGGCGCGGCGGGCGGCCTCGCGGGCGCGGGCGGCGTCGATGATCTTGCTGGTGATGGCCCTGGCCTCGCTGGGATTCTCCAACAGAAATTCCTGCAGCTTTTCCGTGACCACCGCCTCGATCGCCGGCTTGACCTCGGACGACACCAGCTTATCCTTGGTCTGCGACGAGAACTTGGGATCGTGCAGCTTGACCGACAGCACCGCAGTCAAACCCTCGCGGGCGTCGTCACCGCTGGTCTCGACCTTGGCCTTCTTGAGAATTCCTTCCGCGTCCATGTACTGGTTCAGGGTACGGGTCAGCCCGCCGCGCAGGCCCGCCAGATGAGCGCCGCCATCGCGCTGCGGAATGTTGTTGGTGAAGCAGAACACGTTTTCCTGGTAGGAGTCGTTCCACTGCATCGCCAGTTCGATCTGGATATCGTCGCGGGTGGTGTTCAGATAAAACACGTCGTCGTGCAGCGGTGTCTTGTTGCGGTTCAGGTGTTCGACGAAGGCCTTGATGCCCCCCTGATATTCGAAGCTGTCTTCCTTGCCGGTGCGCTCGTCGCGCAGCCGAATGCGGACGCCGGAGTTCAGAAACGACAGCTCACGCAACCGCTTGGCCAGGACGTCGTAGTGGAAGTCGATGTTGCTGAAGATGGCGCCGGGCTTGAAGCGGATTTCGGTGCCGGTCTGGTCGGTCTCGCCGATCACCCGCAGCGGCGCCAGCGGTGTGCCGAGGCGGTAGTCCTGCTGGTGGGTCTTGCCGTCGCGGCGAATAGTCAGACGCAGCGACTCGGACAGGGCGTTGACCACCGACACGCCGACCCCGTGCAGACCGCCGGAAACCTTGTAGGAGCGGTCGTCGAACTTGCCGCCGGCGTGCAGCACGGTCATGATCACCTCAGCGGCGGAACGACCCTTGGAATGCTCGTCGGTGGGAATACCGCGGCCGTTGTCCGTCACCGTCACCGCTTCGTCGGCGTGGACCGTCACGCTGATCTCGGTGCAATAACCGGCCAGCGCCTCGTCGATCGCGTTGTCCACCACCTCGAACACCATGTGATGCAAACCGGTGCCGTCATCGGTATCGCCGATGTACATGCCGGGCCGCTTGCGGACCGCGTCCAGCCCTTCCAGGACCGTGATGCTCGATGAGGTGTACGACTGGTTCATGACTCCCGCTTCCCGAATGCCGCAAAAGACGCGGGATTATATCATTTCGCGTACATCGCCGCCCGTCAGACCGAAGGTTTTCGCCGCGCGCCAAGGCGCGATATCCAGCAATCCCGGCTCGATGGCGGTGACGAACAACTGCGTGTCCAGTTCCGCCAAGGCTCGCGACACCCGCGCCCGATTTCCGGGGTCCAGTTCCGCCGGCAGATCGTCGATCAGCAGAATGCAGGCATCACCGAGGTGGCGGTGGTACAACTCCGCCTGCGCCAGTAGCAGCGCGATGGTCAGCAGCTTCTGCTGGCCGCGCGAGAGTGCCGCGCCAGGCGGCTGGCCGGCGACCCGGAGCGTGAAATCGGCCCGATGCGGTCCCAACCGGGTATGGCCCTGCTGGCGATCCGAGCCGCGACTGGCGCGCAGCCACACCGCGAAATCCCGTTCTGACGGCTCCAGAGGCCAGCCACGGCGATAATCGACGCCGACCCTTCCCTCGCCCAGGGTGCGGGCCGCCAATGGCTCCAAGACACCTTCCAGGGCCGTACAGAAGGCATCGCGCAGCCGGTCGAGAATCGCGGCCGCTGCCGCCAGCTCGCCATCCCAAGCGTCCACCGCCCGGTCGGCGGCTCCGGCCCGCAAGGCGGCGTTACGATGACGCAGGGCCGTCTCATAACGCCGCCAAGCGTCGATGAAGGTCGGTTCGGCGTGGAACAGACCCCAGTCCATGAAGCGCCGCCGCTGACGCGGCCCGTCTTCCAGCAGTCGGTGGCTGTCGGGATTGAGCAGCAGTACCGGCACCTGCCGGGCCAACTCCGCCAGCGAGCGAGTTGGTGCGCCGTCGATGCGGATGGCCAGCTCCCGCAGGCCGCGTTCGATGCCGACCGGCCGCCGCCGACCGTCGCCGCCGTCCAGCATCGCCACCACCCGAAACCAGGGTGCATCGGTCTGAATCAACTCTCGCGGCTGGCGGGCGCGAAACGAACGGCCGCGACCCAGAACGTACAACGCCTCCAGCAGACTGGTCTTGCCGGAGGCGTTGGGACCGATCAGCAGGTTCAGGCCAGGCGAACAGTCGATCCGAACCGGTCGCAGGTTACGAAACCCGGTAATGTCGAGGGTGGCGACCCGCATGGCGGCCCTAGCGCGCCGCCCCCGGAGCGCCGCTCACCGAGCTCTGACCCCGATGCCCCGCATCAGAGCCGCATCGGCATGATGACATGCTTGCCACCGCTGCCGTCGGCTTCCTCGATCAGACAACTGCTGGCGGAGTCGGAAAAGGACAGCTTGGCTAGCTCGCCGCCCAGCGCGCCCAGCGCGTCGAGCAGATACGTCACGTTGAAACCGACCTCCAGCGGGCCGCCGCTGTAGTTGATCTCGACTTCCTCCTCGGCCTCTTCCTGCTCGGAATTCTGCGCCTGCGCCCGCAGGATCCAGTCTTCCAGTTGCAGGCGCACGCCCTGGGTCTTGTCGCTGAGCACGATGCCGGCCCGCGCCAGCGCGCCGCGCAGCACCAGCCGGTCGGCGATCACCACCCGGCCGCCCTCGCTGGGGATCACGCGTTGGTAATCGGGGAACTTGCCTTCGATCAGCTTGGAGGTCAGGCAGACGTCACCCAGCACCAGCCGGATATGGTTGGCGCCGATCTGGATCGTCGCCTCGACCTCGTTGTCGCCCAGCAAGCGCAGCAATTCCAGCACACCCTTGCGCGGCACGATCACTTGGCGGGTTTCCGCCACGTCGACTTCGGTAGGCAGTTCCTGGAACGCCAGCCGGTGGCCGTCAGTGGCGACCAGCCGTAGCACGCCGGGACTGACTTCCAGCAGCAGACCGTTGAGGTAGTAGCGCACGTCCTGTTGGGCCATGGCGAAATGGGTGCGCTCGATCAAGCTGCGCAGAATACCTTGCGGCAGGCGGATATCGCCTTCGAACGGTAAGTCCTCCAGGGTGGGGAAATCACCGGCTGGCAGGGTGATCAAGGTAAAACGACTGCGACCGCAGCGCACGGTAGCTTTGTCGCCCTCGACGCTCAGCGTCACGGTGGCATCGTCCGGCAGGGCGCGCAGGATGTCGTGCAGCCTACGAGCCGGGAGGGTGGTCTCGCCCGGCGTCTCCACTTGCAGTTCGACCCGAACGGACAGTTCCATTTCCAGATCGGTGGTGGTCAGGGTCAGTTCCCGCTCCCGCGCCGACACCAGCACGTTGGTCAGGATCGGCAGCGTCTGCCGACGTTCGACCGCGCCGATCACATGTTGCAGCGGTTTGAGCAGTTGCTCGCGCTTGGCTTCCAGTTTCATCGAAGTTCTCCGGTATGCCTGTTCGTTCGGTCTCCACCGTGTTCGAGCGGGTAGACCCTATTTCCTACTTGGCCATAGGGTAAATAAAATTTTGCCTGTCCGCACGACCTGATTTTCGCGGCGCTCCAACAATAGAGAAGATCTTATATATATTTAAAAGATTATTATTATTAGGGAGGGCATTTTCTGTGGATAACTTTTTTTTGTTATTAAAAATAAATCACATACATTGATTTTTCCTGTGGATAAGTCTGTGGATGAAATGTGGATAAGTCGATTTTCCTGTGGATAACTTTTTTTGGGTAAAAAGTTATCCACAAAGTTATCCACAGATTTTGCCGACTTATCCACAGAAACGGCCGACTTATCCACAAAGTTATCCACAGGGTATTTTTGGTTTATATAGGAAGTTCACGAAAAAATTGTCAATCTCATGGATTTTATCCAATAAATGATATTTATTATTTTGATTTTTATGGAATTATTATAAATAAAAAGTAAGTTTAAAAGCTAATTAACAGGTCTTGGAAAGTTATTCAACTTATCCACAGAGCTTATCCACAGGGATTTTCTAGTTAGTCAGTGTCGATAGCAAATTAGTGTAATCGTCATGGATCTGCGGGTCACTGTGCTGGAGTTCCCGCACCCTCCGGCAGGCGTGCAGGACGGTGGTGTGATCCCGCCCGCCGAATGCCTCGCCGATCTCCGGCAGGCTGAGCGCGGTCAGTTCCTTGGTCAGCGCCATCGCGATCTGCCGGGGGCGGGACAGGACACGCAACCGGCTGTTGGACAGCAGCTCGCCGATGGTGATTTTGTAATAATCCGCCACGGTTCGTTGGATGTTTTCGATGGTGACCAGCTTGTCTTGCAGCGTCAGCAGATCGCTCAAAACTTCCTTGGCGAAAGCCAGGGTAATGGGCCTGCCGGTGAACTGGGCGTTGGCGTAGACCCGTCGCAGCGCGCCTTCCAGTTCGCGGACGTTGGAGCGGATACGCTGAGCGATGAAGAAGGCGACTTCGTCGGGCAGCCCAAGTTGAATCTGTTCGGCCTTGCTCTTGAGGATCGCCACCCGTGTTTCCAGTTCCGGCGGCTCGACCGCCACGGTCAGACCGGAACCGAAGCGCGACTTGAGCCGATCTTCCAGGCCGGCGACTTCCTTGGGGTAGCGATCGCAAGTCAAGATCACCTGTTGGCGGCTTTCCAGCAGGCTGTTGAAGGTGTAGAAGAACTCTTCCTGGGAGCGCTCCTTGCCGGCCAGAAACTGCACGTCGTCGATCAGCAAGGCATCCAATACCCGATAGCGGCGCTTGAACTCGTTGATCGCGTTATGTTGCAGGGAGCGCACCATGTCGGCGACGAAATACTCGCAATTTTGGTAGACCACCTGGGCGCTGGCATCGCGTGCGCGCAGCATGTTGCCGACGGCGTGGATGAGGTGGGTCTTGCCCAAACCGGTGCCACCGTAAATAAACAGCGGATTATAAGCCTTGCCGGGATTTTGCGTGACTTGCAGGCAGGCGGCTCGGGCAATCTGGTTGGAATTACCCTCGACGAAAGTGGTAAAGGTGAAATCCGGGTTGAGCGCCCCGCTCTTGAGCAGCTCGTTGGCGTCGATGGTCGGCCCGGCGGACGGCTCGGCCGGAGGCGCTTCCTCATCTTGAGTCGCCGCCGGCTCGACTTGGGCGGCGCCGCTGCCGATTTCCAGCAGCACTTCCGGCGATTGTTCGGGGCGCAACTGTTCCAGTACGGTCTTGATCTGTGTCAGATGGTGTTTTTTGACCCAGTCGAGCACAAAGCGATTCGGTGCGAGCAGGTGCAGGCCGCTGGTGTCCTCTCGGGCATGCAGCGGTCGAATCCAGGTATTCAACTGAGGTTCCGATAATTCGCGTTCCAGACATTTCAGGCACGCTTTCCACAACTCGTGGTCCACAGGCAGTCCTCCTGGCGGCACCTTAGGCGGAATTGTTCAGTCTAGTGAGTCGCCGGTGGCTTATCCACCACTTATCCACAGGCGCGACGCGGATTGCAGGTTGCGTGGTGCTTGACAAATTTATCTCTTGATCAGTAAGTTTCGCGTTTGCGGTAAAAACCGCAAACCAGTTTGCCTCGCAAGCATCTTTAAGGAACCATGACATGAAGCGGACTTTCCAGCCCAGCAACATCCACCGCAAGCGCACCCACGGGTTTCGCGCCCGCATGGCTACCCGAGGTGGCCGCTTGGTCATCAAGGCGCGTCGCGCCAAGGGCCGCGTCCGGCTGGCGCCCTGATTCCATGGCCGGTGGCGCGCGCTTTTCGCGCCGCGCCCGGTTGACCGGCCGGAAAGCCTTTACCGGCGTGTTCGCCCGGCCGGTCAAATCCAGCGACCGCTATTTCACCGTGCTTGCCCGCCCCAACGATTTGCCTTATCCCCGCCTGGGCCTGGCCATCTCCCGCAAGGTCGCGAAATCCGCCGTGGCGCGCAACCGCCTCAAGCGGTTGGTGCGCGAAAGCTTCCGACACCATCAGCCAGGGATCGGCGGGTTGGACTGCGTGGTGATGGGCCGCGTCGGCGCGGCGGAGCAGGGCAACGCGATCCTGTTTGCCTCGCTGCAACGGCACTGGCGGAGATTCGCGCGGCCATGCGCGCTATCCTGATCGTCCTGATTCGCGGCTACCAACTTCTGCTCAGTCCATTGTTGGGCAACCACTGCCGTTTTTATCCGAGCTGTTCCCAGTATGCCCGCGAGGCCATCGAGCGCCATGGCGCCCTGCGCGGCGGTTGGCTGGCGATCCGGCGCGTGCTGCGCTGCCATCCCTGGCATCCGGGTGGCGTCGATCCTGTTCCCGAACCTGTCCAGAAGGACCGATGATGGAAAACCAACGTTTGTTGCTGGGCGCCGCCATGGCGTTCGTGCTGTTTCTGCTGTGGCAGAATTGGCTGGAATTCCAGGCCAAGAAGCATCCGCCGCCGGCGCCACCGGTGGCCACCGCGCCGACTGGTGTGACCGGTCCTCCCACCGGCCCCACGGGATCCACCCTGCCGGCGCTGAAGCCCGGCGAGGACGTGCCGGTCGCCGGGCCGGCGGTGAGCACGGGACCTCAAGCCCTCGGCGGCGGCCAGCGGGTGCGGGTCGTCACCGATATGTTCGAGGCCGAAATCGATACCCTGGGCGGCGACCTACGCCGGGTCGGGCTGCGCACCTATCCGGAATCGGTGCAGCAGCCGGACCAACCCTTTCAGTTGCTCAAGGATAGCGGAGCGGACATTTTCATCGCCCAGTCCGGTTTGCTGGCGCTGAACGACGCGCCCGCGCCCAATCATTACGCGCAGTTTAGCGCCGAACAGGACGAATACCGGCTGGCGGACGGTCAGGATACGCTGGAAGTGCGGCTGAACTGGTCGGACCCGTCCGGTTTGAAGGTGGTCAAGACTTACACGTTCCGCCGCGGCAGTTTCCTGGTGGAACTGAACCATCGGGTGGAAAACAACAGCGCCGACGATTGGCAGGGTAGTCAGTACCGCCAGTTGCAGCGCACGCCGCCACACAAGGCCAACAGCTACTTTGGCGGCGGCGTGGTGACCTATACCGGCGCGGTGATTTCCACACCCGAACAGCGCTACGAGAAGATTTCCTTCAGCGACATGGACAAAAAGGAGCTGAATCAGTCGGTCAAGGATGGTTGGGTCGCCATGATCCAGCATTACTTTCTCGGTGCGTGGCTGCCGAATCCGGGCGAGACCGATGATTTCTACACTCGGGTGGTCGGCGGCAACCGCTATGTGGTGGGGATGCGCGGCGCGGTGCAAGCCGTGCCGGCTGGCGCGACCGGCGATTTCCACACCCGCCTGTACGTGGGTCCCAAGTTGCCGAGCGTGCTGGAGGAAATCGCGCCCAACCTGCAACTGACCGTGGACTACGGGAAGTTGACCATCATCGCCGAGCCCTTGTTCTGGCTGCTGAAATGGATTCACGCCATCGTCGGCAACTGGGGTTGGGCGATCATCTTCCTCACCATCCTGATCAAGCTGGCGTTCTACAAGCTGTCGGAGACCAGCTACCGCTCGATGGCCAACATGCGCCGGTTGGCGCCGGAACTGACCCGGCTCAAGGAGTTGTACGGCGACGACAAGCAGAAAATGAACGAAGCGATGATGGGCCTGTACAAGAAAGAAAAGGTCAATCCGCTGGGAGGCTGCCTGCCGATTCTGGTACAGATTCCGGTGTTCATCGCCCTGTACTGGGTGTTGGTGGAAAGCGTGCAGTTACGCCAAGCGCCGTTCATGTTCTGGATCAGGGATATGTCGATTCCAGACCCGTACTACGTGCTGCCGCTGATCATGGGCGTCACCATGTTCGCCCAACAGAAGCTGAGTCCGGCGCCACCTGATCCGATTCAGGCCAAGGTGATGATGGCGCTGCCGATCGTGTTCACCTTCATGTTCCTGTGGTTCCCGTCCGGGCTGGTGTTGTACTGGGTGGTGAACAACATGCTGTCCATCGCCCAACAGTGGGTCATTACCAAGCGGGTGGAATCGGGCGCCGACGCTGCGGCGCTCAAGGCCAACAAGGGTGGTGGTGGATCGGGCTTGGTCGAACAGGGCAAGAAATTGCTGACACTCGCCAAGCAGGTTTTGCCCGATTCGAAGAATCCCGGTAAGCGCAAGAAATGATTGTGTCACAAGCCGTTACCCACCTCAACCCTCCCCTGCAAGGAGGGAGGGAGTCTCGTTTCCGCTCTCTTTGAGGGAGGGGGAGCATGACCGCCACCATCGCCGCCATCGCCACTCCGCCCGGCCGGGGTGGTATCGGCGTAATTCGGGTGTCCGGGCCGGGGGTTCCCACCATCGCCGTGGCGATGTGCGGCATCGTGCCCGCGCCGCGGCAAGCTTCCTTTCGTCGGTTCCGCACGGGTGATGGCGCGATGCTCGACGAAGGTATCGCTCTCTATTTTCCCGCTCCCCATTCCTTCACCGGCGAGGACGTGCTGGAACTTCAGGGTCATGGCGGACCGGTGATCATGGATTTGCTGCTGGCGCGGGTGGTGGAACTCGGTGCGCGACTCGCTCGACCCGGCGAATTTTCCGAACGCGCTTTTCTCAACGGTAAACTCGACTTGGCCCAGGCCGAGGCGGTTGCCGATCTGATCGCCAGCGACACCGCCGTCGCCGCTCGCGCCGCTCTGCGTTCCTTGCAAGGCGAGTTCTCCCGGCAAGTGCGAAGTCTGGTCGAGAATTTGATCGAGTTGCGCATCTATGTCGAGGCGGTGATCGACTTTCCCGAGGAGGAGATCGATTTCCTCGCTGACGGGGTCGTCGCCGGGCGCTTGCGGGATCTGCGGGAGCGCCTGGGCGAGCTGCAAGCCGCCGCCGGCCAGGGTCGCTTGCTGCGCGACGGCATGACCGTGGTGATCGCCGGCCGGCCGAATGCCGGCAAATCCAGCCTGCTGAACCACCTAGCCGGGCGCGAGGCAGCCATCGTCACCGCCGTGCCCGGTACCACCCGCGATGTGCTGCGCGAGCAGATCAGCATCGACGGGATGCCGTTGCATGTGATCGACACGGCTGGTTTGCGCGACAGTGACGACCCGGTCGAACGGGAAGGCATCCGTCGCGCCTGGAACGAGATCGCCGCCGCCGACCGGATTATGATGGTGGTGGATGATCGTCTGGGCCTGACGATTGAAGAGCGCATGTTGCGGGAACGGTTGCCAGTAGATACACCGGTGACGACGATTTACAACAAGATTGATCTGACCAACCGGACGCCGGTGATTCGGGACGGTGAGTGGGGCAGTGAAATTCTATTGTCGGCCAAGACCGAGGCGGGCCTGGATTTGCTGCGCGAACATCTCAAGACTTGCATGGGTTATCACGGTGGCGGGGAGGGAACCTTCATGGCCCGCCGTCGCCATCTGGAGGCGCTGGCGCGGGCGGCGACAGCATTGGCGCGAGCGATGGATCAACTAGAGATTCATCGCGCCGGTGAACTGGTCGCCGAGGAATTGCGCGAGACTCAGCACGCACTCTCGGAGATCACTGGAGAGTTTACATCCGAGGATCTGTTGTCGCGAATATTTAGCAGTTTTTGTATTGGAAAATAGCGAGACTACCGGCATGGTCCGAAGCATTCCTATAGGCAATAAGCCCATTTAATAAATCAATTTGTTCTGCGCCTCCAGATATATGTAGCACTTCTTCCTTTACATAGATTGGCGCTTTGAATTCTATAACCAAGGTTGCTGTGACTTTTCTCCCTTGTCCTGCTGACGTTGATTGTTATGGAGACCCCTGAAAGTCTAGGCACATACTGTTATATTTTTCGTTATTGAATTCGCGCGCGATTAGAAACTGCGCCTCCTTTGCAGATATGTCTCTTATTATCCTAGAAATAATAGATGCTTGGTGGTGTGTAATGTCGTCGAGGACAATTGCGTTATATATTGAATTCTTTCAAGTAGGATAGCTTTTCTTCTTCTATCGTTTGATGGATAGTAACAAGCGATTCATATATGAGTTTATATTGCGAATCCGAAATGGAGTTGATTTTTTGATATAGCCTTTCAAATTCGACAGCGATTTCTTGCAGAGTTTCCTCAATTCGTTTTTTGTAACGTTCATTTGCGAGAGTGTTGATAAGGACGCCAAGAATAGCACCTAAAGGCCCTGCGGTGATTGATCCAATCCCCGTAACTGCCAATGAGGTGGCCAAGTTACCAGAACCCTTTTCTATTAACGTTTCTTTCTTTATTTCCACTTTACGGTTCCTGGGTCAAAAGGCTACGGGCGTAACCAGTCGAGCGCGGGGTAGCCGTTGGGCCAGATCGGAGATGACAA
>DAOTGT010000071.1:0-2802 GCA_035447285.1 Candidatus Competibacter sp.
TCAACACCCTGCGCCTCGCGCCGCCGGTGGTGTCGGTCGGTTTGTATGACTACCCTGTCGATCCCATCGGTGAATTGGCTCAGGCCGGCATTGAGGTTCATGCCTTCGACGCCGGCGCCATTGCGGCGGAATTGGGTAATGCCAAGCTGGTAAACACCATCATGCTGGGGGCGATCAGCGACTACCTGCCCTTCCCCGCCACCGCGCTGCGGGAATGCATGATTGAGGGCTTTCACGCCTACAAACCCAAACTGGCGGAGATCAATGCCCAGGCATTCGATACCGGGCGGGAGGCCGGACATATTCGGACATCGTCATAACGCTCGTTAACCGAGCCAATGGGCTACCCATCCATCGGCGGCCCGCAGCGGGAGCGGATCGGGGGAACCGCTCCCGCGCACACTAAAAACACTCCCACTATGGATTTCCTCCTCAATCTCATTTGTGAGCAACTTGCAAACGCCTCCCATGGCCGCACACGGCGGCGGATTTTGATCCACCCGTAGTCCTTTTCACTGTCTCCTGGACGATTGTTTGCCTCCTCCCAGCACCCTACGCTGGGGAATCTTCATGGGGCAATTTCAGCAATGCCCGTTCCCCAGACTCCCTTCTTCTCCGCGAAGACTTCCTTTTTCCTCACCTGATTCCCCACCTTTCAGCACCGCTCACCGCTCACCTGCTCCGCGCCTCCTGACGGAGATCAGGCAACAAGCGAGATTTCCGTCAATTCTCCCCGCTAACTTGCTCGTTTCAACCTCTTCATGGCGCAATTGACAAATGCCACTAATAATATACGACTATCAAAAAATAGTTAAATAGATATGTTTTATCTATTAATACAATTAGATAATTAATTTTTTTATCATTAACAACAAATAATTTTTCGCTTTACTATATTAAATCTATACTATAGTATAGATAAGTATACAGTTCAGTGTGGGGATGCCGCTATGCTAAACCGCTCTTGCTTCGTCCTACTCACCTTGTGTTTGTTGGCCATTTTGCCGATGCCGTCCAGTCTCGCCGCAGGTAGCTACCTGACGGATGAAACGGTGGTCGTTACCACGCAGGACATACCGGAGTTGTTCGTGCCGGATAGCCGTCCGACTCAACGCCGAGGTACGTCGGCAACGCAAGCCGGCCGCTACCCGGTACGGATGAACGCCCGGTTAGGCGAAGCGGGTTTGCCACCAAGCACTGTTTTCCTGTCCGCACCCAATGGCGTCCGTTACGAAATTATCCAGGACAACAGAATGTTGCATTCCAGCGACGGCACTACCTGGGTGGGTCATCTCAAGGGTTACGACGACATTTATCGAGTGATGATCACCACTCACCAAGGACATTCGTTTGGGCGAATTCTGACCCCTGACGGTGAGTTTTTAGTGGAAAGCGATGATTCAGGAACGTGGCTGATCGATCCGTGGGAAGTGGGCTGGCTACCGGCCGACTCTTCCGATGATACAGTTGCACCGCCTTCCTTCGAAGAATCCCCAAACCCGGATCTTTCGGCTCACAGGCAGCTGACACCGCGTTCGGGTGGAGAAGTCGCCACTCCGGCGGACTCAACGATCCTGCCAAAAACCGATGGCGTCACCATCATCGACGTGATGCTGTTGTACACGCCGGACTTGGCCAAACATTACGGAGCGGGCCTGCAAGCACATCTCGACAGTTTGATCGCGGTGGCCAACCAGGCTTATCTGGACAGCCAGGTGAATATCGCCCTGCGCTTGGTCCACCACGCCCAAGTCAATTACAGCGAAACCACTTCCAACACCGACGCGCTCAATGCCCTCACCAACGGTTCCGCTCCGGTACTGGCCAATGTCAATGCATTGCGGGATCAATACGGCGCGGATCTGGTCGTTTTATTGCGACCTTTCAGTCTTAGCAACCATGTCGGTTGTGGGTTAGCTTGGATTAATGGTCTCAACGGTCAAGCCATGAACCCTGCCTATGGCTTCGCCGTGGTCGGCGACGGAAACGATGTCGGAGGCTCACAGTATTACTGTCCCGATTCAAGCCTGGCTCACGAGATCGGTCATGCCATGGGCAGCGATCACGACCACGCCAATAGCACGACTCAAGGTGCCAATCCCTACGCCTACGGCCATGGTATTGAAGGCGTCTTCGGCACGATCATGAGTTATATCAACCCGCGCGTCGGCAAGTTCTCCAACCCAAACATCGACTGTTCGGGGAGACAATCCTGCGGGATCGCCGACTACGCTGACAATGCCCGCTCCCTAAACAATACTCGTGAAAACGTAGCCCATTTTAGAAATGCAAATGACAACAATGCTCAGATTATTCTTACCTTGGAAGAGCCGGTGGGGGGTGGGGTGTACTCGGGCATTGCCAACGTGCGTGGCTGGGCGGTGGCACCGCAGGGAGTCCAACGGATCGAGCTGTATCTGGACGGCGCCCTGCAGGGCAACATTCCGCTTGGCGGGCGGCGAGCCGATGTCGGCGGCGCTTACCCCAACGACCCCGGATCGGCCGATTCCGGCTTCGCCATGGTCTTCAACTACTCCACGCTGGCCGCCGGATCGCATACTCTCACCGTGCGCGCCATCGACGTCACCGGCGCGACCCGCGACACCAGCGCCACCGTGAACGTGGTCCGCTTCGCCAGCTCCTATATGGCCGATCCGGCAACGGTCAGCCTGGACCACGCCACCCTTAGCCATGCCGGCAATACCCTCACCGTCCAGAATCTGACGGCTGAGGGCCAGTCCTATACCATCCGCCTCGCCTGGCGTCCCGCCACCCAGGGTTTCGCCATCGATCAGATCGAGC
>DAOTGT010000071.1:2902-16743 GCA_035447285.1 Candidatus Competibacter sp.
ATCCGCCTCGCCTGGCGTCCCGCCACCCAGGGTTTCGCCATCGATCAGATCGAGCCAACCCAACGCGTGGCAACGTCCGATACGCGCCGGATGGAAAAAGGCAACTCACTCTCGATCCCGGGCACTCAAAAATCCGCCAGTGACAGCATTATTCTTACCTTGGAAGAGCCGGTGGGGGGTGGGGTGTACTCGGGCATTGCCAACGTGCGTGGCTGGGCGGTGGCACCGCAGGGAGTCCAACGGATCGAGCTGTATCTGGACGGCGCCCTGCAGGGCAACATTCCGCTTGGCGGGCGGCGAGCCGATGTCGGCGGCGCTTACCCCAACGACCCCGGATCGGCCGATTCCGGCTTCGCCATGGTCTTCAACTACTCCACGCTGGCCGCCGGATCGCATACTCTCACCGTGCGCGCCATCGACGTCACCGGCGCGACCCGCGACACCAGCGCCACCGTGAACGTGGTCCGCTTCGCCAGCTCCTATATGGCCGATCCGGCAACGGTCAGCCTGGACCACGCCACCCTTAGCCATGCCGGCAATACCCTCACCGTCCAGAATCTGACGGCTGAGGGCCAGTCCTATACCATCCGCCTCGCCTGGCGTCCCGCCACCCAGGGTTTCGCCATCGATCAGATCGAGCGTTAAACAGGGAACACGTAAACACCTTTTGCTTGGATCCCGCCCCTATCTGAGGGAACAGATGAGGGCGGTTTTTTTATGTAGCGCCTCCGCCAATCGGCAGCTTGCTTAGTTATGGAGATCGCTCCCGGCTTCGAATAGCTCAAAATTCTGCATCAAAGAGGAGGGTTCTGTATTAAAATCAAAATGGCAATTGTCAGCGATTTTTGAAATGGTATTGCCATAACCCGCAACCGTTCCCCGCTGCGCTCATCTCATCCTGCCGTGGCTTGCACTAACCCTGTTCAGCGTATCGGTGGGAGCCATAAATCTCCCGGGAAATCACACGCTGGAGAACGACGACACCGCCCGGGAATCGGAGGTCTAGCGATGCCAACCCAGATCAACACTAACCACCTTTGGTGCCAGCTCAATTTGCAAAGTTGGTGCTCCAGAATAACCGGCCTCTTCCTGATCATGGCCTCGAATCTCTCCATGGTCCAAGCTGCAACCTTGACGGTGATCAACCTCAACGACAGTGGCCCAGGCTCGCTGCGCCAAGCCATTCTCGATACGAATAATGCACCAGGGGCTAACACAATCGCTTTTCAAAGTGACGTGCGGGGAACCATCACTTTGACGGGTGGGGAACTGCCGATCACCAACAATCTGGTCATCGAGGGCCCAGGAGCCAACGTTCTGGGGATCAGTGGCAATAACAATTCCGGGGTTTTCCACATCAGCGGAGCTATCACGGTTACTATTCGAGCGCTTGCCGTGCAGGACGGACACCCTCCTGGCAACCGCTCCCCCTCTCCGGATGGAGCCGGAATTTTAAATGATCGAGGTACGCTGATCGTCGAAAACTGTTTAATTTCTGGCAACTCATCCCGTGGGAATGGAGGTGGTATCGGTAGTGCGGGCGGTAAGGTAACTATTATCAACAGCACTCTATCCGACAATTCCGCGCAATTAGATGCGGGTGGCGCTGGCAGCGGTTCGAGTGGGACACTGATCATCATCAACAGTACCCTGTCCGGTAACCATGCCGGTGGTCGCGGTGGTGGTATTCGCAATTGGAACGGTGAAAACCAATTGAGTGTTAGCAACAGCACTTTATCAGGCAATCGGGCGAGTGACTGTGGTGGTGGCATCGCTAACGATGGCGCCATGACCATCGCCGACAGCCTGGTGAGCGGCAACACTGCGCCTACAGGTAATGAGATCTGCAACAGCGCCACTTTTAGCTCTCAAGGACACAACCTGTTCGGCACGCATGGAGATTCGGGCGTGACAAACGCCAGCCCACAAGCCAGCGACCTTGTTCTGACGGGTGCGCTGGAAACGGCCATCGGCTCCCTGGCGAATAACGGCGGTCCAACCCCAACCCATTTGCCGGTCACGGGCAGTCCAGCGATTGACGCTGGCGACAATGCGCTCATCCCGGCTGAAATCGCTACGGACCAGCGCGGTTATGGACCGCGCATCGTGAATGGCACCGTAGACATCGGTGCAGTGGAAGTGGGCGCTACTGGCCCCGATAATCACGATGAGATTGTGATGTCCTTGGAAGAACCGGCGGATGGCAGTGTTTACTCGGGCATTGCCAACGTGCGCGGCTGGGCGGTGGCGCCGTCCGGGATGCAACGAGTCGAGCTGTATGTGGATAGCCAGCTCTTCAGCAACGTCCCGCTCGGCGGGCGGCGGGCCGACGTCGGCGGGGCCTACCCCAGCTATCCGGGTTCGGCCGACTCCGGCTACGCCATGGCCTTCAACTACTCCGGTTTGGCGGCGGGATCCCACACCTTCACCGCGCGGGCTTACGACACCAGCGGCGGCGCGCACGACGCCAGCGCCATCGTCAACGTGGTCCGTTTCGCCAGCCCCTACATCGCCGACCCGGCGGCCATCGATCTGGACCAGGCCACCCTCGCCCGCTCCGGCCATACCCTCACCCTCCAGAACCTGCGCGCCGAGGGCCAGCCCTACACCGTCCGCCTCGCTTGGCGTCCCGCTGTCCAGGGCTTCGCCATCGACCGGATTGATACCCTCGGCCGCTCGGCCCCCGACCTCCGCCAGGAGTCAAACAACGATCAGGAGTCAAACAACGATCCAACCTCGGCTCCCGTTGCCGCATCCATCGGGCCGAACCGCCATGTCGCTACTCTCTCGGCCGCCGCCGCCAGTAACAGTATTGTGATGTCCTTGGAAGAACCGGCGGATGGCAGTGTTTACTCGGGCATTGCCAACGTGCGCGGCTGGGCGGTGGCGCCGTCCGGGATGCAACGAGTCGAGCTGTATGTGGATAGCCAGCTCTTCAGCAACGTCCCGCTCGGCGGGCGGCGGGCCGACGTCGGCGGGGCCTACCCCAGCTATCCGGGTTCGGCCGACTCCGGCTACGCCATGGCCTTCAACTACTCCGGTTTGGCGGCGGGATCCCACACCTTCACCGCGCGGGCTTACGACACCAGCGGCGGCGCGCACGACGCCAGCGCCATCGTCAACGTGGTCCGTTTCGCCAGCCCCTACATCGCCGACCCGGCGGCCATCGATCTGGACCAGGCCACCCTCGCCCGCTCCGGCCATACCCTCACCCTCCAGAACCTGCGCGCCGAGGGCCAGCCCTACACCGTCCGCCTCGCTTGGCGTCCCGCTGTCCAGGGCTTCGCCATCGACCGGATTGATTCGGCGGTTGACTGTACCTATGCCATTTCACCAACCATCATCAGCATGGTCCCCGTCCAAGGCGGGAATGGCCGTGTGGATGTAACCACGCAGAGCGGCTGCTCTTGGACCGCTCGAAGCACGACCGACTGGATCACAGTTACAGCGGGAACGAGCGGAACCGGATCCGGCACGGTGACGTATTCGGTGTCGAACAATCCGAGCAATGCATCGCGCACAGGCACGCTGACCATCGCGGATCAAACATTGCGCGTTTCTCAGGACCACAACTCTACCGGAAAGTGAGGACATTAGAGTAAACAGGTCAGCGATGAAACCAAGGAGGTTAGATTTTGAGTTTCAATGGTTCATCTCAAAAACTTTTCCATGAACATGGTCCAAGGGGCGAAAGTCTGCACCCGTCAACATGGGTGCAGATCCCAGGTTATGAAATAGAATGCGAGATCGGGCGCGGCGGGATGGCCACCGTGTATCGCGCCATGCAACAATCCCTGGGGCGCCAAGTGGCCATAAAAATCCTAGCGCATGGATCTGACGATGACAGTGAATTTGCCCGGCGTTTCAGAAAAGAAGGCCGCATTCTCGCCCAGTTATTGCACCTCAATATCGTCACGATCCACGATATTGGAGCCTCTGGACATAACCAGCTCTACTTATCAGTAGAGTATCTTCCTGGCGGCACACTTAAAGACCGAATCAGGCAAGGCTTGTCTTTAGGCTCGGCAATTGAAATCATCCAAGCCATCGCAAAAGCACTTGGTTACGCGCATGAAAGAGGAGTGATTCACCGCGACGTAAAACCTTCCAACATCATGTTTCGCCAGGATGGCACTCCAGTATTAACCGATTTTGGGGTCGCGCGAATAATCGATTCCAAAACAGTATTTACGGCATCTGGCTTCATGATTGGTAGTCCAGGATATATGAGCCCGGAACAGGCCATGGGAGAAAGCGCCACGGTACAATCCGATCTATACGGACTCGGAGTAGTGCTCTACGAGATGCTCACTGGATGTGCCCTCTACCGAGCTGATAACCCGCTCACTTTGATGCTCAAGCATCTACATGATCCTATTCCAGAATTACCCAAGACATACGCGCATTTCCAACCAATTTTAAATAAACTACTTGCAAAAAATATCGAGGATCGATACAAAAATTCCGGAGAATTCCTTGAAGAACTTAGTTCAATCGTCCCCGGTGATACGGAATCACGTCCAGAATGGAATACAGGTGACAGAGATCTGGGAGTGGCAGAACTTGCCAGCGGAGAAATTCGCCGCCTACTGAGAAAAAGATCGCGATTTTTCTTGGTTTTAATCGGGGCTATCACGATAATATCGGTAGCAAGCGTATACACTCTCAAAGCGAAAAAATCCATAGAAATGGAAATCGCTGAAATATTGCCAAAATCTGTAAGCCCGATCACGAAGACGGCACCAGAACAGCGTGAGATCGAAATATTAAGGTTGCTGAAAAAAGCAGAGATGAAATTCAAAGATGGACTACTGACCGATGAATCCAGGCAGAACGCTGAACTAATCTATCGGCAAATATTAAGACTGGATCAGGGCAATATCGAGGCATTAAATGGATTAGAAAATATCGCTAAACAATATGAACAATCAGCACGACAATATCTTGAAAACGGGGCGCTACAGGAAAGCCTGGATCAGATCGAAAAAGGGCTATCCGTAGTGCCAGAGCACTCGGAATTGGTAAAATTACGCCAAGAGGTTCAGCAAGATATTTCTGAAGAAGAGCGACGGCAACTGGCTAAATTGCAAGCAGACCAATTTTTTATGCAAGCCCAAAAAAGTTCTGAGGAAGGATTGTCGGAAATTAGTTTGGCACTTATCGAACAAGGTTTGTTAGCAGCTCCTAATCATTCAGGTTTATTGGCTCTCCGGGAACAACTGAAATCACAGATAGCCGAGCAGAACCGTCAGATTGAAATAAGAAAACAGCAGGGAATAGAGCAACAGCGTCAGGCTGAAAAAGCTCGGCAACATCAGAAAGTAGATCAATATTTCGCGCGAGCATTAAGCTATCAGAAGAATAGTGACTACTCAGCCAGTTTGCAGCAAATCGAGAAGGGACTGGCGATCATTCCGAACCATAAAGAGTTATTACGCCTGCAAAGGAAAGTGCACGCTCAATGGTCGGCAGATAAAAAACGACAGAACGATCTACATCAACCATCAAAACAAGCAAAGCGGCAAACCACCAAATCAAAAGTGATGGCGCCTAAAGGAGAAAACGATGAAACTCTGAAAAAAATCCAGGATATTAAAAATACCATCGATGCCCTTGATAAATCGCTGGGCAGGTGACTTTTTAACAATCGTCCTGATGGAATACTCTGTGAATCACATCGACAAAAAAAGATTTTATTTTATTCTTATTGTTAATTTATTGACTACTATTATATTTGTGGTCGAATTGACCCAATTTAGCTACGCTCAAACCGATTTTCAGGCGCTAAAACAACAAGTAGTGGAGTTGGAAGAAAAGCTAGCCGATGCCAAGGAGCGTCAAGAGAAGGCTTATAGCGTCCAAATGAAACTGGAAGAACAAGAACAACAACTTACAAGCTTGGAGGAATCGGACAAATATAGAATACAAATCATAGAGATTCGCGCAAACATCAACATGATACGCACTAAAATAGAAGCTATTGTTAAAGAAAAAAATGATCTTGAAGAGAATCTAAGGCTAGCCAAAAATCTGCAAGCTATTTTAGATGAAACACAAATCACGAAAACATCAGGGCCCAAAAACCCATACAATCCAGCCAAGAAAACAACTTCTACTATGATTGATTCCGTAGCAAAAATCAAGCCGCCGCTTAAGCCAGAGATTGCGGCCATCCAACCAAAAAAAGGTTGGTATATAGATCATGTGCAGCTTAGTAATTACTTTACCCAAAATGAACATGACGAAATCGTGAAGTTATTTAGTAGTGGTGATCATCTTGACCAAGATTATATCCTAAAAAGCGCGTATCAAATTTACAGCCATACGGGCGTTAGTTTACATTTTATAATACAACCAAAAAACGGGAGCACGGCCAATTTAGAAATCCTTCTTTATCAAAGAGAAGACAATAATTCCAATAGTTATTTTACTTATATTACTCCAATGACTCTCAGCCAGTTTAAACTGGAACGATTTAATTTAACGGTAGCGAAATAGTCGTTATCCGCTATCTGAAAACTCAGACTCCACTTACCGAGCACCCGCCATCGCGAGAGACCGGCAACGGATTATTTCAGCGACTGGAGGAATAGGATATGGATTGCTCGCTAAAACTCTATCGACGGTAAAGGCGATATGTCTGGAAATCCACCCCACCCGTTCCTTGAAACTTTTCTCAAACTCTGAAATCGGAACCGTCCCCCATGATCCTCGATATTGAACAGGAAACCCTACCCCGCGAAGACTTGCAAAACCTGCAACTGCATCGGCTGCGCACCACCGTCGAGCGTTGCTACCAAACCGTCAACTACTACCGTGAAGCCATGGACGAACTCGGCGTCAAGCCAAGCCATATCCAATCCGTGGCCGACATCCGGCTGTTGCCGTTCACCAAGAAGGAAAACCTGCGCGAGAACTACCCCTTCGGCATGTTCGCCGTCCCCACCGACCAGGTGGTCCGCATCCACGCCTCCAGCGGCACCACCGGCAAACCCACGGTGGTCGGCTACACCCGTCGCGACATCCGCACCTGGGCGCGGGTGATGGCCCGCTGTCTGGCCGCCGCCGGGATGCGTCCCGGTGATCGCCTGCACAACGCTTACGGTTACGGACTGTTCACCGGTGGATTGGGGCTGCATTACGGCGCCGAGGAACTGGGCGTCATGGTCACCCCGATTTCCGGCGGCCAGACCCAGCGCCAGATCATGCTGATCCAAGATTTCGAACCCACCGGGCTATCCTGCACGCCATCCTACGCCCTCAACCTCGCCGAAACCGCCGAGGACATGAACGTGGATCTGCGCAAACTGCCGCTCAAGGTTGGCGTGTTCGGCGCGGAGCCATGGACCGAAGAAATGCGCTACGAGCTGGAATCGCGGCTGGGCATCGATGCGATCGACATCTATGGTCTGTCCGAGGTCATCGGCCCCGGCGTGGGGATCGAGTGCCTCGAAGCCAAGGATGGCCTGCATGTGTTCGAGGATCACTTCCTGATCGAAGCGGTCGATGTCAACACCGGTCAGCCGGTTCTCAACGGCGAACCGGGTGAAATCGTCATCACCTCGCTGACCAAGGAAGCTTTCCCGGTGATTCGCTACCGCACCCGCGACATCTCGGTGCTCAACCCCGCGCCCTGTCGCTGCGGTCGGACCCATGTCCGCATGCAGCGCGTCACTGGTCGTACCGACGACATGCTGATCATTCGCGGAGTCAACGTATTTCCGTCGCAGGTCGAGGCGATCCTCATGCAGACCGAAACGCTGTCGCCGTTCTACCAACTGGAAATATCCCGCGAGAACAATCTCGACCTGCTGACCGTCAATGTGGAAGGCAGCCCGCCGCTGGTTGCCCAGGGTCGGGACGCGATGAATCGAGTGGCGCACAAGGCTCAGAAGGATATCAAGGATTTCATCGGCGTGACCGCCAAGGTCGTGGTCAAGGCCACCGGCGAAATCCCCCGTTCCGAAGGCAAGGCCGTGCGAGTGGTCGACCATCGCAAGCAGGACAAATAAACGAATAGCGACTCCGAAAATTGCCCCCTGACCAGCATTGAGATTGCTCTCCTGGTCATTCGGGGCTCAGGAAGCGGGTGCCGGCTTGCTTAAGCCGGACCACCATTTTTCCCACTGGCGATCTTTCGCCGCTCAACACGGGGCTGAGAACGGCGGTCGCCATGACCGGATCGCCGCACATCACCCCTCATGCCTCCACGCCGCAGCCTGTCGATGATCGGCAGGATTGCCCCGCTCGTCGTAGCACCCGAAGTACAGAGAAGCCGCGTTCGATTCGAACGGCAGGCCACCCAGTTCGTCGACGACCGACAATTTCGATTTTTCCCAGGGATCAGCCGCTCCTCCAAGCGACTGTCGCGGTGGGCCTTTGGCATGGCCGCGATCTATTGGGATTTGCTTGTCCCGCTCATCCAAAGATGGAGCAGTTTGACACAGTGCGTGTGCCAGTTTTTTCACGGTGCCTTGGCGGCAACGATTTGCCAGACGTGGGTTTTATTAAAAATTTTAAAATAAAAAACAATGCGATATAAAAAAATGATAAAGGGTTTTTATCATGGCATTTTGTTTGCCAATACCAAGATGCCATAAAGCGTTAAAGCGTGGGTCAATGTGCCGATTCATTCATGTCGCAAGTCACCATTGCCGCGCCACGCAAGTGCACACTGAATAGCCTGACAGGCAATTCCCTATCTTAGATAGGGAAAATAATGCGGATCTTCACATCCGCGCATAGTCATCAAAGGAAGAGGATCGAACCGTGGAAGCACACAAACTCTGGCAGTTCCCTATTAAAGAATTTCATCGCATTCCTCGTGGCCTGCTCGGTCCGGGTGCTTACGAAATGGTCGGCGTGGAAGCCAACAATCTCGGCTTCAAGCGTTGCGTACTCGCCACCTCCGGGTTGCGCGGCACCGGCATCGTCGAAGACATCGTCGGCAAACTCAAATACCGGGATATCGACGTGGTGGTCTATGACAAGATCGAGTCCAATCCCAAGGACTACAATGTCATGGAAATCGCTGACCTCTATACCCGTGAGAAATGCGACAGCTTCGTCTCGGTCGGCGGCGGCAGCGTGACCGACGCCACCAAGGGCGCGCGTATCGTGGTTTCCCACGATGGCCGCAACATCAACGAATTCGATGGCTTCAACAAGTCCGACAACCCCAACAATCCACCTCATATCGCCATCAATACCACTGCCGGCACGGGTTCCGAGACCAGTTGGGCCTATGTGATCACCGACACCACTTCGGAAAAAGCTCCCTACAAGTGGCTGGGAATGGATGAAAACGTCCCGGTGACGCTGAGCATCAATGATCCAGTCCTGCACTTCTCCATGCCACAGGACTTGACCGCCTTCTGTGGTTTCGACGTCCTGGCTCACGCCTCCGAACCTTATGTTTCCCGGATCGACTTCATGCCGAGTCTGGGTAGCGCGCTGCTGGGCATCGAATTGGTCGCGCAAAATCTGCGGCGCGCCGTCATGGAACCGCTCAATTTTGAAGCCCGCACCAACATGATGTACGCCTCCTACATCTCCGCGCAGGCGTTCAACAGCGGCGGTCTGGGCATCATCCACTCCATTTCCCACGCGGTCAGCGCGTTCTACGATTCCCATCACGGTTTGAACAACGCCATCGCCCTGCCCCGGGTCTGGGAATACAACATGCCGACTTGCTACAAGCGCTTCCGCAACATCGCCAAGGCGATGGGTGAAAACGTGGACGGTCTGTCGGACATTTCCGCCGCCGAGCGGGCGATAGAAGCCGCGATCCGGCTGAGCAAGGATCTCAACATTCCCGCCAATTTCACTAGCGTCGGTCCTTACACTAAATCGCAGATGGGTAAAGGACGTTATGCGGAATTGAGCAGCGCGAAAATCACCGCCAATGATCGTGACATCGAGCGTATTACCCATCATGTGCTCGGTGACGGCTCGACACCGGGCAACGCTCGCGAATGCAACTTCGAGTCCGTGGCGCCCGTCGTGCGTCATTCCCTGGTTGGCGCCTATTAAGGGCTTGATCGACTCAGACCTCGCTACGACCACCTGGCAACCCGGACATCCTCGGCATCCAACCGAGAATGTCCGGGTGTGGAGCACGCATGTTCGCATCGATCGAGCACACCATCGCGCAGTTGCGCGAACAGCAATACCTGTGCGACCGCAAACTGGCGACTGTCGCCTTTTTAGCCTTGCAAATGCGTAAACCGATCCTGATCGAAGGACCGGCCGGTGTCGGCAAGACTGAGCTGGCCAAAGCCGTGGCTGCCACCTTGAATCGTCAACTGATTCGGCTGCAATGTTACGGTGGGCTGGACGAAGCGCATGCGCTCTACGAGTGGGAATACGGCAAGCAACTGCTCTACACCCAGATTCTGCGGGACAAGATCGGGCGCCTGTTCGAGGGTGTCGGTGATTTGCATGAGGCGGTCGGGCAATTGCACCTGCATGAGGATGTGTTTTTCTCGGAGCATTTCCTGGTGCGTCGCCCCATTCTCCAAGCGATCGATTCCTCCGAGCCGGTGGTGCTGTTGATCGACGAACTCGACCGCGCCGAGGAGCAATTCGAAGCCTTCCTGCTGGAAGTGCTGAGCGATTTTCAGGTCACGGTGCCGGAAATCGGTACAGTGAAGGCCACAACCATCCCCTACGTCATCATCACCAGCAACAACACCCGCGATTTGAGCGACGCGCTCAAGCGCCGCTGTCTGCATCTGTTCATCGGCTACCCGGACGAGCAGCGGGAACTGGACATCATTCGGATGAAGGTACCCGAGCTGCGGGAAACACTGGCCGCACAGGTGGTTGCGGTGATCCGCCGGTTGCGTGCCCTGGAACTGCGCAAAGCCCCCAGCATCAGCGAGACGCTGGACTGGGCGCAAGCGCTGGTGCTGCTCAACGCCGATGCGCTGACTCCGACCCTGCTGGAGGAAACGCTGCATCTGTTGATCAAATACGAGCGCGATACTCAGCAGGTCAACGAACGATTGCCGTGGATCGTCGAGTCGCTGCAATCGCGGAGTTCGCCGGAAACTCTCTCGGCCGCCGAAACCCCGCTGCATCCGCCGGCGCGGCCCGCCGAACCGGATGTGAACTATCTGGAGCAACGCCGCCAAGAGCACACCGCCCGCTACTTCACCAGCTATCGCGGCCGTACCGACGGCCGTACCGGTGGCTGACGATGGATGCCGTGATCAATCGTTTCATTTTTTTGCTGAAAAAGCAGGGCGTGCGGATTTCGCCGGCCGAATCGCTGGACGCGATGCAGGCGTTGGCATGGGTCACGCTGCAGGACCGCGACACGGTGCGCGCGGTCCTGTGTAGCACTCTGATCAAGGATGTGCGTGATCAGCCGGTGTTCGAAGAGCTGTTCGAGCAGTTCTTCGGCTTGCCCAAGGTATCGCCGACGCCTGAATCGGCGGCGGAACCGCCGCCACACCGCGAAACCGCGCCGGAGGAACCACCGGCAACGGTCGCGGAGCAGACCCAGATCACCGGTCAACCCGACGGTGATAACGCCCATGAAGACGCCCTCGACATCCGCGACTATTTCGATGCCGAATCGATGGCAACTCATTTCAACTCACATCAGGACGCCAATGATCTCAGTCTGGCCGAGTTTGGCCAAAATCTGGTATTGAGCCGTAACCGGGATTTGCTGGATCAAGTGATGCGGAAAGCCATGCAATTGCTGAAGGCGCGGCGGATGAAGAACGCCGGGCGGGCCGGCGAGTTGAATTTGGACGAGGCCATCGCGGCGCTGGACGCCGATGTGATCGCCGACGCCGTGACTGAATTGCTGGATGAACTCAACGACATGGATGTGGACGAGAACCTGATCAAACAGTTATCCAGCCGACTGGACGGCGGCATTGCCAATTTGCCGGAACTGCTGAAGCGCTATCTGGAACGAGAGTTGGCGCTGCAACCACCTCCGAAAGGGTCCGAACGGCCGCGCCGCGCCGCGCGGGATTACCGCTTCTCGGAACAGGAGCGCCGGGAAATGACCGAGATCGTACATCGGCTGTGCCGACGGATGCGGGGCGCCCGTTCCTATCGCCGACACATTAGCCATCATGGCCGGATCAGCGTTCCGCTCACCCTACGCCGCAATATGAAATACGAAGGTATCCCATTTCAGCCGGTCATGACCCATTACCGCAATGAAAAACCCCGGTTGGTGGTGATTTGCGATGTCAGTCTGTCGGTACGCAACACCGCTCGTTTCATGTTGCATCTTGTCTATAACCTACAAAGCCTGTTCGGTCAGGTGCGCAGTTTCGCCTTCGTCAGCGACCTGGTGGAAGTCAGCGCGTGTTTCGAGCAACAAGGCATTGATGAGGCGATTAGCACCGTATTCAACGGTAGTCTGATCGACACCGATGTGGACAGCAATTACGGCCACGCCTTGAGTCTGTTCCACAATCGCCATTTGGCGGTGGTGACGCCGCAAACCACCGTCATCATCCTTGGTGACGGGCGTGGTAACCGTAACCCACCTCAGGTATGGGTGTTGGAGGAAATCCGTCGCCGCGCTAAGCAATTGCTTTGGCTGTCGCCGGAACCGCGCGGCAGTTGGAAGATGGGCAGTTGCGATATGCCGCTGTACGAGCCGGTCTGCCACCAAACCGAAGTGGTCCGCAACCTGCGGCAACTCGGTCAGGTGGCCGAGAATCTGCTGCGGCGCTCGGTGACGCCCCATTGATCGCGGAGCGCTCTCTATCATGATACTGTCACGCCACCGCCACGCATTGCTAGTCAACGGTCTGGAACAACGCGCCGATCCGCTGGCCGCCAGCGCGCACTTCCAGCTTTACGCGCTGACGCCATCGGCGACGCCGACCGCGCCCGCCGATGAGTTGATCATCGTCCACGATTTCAGCGCGGCGCAGATCGACAATAATTTGGGTTACTACGTCGTCAGCGAGTTGTTGCCGCTGCTGACGGCACAGCGCCAGCGGATCGATACCGGCTACAGCGAACAAGACTTATTCGAGCGTTCGGTGGGAGACATCGTGCGTTCCATGGCCGGCAACGAGCGCCACGCTTGGCGGTTGTTCTACGCTAACACCCTGAACGCCACGCAGGCCAGCGCCGGTTTGGGGCAGCCGCCGGGGCGACCCAAGGAAACCGCGAACGATTTTATCGGACTGTTCGGCGCGATTTATCGGTACGCACTGGAACGGATCGAGGAACTACCCGCCGCCGCATCGCCGCTGACCGTCCTCGACGTGGCAACCTGTTTCGGCTTTTTTCCGCTGCTGCTGGCGCGGCTTGGCGTCTCGGACCCGATCTTGGGGGATATCGCCGGTTGCGATCTGAATCCGGCTCTGATGGGGTTCGCCGACGATTACGCCCGCCATGCAGGTCTGGCCCAAGCCCGGTTCGGCGTCGCCGATATTCTGGCCGATGATATGGAGCGGGAATTGGCGCCGCTACCGGCGCGCTTCGACGTGGTCACCGCGCTGCATCTGTTGGAACACCTTGAACTGGAGCAAACCAACCGAGCAGTTGCCAACCTCTGGCGACTCACCGCCCGGCGACTGATTATCGCGGTGCCGATCGAAGACACGCCCGATCCCCGCTATGGCCATCGGCAAGTCTTCGACCGCGAACGGCTGTTGGCGATGGGGCGATCGCTCGGCGGTCATTTTGAGTATTTCGAGTATCACGGCGGCTGGCTGGTGATTGACCGGCCTCACTCTGGTGTGAAGCCGGCTGGATTTCCACTCGCTGCCTGAAAAAACGGTGACGCACAAGTCCGTCGCCACGCATTGCCAAACCACAGGAGGAATACCCATGTTATACGCATCACCCGGCCA
>DAOTGT010000072.1:0-2222 GCA_035447285.1 Candidatus Competibacter sp.
AAATCCGCGCGTCCCCGCCGCAGCGTGCTGTACATGCCTGGCTCCAACGCCCGTGCCCTGGAAAAGGCCCGCGCCCTGCCGGCCGACGGTCTGATTCTCGATCTGGAAGACGCCGTTGCGCCCGATGCCAAGGAACTGGCGCGCAAGCAGGTGTGCGAAGCCGTCGCCGCCGGCGGTTTCGGCATGCGCGAAACCATCATCCGCGTCAATGCCCTGTCCACTCGCTGGGGCTACGAAGACATCGCCATGGCCTCCAAGTCGGGCGCCGACGCGCTGCTGCTGCCCAAAGTGGAAAGCGCCGACGCCATCCACCACATGGAAGCGATCATGAACGCCAACGGCGCGCCGGCCAATATGACGATCTGGGCGATGATGGAAACTCCGCGCAGCATCCTCGAATCGCAGTGGATCGCCCGCGCCTCGTCGCGCATGGAGTGCCTGGTGATGGGGACCTCCGATCTGGCCAAGGAACTGGACTGTGCCCATACCCACGAACGCCTGCCGTTCGTCACTTCGCTCGGGCTGTGTCTGCTGGCCGCTCGCGCCGCCGGGCTGGCCATCCTCGACGGCGTGTATCTCGATCTCAATGACGATGCCGGTTTCGAATTCGCCTGCCGCCAGGGCAGCGAGTTCGGTTTCGATGGCAAGACGCTGATTCATCCCAAGCAGGTAGGCCCCTGCAATACGGTCTTCACCCCGAAGCCGGAAGACGTGGCCTGGTCGCGACAGATCATCGAAGCCCATGCGGCGGCGGCGGCGCGCGGCGAGGGCGTGGTGGTGGTGAACGGCCGGCTGGTCGAGAACCTCCACGTCGAGAGCGCCCGCCGCGTGGTGAGCATGGCCGACGCCATCGCCGCGATGGCGGCAGCGGCCTGAACACTATTCCTCCCGTAACGATTGGCGGCGCCTGCTGGGTGCCGCCGATTTCGCCTCGGCCCGCGCGCACCGGCCCACTGACCCCTCCTTCATAACGCCATCATGTCGAATCGCCTTTGCAGACCACCGCGCCGTCGGTGGCCAACCCACGTCCTGCCGTTGCTGGTCGGACTGGTGCTGACCGCCTGCGACAGCACCCCGCCCGACCCCACCGTACGCCTGACCGGCGCCACCATGGGCACCAGCTACGAACTCAAACTGGTACCGGCGCCGGGGCAGACCGTCCCCGCCGATCTTCAGGCACGGGTCGAGGCAATGTTGACCCTCGTCAACCGGCAAATGTCCACCTACGATCCCGATTCGGAACTGTCGCGCTTCAACAAAAATCCCAGTACCGACTGGATCGCGGTTTCTCCCGAACTGCAACAGGTGGTCGCCGAGGGTTTGCGGATTGGCGAACTCAGCGGCGGCGCGTTCGATATCACCGTCGGCCCCCTGGTCAATCTCTGGGGCTTTGGACCGGAACCACGCCGCGACGAGGTTCCCTCCACGGCCGCCATCGCCCAGGCTCGCGAGCGAGTCGGCGACTGGCGCCTGCACGCCCGCGCCGAGCCACCGGCGCTGAAAAAGGATCGCGCCGACCTGTACGTCGATCTTTCCGCCATGGCCAAGGGTTACGGCGTGGATCGCATGGCCGCCTTGATCGACACCACCGGCGTCGGCAACTATCTGGCCTCGATCGGCGGCGAAATCCGTGCTCGGGGCCGCAACGGTCGCGGCGAACCCTGGACCATCGCCATCGAAAAACCGGAGGCGGGCCAGCGCTCGGTCGAACGATTGATCCGACTCGGCGATCATACCGTCTCCACCTCGGGAAATTACCGCAACTTCTTCGAGCAGAACGGTCAGCGTTACTCGCATGTCATCAACCCGCGCACCGGTTGGCCGGTCCCACACACCCTGGCCTCGGTGACGGTGATCGGCGATCGCTCCATGGTGGCCGACGCCACCGCCACCGCGCTGCTCGCCGCCGGCCCGGAGCTGGGTTTCCAACTGGCCAGCGAACACCATCTGGCCGCGTTTTTCGTGCTGATCGAACCGGACGGCGGCTTCAAGGAACGGTTCACCCCGGAATTCGAGCCGTATCTGCTACCCCAGCAACCCTGATCCCCACTTTGCCCGGACCGCGCCATGACCGCTCCCGCCCTGACCCTGCGCCAGTTGCGCAAGACCTACGCCAATGGCCCCGAGGCGCTGCGCGGTATCGATCTGGAGGTCGCGGAAGGTGAGTTCTTCGCCCTGCTCGGCCCCAATGGCGCCGGCAAATCCACCACCATCGGCATCAT
>DAOTGT010000072.1:2322-16620 GCA_035447285.1 Candidatus Competibacter sp.
TCTTCGCCCTGCTCGGCCCCAATGGCGCCGGCAAATCCACCACCATCGGCATCATTTGCTCGCTGGTGCGAAAATCCGGCGGTTCCATTCAGGTCTTCGGGCACGACCTCGACCGTGAATTGAGCGCGGCGAAAGCTTGTATCGGGCTGGTACCGCAGGAGTTCAACTTCAATCAGTTCGAGCCGGTCATCGAGATCCTCGTCAACCAGGCCGGCTATTACGGCATCCCGCGCGAACTGGCCCACCAGCGGGCCGCAACCTATCTCAAGCAGCTTGGTTTATGGGAAAAGCGGCGGGTGATGGCGCGGGAACTGTCGGGCGGCATGAAGCGCCGGCTGATGATCGCCCGCGCGCTGGTTCACGAACCGAAGCTGCTGATCCTGGACGAACCGACCGCCGGGGTGGACATCGAGATCCGCCGCTCGACCTGGGATTTCCTTCGCGCCACCAACGCCCGCGGCACCACCATCATTCTGACCACGCACTACCTGGAAGAAGCGGAAAGCCTGTGCCGGCACATCGCCATCATCGATCAAGGCCGGATCGTCGAGAACGACCGGATGAGTGCCCTGATCGGCCGTCTGCATCTGGAAACCTTCGTGCTGAACCTACGCCAACCGTTGATCGAACCGCCGGCCGTCACCGGCTACGCGCTGCGGCGGCTGGACGAATGGACCTTGGAGGTCGACGTCTCCAAGGATCGGGGCCTGAACGAGCTGTTTCAGGCACTGTCGGCGCAAGGTATCGATGTGGTCAGCCTGCGCAACAAAACCAACCGGCTGGAAGAATTGTTCGTACGGCTGGTGAACAAGAACGGGCACGTCGCCGCCTGAATCGGCGGCGCGAAACCGCTCAAAGGCGCGGCCCCGCCACCACCTTGTCCTCATGCAGCCGGGAAATCTCGGCGTCGCTCATGCCGAGAATGCCCGATAGAATTTCGTCGGTGTGTTCGCCCAACACGGCGGCCCGCTTGGGCGGAGTACGCTCGAACTCGCCAAACTCGAAGGGAGAACCCGGCACCAGATACTCGCCGATTCCCGGTTGTTCGAGCAAACTGAACATCGGATGCCGCGTCGACAGGTCGGGATCTTCCCGGACCGCCTGCTTGAAGCTGCGAAACACCGACCAGGTGACCCCGTTCTCGTCGAAAGCCTGGGCGAAATCCTCTACTTTCCTGGCCCGAAACCAGGGCGCCAACAGCGCGGTAATCTCGGCGCGGGCTTCGAACCGATCTCCTTCCCGATTCAGATTCAAACCCAGCTTCTCGCCCAGCGCATCGAATTCCGCCTGCAAGCCGGTGATCTTGCACAGCCCCTCCCACTGCCGCCGGGTCAAGCCGACCACCATCACCTTGCGACCATCGGCGGTGTCGAATTCGTTGCCGTAAGCGCCGTACAGATAGTTGCCATACTTGGGTCGGTCAAAATCGTTGACCATCACCTCGCCGATGATTCCCAGATTGCCCAGCATGGCCAGAGCGACATCCTTCAAAGCGATTTCCACCGCCTGCCCCTGCCCGGTCAACCGCCGATGCCGCTCGGCCGCCAGCAAGCCCAGCGCCGCCATCTGGCCGGTGATGCAATCCCAAGCCGGCAGCACGTGGCAGACCGGCTCGGTGGAACCCTCCGGCCCGGTGACATGGGGAAAACCCACGCCGGGGTTGATGGTGTAATCGACCGCTGGCCCACCTTCCCGATTGCCCAGCACGGTCAGCATGATCAGGTCTTCGCGATGCTGCTTCAGGTGCTCGTAATCCATCCAGCCGCGCACCCGCAGATTGGTCAGAAAAATGCCCGTGTTCGGACCAGGGGCACAGATCAACTGGGTAACGATCTCCTGCCCGCGCGGCGTGCCGACATCCACGGCCAGGGAGCGCTTTCCCTTGTTCAAACCAGCCCAGAACAGGCTTCTGTTGTCGTGGGTAACCGGCCAGCGATGATGGTCCAGACCACCCCGGATGCGGTCGAACCGGATCACATCCGCGCCCATCTGCGCCAGCGTCATACCGGCCAGCGGCGCGGCCACGAACGCGGTGCCCTCGACCACTCGCAGTCCTTCCAATATTTTCGCCATGACATACCGTCTCAGTTGAGTAACCCCGCCAGTCTAGCCCTTTCCACCAGGCCATGGCAGATCCTGAGCGAGGCAACATCGATCATCTTTCCCTTGACACTGAGGGCGCCCCTGCCCTCTTGTCGTGCGAGCTCGTACTCGCGCAGTACGGTTTGCGCCCATTCGATATCCTTTGCCGACGGCACAAAGGTACGGTTGACGGTTTCGATCTGACTCGGATGAATGCACCATTTGCCGTCGAAGCCCATGGCTCGCCCGATCTTGCAGGCTTGCGTCAAGCCCTCTGGATTCTTGATGCCGGCGAAAGGCCCGTCGATGGCGCGTTTGTTATAGGCGCGGGCGGCGGTGACGATCGAATGCATGATGTGGTGCCAGCGATGGCCGGGATAGGCCGCGTCGTTGTCGTCCAGTTCTCCGATCGATTCCATCGGCATCCGCACCGACGCCGCGTAATCGCCGGGTCCGTACACGAAGCCTTCCAGCCGGGTGGAACAGGCCGCGATTTCCCGAATGTTGACGCAACCGGCCGCTGTCTCGATCAGCGCCTCGATGCCGATGGGGCGCGAGAATTGCCGATAGCTCTCGATCTGCGTCAGCAGCGTTTCCACCATATAGACATCCTCGGGACGATTGACCTTGGGCACCACGATCAAATCGATGCCATCGCCAGCGGCTTCCACCACCTCGATCAGATCCCGATAGGCATAATGAGTGTCCAATCCATTGATCCGGTACATCCTCAGCTTGTTGCCGAAATCCAGCTCCTTGTACGCACGAACCACGTTGGCCCGACTCGCCTCCTTTTCGTCCACCGTCACCGCGTCTTCCAGATCGATGCACACCGCATCCGCCTTGGAAGTAGCGGTCTTTTGAATCATGTTCCAGTTGGAAGCCGGCACCAGTAAGATCGAGCGCTCCAGTTTCTCCGCCATCGACGTTATCTCCAGGATAGGGTGGCCTGCATGCCAATATCGTCAGCGGTATTGGCCGTATATAACTCGTGGCCACCTTCCGAGTTGGGCCGACCGCAAACCGACACTCGGTCAAAATCGAAAAGGGGTCGAAGCGCGCGAAAGCGGTAGCTGGCCGGTCGTCGATCCGGGTTGTTGCGCTTCGCCGATTCCAGCAGCAACACAGCCTGCAAGGGACCATGCACCACCAAGCCCGGATATTTTTCCACCTCGCTAGCGTAATTGATGTCGTAATGAATTCTGTGCGCGTTGAAGGTTAGCGCGGAGAAACGGAACAACAGCACCGGATCGACGGGATATGCCTCTTGCCATTCAAGATCTTCAGGCACCGGATTGGGTGCTGCTGGAACGAATTGCTTGGGCATCGGTAGATAAACGATATCCTGCTGTTCCTCAATGGCGACTCCTCTGGCGGAACCAATCGTATGCCGGACAGTGACAAACACCATGCTGCCGGCTTTACCTTCCTTTTCCGCCACCTTGAGAATCTCGGAGGTTTTCGTGACTGCCTCGCCGATCCGCAGATCCTGGTGAAACGTCAATTGACCGCTGGCCCACATCCGCCGCTCCAAGGCAACCGGTGGTAAGAAACCACCGCGTTTCGGATGGCCGTCCGGGCCTATTTCCGCGCGGGCAACCAGCGGCAAAAAATACAGCCAGTGCCAAAGTTCAGGTAGCGGATCGCCTTCCCTACCCGCAAAATCTCGATCATTCAAGGTTAAGGCCAGCGCTCTGGCTGGCGTGGGATAAACGCAATCCTGGATTTCTTCCTTTCTGCCCACCCAATCCTGTAAGTTGATGTCACTCATCGTTCATCATCCCCATAATGGCTCACATTTTCACGAAATATGGAATACCTGAGAGCACAGCACCCACCATGACGAGAAGAGCAGTGCTGGAAATGAAATAAGGAACGACCATGAGCGCAAGACCACAAACAAGAGGCACGACTGCTCGCTGCTTCTTGCCATACAAAAAATAACCAAGCCCGATTGAGCCAAAAAGCACACCAAGGAGAAGCAAGGAAGTATTCATCGTTTTCTTTACAGAATGCCTAAAGGTGAAATCCAACAGTCGGGTGTTTACGGGCGATCCGCTGAAACGATTTATTGAGCAGCATTTACTTGTTGCTTTTCCAAAATGACCAACGCGATCCCACCGAGTGTAGCTACGGATGCCAACACCAAGCGCAGTGTTATGTGCTCACCCAGAAAAACGATGCCACCCAAAGCTGCAATGACCGGAACACTGAGTTGCACGGTTGCGGCATTGGTAGCTTTCAATGCAGGTAATACTGTATACCAAATGGCGTACCCTATTCCTGAAGCCAGTGCTCCCGACGAAACTGCGTACCAAAACCCAGCATAATCCACAGAGATGCTGTTCACCATTAATAGGCTCAATGCTATCGCGATAGGCACAGCACGTAGAAAATTACCCGCTGTTACCTTGATGGGATCACCCGCGCCTTTCCCTCGCAAAGAATAGACGCCCCATGCAACCCCAGCGCCTAACATTAATATGGAACCGTACAGAGGCGGTGCCGAAAGACCCGGCAACAACAGACCAACCAGTCCCCCGAAAGCGAGCATAAGGCCGACAAGTTGCGGTTTATTTAGACGTTCCCCTGACCAAATGCCATGGCCGATCATCGTTGCCTGGACAGCGCCAAAAAGCAGCAATGCACCGCTTCCCGCTGGCAGGCTCATATAAGCAAAAGAAAAGCCAGCCGCATAAATAAACAGTGCGATTGCCGACAACCAGTTACTCGGGCTGGTATTTACACCATGCCGTATTCTCACCACTAGCCAAAGCATCACCGCCCCAGAGATCAGTCGAATTGCCGTGAAGCTGGCCGCATCGATGCTGGTGTGCTTGAGGGCAGCCCGACAGAGTAGTGAATTACCCGCAAAGGCCAACATGGTTAGCGAGGTCATGGAAATTATGCGTGCGTATGACATTGAGCGTTCTCTTTAGAGCATCAATCAGTTGTGATTTATGGTGCTCAATAGGGCACGAGTTAAGGGTCATCCCGCAAGAAGCGGACCTTGCTGCCTGCCATGGAACTGTAACGTTCCACAGGCCGTGATAGGGTAGTGGGGACACAAGTACTGGACAACGAAGTCGCTCCGAAAGGGATGTGCTCTAATGAGGGTTCGACGCCGAGAACCCGCTATTGGACCCAACTCGCACCAACGAACGCCTATGTTAGGCGGTTCAGCGAAACCGGGGTCGCCTAGAATAACTTATTACGTATTTGCCTTCAGCTCACGATACAGTTTTCTTAGAAGATCTGTTTCTTCTTTGCTCTCAGACAACGTTCCTCGTAATGCAGTATAGGATAATTCTTTAACAGCCAATGTGCTTTTCCCTTTTGCTGGTATTACTTTTCTAAACTCGTATGACCGAATGCCTTTCTCTTTCAAGGCAAGTTGGAACGAATGGGCAAATTCTTCGCCGTAAATGCGAATTTGATGGTGCTTATACGTTGAATAAATAAACCTTTTATCTTCCTTCGTGATTCTGCATAGCCATTTCGACGAATGAACAAATTTACTGATATTTTTGTATAAATGGATGACATTACTACTCAGAAGGCGATCTTCCTGCGTTAGATGTTCAATGCAGGTACTTCCAACAACCATATATCCCCATTTCGGATGGTAGGTTAGATGAGCATACCGAATATCTGTGCCACAACTTTTTCTTTCACAGGTACCATCAAGCCCACCTAAATCATCGATTGAAAGGAGCGTCCATCCTTTGTCTGGCTCAATTAGGCCGTGTTCCTTAGCATGACACCCTTTGCACAAAGTTCGACAATCACTGAGGGCATATTCCCATGGAGCCTTCCCTACCACATAAATTTCGTGATGAACCTGCAACGTTACCTCTGTTGGATTCCTTCCGCATTGCAGGCACTTATAACCATCTCTCCGCTTGATCTTCTCCGAGAAAGCTAGCCAATCCTCATTGATGTATATCGTCTTTGAGTGGCTCATTGCGATTCAGTACGCTGATCCTTTTTACACATAATGAGCGTGAGTTGAGTGTCATCGTACGCGGAGCAAGCTTACCGTCCGACTGAGGGACGTACGCGATTCGCAGGTAGTGATGGACTGCGAAGATCCTCTTCCATGGTCTAACTAACGAAAGGACTTCCTTTCTGGCCCAAAGGATCGCTAGATCACCCGCTTCTTCTTCAACTCGCCGATTTCCTCTTGGCTCATCCCCAGCAACTCACTGAGCACCTCCTCGGTATGCTGTCCGAGTTTGGGACCAAGATGACGGATTTGCCCCGGCGTTTCCGACAGCCGGGGAATCACCGACGGCACGACGATAGTCTCACCCAAATCCTCGTCGTCGATGGCCACCAAATTGCGCCGGGCGTGAAACTGCCGGTCGCCGTAGATATCGGCGATGTTGTTCAGCGGACCCGCCGGTGCGCCGGTCGCATAACAGCGCTTGAGTACTTCCTCGCGAGTCAGGGACCCGCACCAATCCCGCACGATTTCGTTGACATCGGAACGATTCTCCAAACGGGTCTTCTGTTCGCCATAGAGCCCGGAAGATGCCAGCTCCGGCCGTCCCATCGCCTCGGCCAGCCTTGCGAACAACTTGTCGGTGGCACAAGCGAGGGCCACCCACTTCCCGTCCTTGGTCGGAAAATGGCCATAGGGACAGGCGAAATCGTTATGGGTCGGCCCGTGCCGCTCGCGCACGGTACCGAACATGGCAAAGGCCGACGCCAATTCATCGGTACAGCGAAACACCGACTCGTACAGAGCGGCATCGACATACTGACCCAAACCGGTTTGCTCGCGGTAGCGCAAAGCCATCAGCACGCCCACGCAGCCGTACAAACCGGTCAGATAATCGCCCAGCGTGGTCGAACCCGGCGTGACCGGAGTCCCCTTGGGCATCCCGGACAGGTAGGCGATGCCGCCGACGGCATGCGCGATGCGAGCGAAGCCGGGCCGGTCCCGGTACGGGCCGGTCTGGCCGTAGCCGGTGACTCGCAGCATGATCAGGCCGGGATTGATCCGTTGCAGCACCTCCCAACCCAGGCCCCACTTTTCCAGCGTGCCGGTCCGAAAGTTTTCGCACAGCACGTCGGCCTTTTCGATCAACTGCTTGAACAGCTCAACGCCGTCAGGGCGGTGCAGATCGATGGTCACCGACTTCTTGTTGCGGGCCTCGCCAAGCCAGGCCAGCGTGTCACCTCGATGAGTCGGCGTGCCAAACTTGCGGCAAACGTCGCCGCCCATCGGGTGTTCCACCTTGAGCACATCGGCGCCGAATTCGCCGAGAATGGTCGCGCAATAGGGCGCCGCGATCACCGTGGCCACGTCGATGACCCGGATGCCGGCGAGCGGCAGTTCAGCCTGGGAAGTTGCGGTCGTCATGGTGATCTCGCTCGCTAGATGATTTTGCGCTGGCGCAATTGCTTGATCTCCTCGGCCGACAAGCCGAGCAGTTCGCGCATGACTTCATAGGTCGCATTACCCATCGGCGGTCCGAGATTGTTGATCTGGCCGGGCGTCAGCGACAGCCTGGGCGTTACGCCGGGCACCACCACCTCGCCCAGCCCCGGCTCTTCCAGCCGGGCCAGATTGCCGCGCGCCTGGAAATGCTCGTCCTCGAAGATATCGGCGATGCTGTTAACCTTGCCGATCGGGACTTCTTTTTCCAGGCAACGATTCAGCACTTCGTCGCGGCTGAGCGAGCCCACCCACTCGATGACGATCCGGTTGACTTCGTCGCGCGCCGCCAGCCGCTTGCGCTGCTCGCCGTAGAGCCGGGAAGAGGCCAGTTCCGGCCGTTCCATCGCCTCGGACAGCCGCTCGAACATCTTGTCGGTGGTGCAGGCGATGGCGATCCATTTATCATCCCGAGTGCGGAAATGCCCGTGCGGCACCGCGACGAAACTGCCGGCGCCCTCGCGTTCCCGGATCTTGCCGAACAAGCCGTAAGAGGCGGCAATCTCATCCAGATGGCGAAACACCGCCTCGTAAATACCGATATCGACGATCTGGCCGCGCCCGGTTTTCTCCCGGTGGCGCAGCGCCAGCATGATGCCGATCGCACCGTACAGGCTCGACAGGTAATCGCCCAACGGCGCGGTACCGGGCACGACCGGCGTCTCGCCCGGAAACCCGGCCAGATAGGACAACCCACCGAAAGCGTGGGCGATGTGCGCGAAGCCGGAGCGGTGGCGATAGGGTCCGGTTTGGCCGTAACCCGACACCCGCAAGAAAACCAAACCGGGATTGACCTCACTCAGCTCCTTCCAACCGATACCCCACTCTTCCATGGTCCCCGGTCGAAAGTTTTCGATCAGCACATCGGATTTCTCGACCAGCCTGAGGAACAGTTGCACGCCCTCTTGCTGGCGCAGGTCGATCAGCACCGATTTCTTATTGCGTGCTTCGCTGAGCCAGGCCAGGGTGGCATCGTGACGCTTGGTCGCCGTACCGAAGCGCCGCATCGGATCGCCCGCCAGCGGATGCTCCACCTTGAGTATCTCGGCACCGAATTCGCCCAGCACCGAAGCCGCGTAAGGGCCAGCCAGAAAGGTACCCACGTCGATGACGCGGATGCCGCTCATCGGTAGCTTCGTGGTCTGAGGGTCGTGCTCCTGGGAAGGCGCACGTTCGGAATTTTCAGGCATCCCTGTTGCGGTTTGCGCGTTCTCGTCCGACATGCCGGCATCCCTCTATTATTGACGGTCTTCACCCGACGCCCCGTTTGCGCCACGGTATGCGCCACACTGTCCGAACCATGAAAACTAACTGAAATATTAGTAGAGTATGGCGCCGTTGCCAGCGGGAATGGGCGTCAGCAATCGGGAACCAATCACCCATGAACATTCGCACCCAATTCGTTGCCCTGCAAACCATCCTCATCAAGGAAACCCTGCGTTTTCTGCGTATTTGGATCCAGACCATCCTGCCGCCGGCGGTGACCACCGCGCTGTATTTCATCATTTTCGGCAAGCTGATCGGTGCCCAAATCGGGCCAGTGGAAGGTTTGAGCTATCCCCAGTACATCGCACCGGGGCTGATCATGATGGCGGTGATCACCAATGCCTATTCGAACGTGGTGTCCTCGTTCTTCAGCTCCAAGTTTCAGCGGCACATCGAGGAAATGCTGGTCTCGCCCCTACCCAACACCATCATCGTGCTGGGCTTCGTCGGCGGCGGGGTGGCGCGGGGCCTGGCGGTGGGCGGCGTGGTCGCGGCGGTCTCGCTGTTTTTCACCGACCTGCCGTGGCAACATCCGCTGATCACGCTGGCGGTAATCGTCCTGACTTCGGTACTGTTCGCTCTGGCCGGGTTGCTCAACGGCATTTACGCCAAAAGCTTCGACGATATCTCGGTAGTACCCACGTTCGTGCTCACCCCACTGATTTATCTGGGCGGCATCTTCTATTCCATCAAGATGTTGCCACCGTTCTGGCAGGCCGCGTCTCTGTTCAACCCCATCCTGTACATGATCAACGCCTTCCGTTACGGCATCCTGGGTGTGTCGGACATCGACATCCGCTTCGCCTTCGCCATCATCCTGCTGTTCGTCGCCGTCCTGTTCGGCTACAGCTTGTGGCTGCTGCGCCGGGGCACCGGTATCCGCAATTAAAACTCTCCCTCCCCATCAAGGTGCAACAAATGGTCGTTGTGCGCGTTACCCGCGCATGACGCCATTTTTTTTCTATGCTTAGTGGTTAGGGTTCCGGTTTCGCCGCGAATCTGAATGATTGGGCTAATGCCATCGATTAGCCCTCAACACCTTAGAACCAAGAAAAGCAATCCCCAAAGGAGAATGCCGCTCATGCGCAAATCAAGCCTCTTTCATGCCCTGCTGGCGGGTGCCACCTTGGCCCTACTCAGCGGAATCGCTCACGCGGAAATCGTGATCAAGTTTTCGCATGTGGTCGCCGAGAACACCCCCAAGGGCAAGGGTGCCCTGTTGTTCAAGAAACTGGCCGAGGAACGACTGAAAGGCAAAGTGACCGTGGAGGTCTATCCCAACAGCTCACTGTTCGGCGACGGCAAGGAAATGGAAGCATTGCTGCTCGGCGACGTACAACTGATCGCGCCCTCGCTGTCGAAGTTCGACCGCTACACCAAGCAGGTTCAGGTGTTCGACCTGCCGTTCCTGTTCAAGAACATTGATGCGGTCCACCGCTTCCAGAACGGACCGACTGGCCAAGCCATTCTTAGCTCAATGAAAAAGAAGGGTTTGACCGGTCTCGGCTATTGGGATAACGGCATGAAGCAGCTTTCGGCCAACAAGCCGTTGCGCAAGCCCGAAGACGCCAAGGGCATGAAGTTCCGTATCCAGTCTTCCGACATTCTCGAAGCACAGTTCAAGGCCGTCGGCGCCTTCCCGCAAAAACTGGCGTTCTCGGAAGTTTACCAAGCCTTGGAAACCGGCGTGGTCGATGGCGCCGAAAACCCCTGGTCGAACATTTATTCGCAGAAGTTCTTCGAAGTCCAGAAGTACATCAGCGAAACCAACAACGGCTATCTGGGCTACATGCTGGTGACCAACACCAAGTTCTGGGACGGTCTGCCCGCCGACGTGCGCAAGACCCTGGAAGAAATCCTCACCGAGGTTACGGTGCAGGTCAATAAGTGGGCCACCGAGTTCAGCGAGGGCGACCGCCAAAAGATCAAGGACTCCGGCAAGAGTGAAATCCTGGCACTGACCCCCGAAGAATTGGCGGCCTGGAAGAAAGCCATGAAATCGGTCTATGACCAATTCACTCCCGCTATCGGCAAGGATATCGTCGATGCGGCTCTGGCCACCAATGGCAAATAACAGCGGGCCTACATAAGCCGTCCCCTCCCGGCAGCACCGCAAGCACCGGGAGGTAGTTTTTCAGGCTTCCGTTCGGAGGGTTTCCCATGTTTGCCCGCATCGTCCATCATCTGGAAGAAGGGTTTATCGCCCTGCTACTGGCGCTGATGGTCACCATCTCCTTCGTTCAGGTGATCAACCGCTACGTCTTCGGTACCGGCTTTACCTGGGCACTGGAACTGGTCACCTATCTATTCGCCTGGCTTGTGCTGTTCGGCGTTTCCTACGGAATCAGGACTGGCGCGCATATCGGTATCGACGTGCTGGTACGTCAGTTTCCGCATAAGCTGCGCCGGGCCATCGGCCTGCTCGGGGTGCTGGCTTGTTGCGCCTATTGCATCATCATGCTGGTTGGCGCAACGGGCTATGTCTACAAGCTTTACGATATAGGCATCGAAGCTCAGGATTTACCTGTCCCACGCTGGATTCCCTTCATCATGTTGCCCATCGGGCTTTTCCTAGCTCTGCTACGGCTGCTACAAGTCGGCTGGCGCACCCTTCTCGGTCAACAGGAGGGCTTGCAACTGGCCGACGAAGCTCGTGAAGCCATCGAATCGGTCGAGGGGGTCGAGGTCGTCGAGGCGGTCGAAATTCTGCATCCCGCTGACCCCGCCCGTCAGGAGAAGGCGCCATGACTTCGCTATTCCTATTTACCATCCTATTCGTTTTCCTGCTGATGGGCGTTCCCATCGCTTTCTCCCTGGGCTTATCCAGCATCCTGACCATCCTGTTCTTCACCAACGATTCGCTAGCTTCCATGTCGTTGAAGCTGTTCGACACCATGGAGCATTACACCCTGTTGGCGATTCCCTACTTCGTGCTGGCTTCAGCGTTTCTGACCACCGGTGGCGTGGCCAAGCGGCTGATTCGCTTCGCCGTCGCGGCGGTCGGCCACATCACCGGCGGCATGGCCATCGCCTCGGTACTGGCTTGCATGTTATTCGCGGCGGTGTCGGGTTCGTCACCGGCCACGGTTGCGGCGATTGGCTCCATCGTGATCGGCGCCATGGTCAAGGGCGGCTACCCACAAAAATATGCCGCCGGCATCATCTGTAACGCCGGCACCTTGGGAATTCTGATTCCGCCATCGATCGTGATGGTGGTCTATGCCGCCGCCACCGAAACCTCGGTCGGTCAATTATTCATGGCGGGGGTGGTGCCCGGCATCGTCTTGGGCCTGATGCTGGCGATCGCCATTTTCGTCAGCGCGCGGAAAATGAAGATTCCGTTGCAACCACGCGTTTCGTTTCGAGAGCTGCTGGTGGCGGCCCGGGAAGCCATGTGGGGACTGGGCCTGATTATCGTGGTGCTAGGCGGCATCTACGGTGGTTTCTTCACTGCCACCGAAGCGGCGGCGGTCGCCGCGGTCTACGCCTTCGTGGTTGCCCTGTTCATCCACCGCGACATGGGCTTCCGCGACATACCCCGAGTATTCGCGGACGCCGGCAAGGTGACGGTGATGCTGCTGTTCATCATTTCCAACGCCATGTTGTTCGCCCATGTGTTGACCACCGAGCGTATTCCGCAGGTCATGGCGGAAACCATCGTCGGCTGGGGACTGTCGGGCTGGCAATTCCTGATTGTGGTCAATATCGTGCTGTTGATTGCCGGCAACTTCATGGAGCCATCGTCGATCCTGTTGATCCTGGCACCGATTTTCTTCCCCATCGCCACTCAACTCGGTATCGACCCGATCCACTTGGGCATCATCATGGTGGTCAACATGGAAATCGGCATGATCACACCACCGGTGGGGTTAAACCTGTTCGTCACCGCCGGTGTCACAGGCATGCCGTTGTGGGATGTGGTGAAAGCTGCCTTGCCCTGGCTGATGGTCATGCTGAGCTTCCTGATTATCATCACCTATATCCCGCAGATCAGCCTGTTCCTGCCCCGGTTGCTGTTTTAGCGCGGGCAAGCATCGGCTGGAACGCACGCAACAAAGAGGCGGCCTTTGCTGCCTCTTTGATTTTGCGCCGCTCAAACGGAGGAACGGCGCAACGCCGCAGCAGGAGGACTCTTGCGACAGGTATCGAGCGGTGAGCCCATCAGTCAACCGGCGACACCGAAGAAACCGGCACCGACCATCGCGACGGCAAGTAGCCTCGCGCTAAGCCGCCCACTTAGCTCCAGTAGCGCACCGGGCCGCTGTCGACATGCACGAAGTTGGAACGGGGATAGTAGCCGACCCCGCCAGCACCCAGCGAACGGGCCGCATGATACAGATCCGATACCCGGCCGTCCGGCAAGCGAATATCGAGCGCCATGGCCTGGATATGATAGCTGTTGCGGGCCACCCGTCGGCTATGCTCGCGCAGCATGCTGTTGGTACTTTGCGACCGGTAGCCGCTGATGACATGCACCGGCCTACCGGGGCTAATCTGCACCTGAAGGGCGTAAAGCTGATCCAGGACGTTGGTATCGAACAGCTTGACCTGATCGTTATGATGGTCTCGCAGCCCCCAGCTCACCTCGCCAATGGCCTCACGGATATAGCCATCCCGGGGAGTCCAGTAAACTTGGCGGATACTCTCGCCGGTATTGGGGTTGTAGAACAGCAGATAGCGGTCGCGCCGGATAGCCGCCTCCAATAGGGTCGGCGCCAAGGCCAAGGCGCCAAGGCCACCCACCGCCAGTTTCAGAAACCCCCGCCTGCCCAGTTCTGGCTGACCTTCTTCATTATTGCTGTTCTGAAGCGCTGCGTCTGTTCGCATTGTCGTAAAATCCTCCCAGCAACTACTTATTGGTGAGTTTCCGCTTCATCTAAGCAAATCAAGTTTGCCAAATCAAGAATCAGACATACCACTATTTTTTTGCCATTAAACAACAAAAATTGATTCCTTAGTATCTGCTTGAACAATTAAGTGTTGTCATCAAACGACCAACCTAATGGAGATTTCATCTAGAATTGAAAAAGTTCTATTTAAAATATGTTACTTTACATGCATATAAGTTAATATTACCATTTCTTTGCGCTGGATATTATTATAAATAATACAATTTTTATTTTATTTGCAACGATTATCAAATAAACAAATAAACAACAAACCCTCATAAAAAAATGCAATGAACAAAATTAAATTTTCAATGACTCCCGCGATCCGATTCCTGCGGGACCACCAAGTCGCCTTCAGCGTACATCCGTATGCTTACGAAGAGCATGGTGGCACTGCTCACAGCGCGCACTGCCTGGGAGTGGACGAACACTGTGTCATCAAAACTCTAATCATGGAAAATGATCAGCGGCACCCGCTGATCGTACTGATGCACGGCGATCGCAAGGTCTCCACCCGCGAACTGGCCCGCCTGTTGGGAGTCAAGACCATTCATCCCTGCGATCCGGCCACGGCCCACAAACACAGCGGTTATCTGATCGGCGGAACTTCGCCCTTCG
>DAOTGT010000073.1:0-3755 GCA_035447285.1 Candidatus Competibacter sp.
GTGGTCGAGCCGCTGAGTAATTCGGTGCGGTTTCTGATCGATTCCTATCTGAAGCCGGATGCGGCGAAGGATCTACACCAGCAAGCCAGCGCGGGTATGCTGGAGAAGATCCATCAGCGGATGGAAGCGTTTTGCGCGGAGGAGCTCGGCGCCACGCTTGAGCAGACGGAAGTGATCGCGGAAGTGCGCGTGGCCAGCGGCTTGGCTTGCGAGGTGATCCTGTCCGAGGCCGACCGGCACAACGTCGATTTGATCATCATGGGCACGCATACCGGTTCCGGCATGCGGACCGACCTGCTGGGTTCGACCACCCGTCGGATTACCCTGACGTCGAAGCGCCCGGTACTGGTCGTTCCAGTGGCGGATAGCGAAAACACGGAATGGGCCAAGCCGCTGATCTGATCAATTGGCGGGCGGGAGCAAGGCGGGAGCAACCCGCCTTGCTGCGGTGGGCCTAGTGCCCCAGTCCGTCCAGATACTTGTCGGCATCCAGCGCGGCCATGCAACCGCTGCCGGCGGAAGTGATGGCCTGGCGATAAACGTGGTCGGCCACGTCTCCGGCGGCGAATACCCCCGAGGTGCTGGTGGTGGTGGCGCCACCCTCGGCGCCGCCCTTGACCAGGAGATAGCCGTTGCGCATCTCCAACTGACCGGCGAAGAGATCGGTGTTCGGCTTGTGGCCGATGGCGACGAACAATCCTTGCAGGGCGATGTCCTCGGTCTGGTCGGTCTTGACGTTGCGCAACCGAATGCCGGTCACGCCGCTGTCGTCGCCGAGCACCTCGTCCAGCACGCTGTCCAGTTGCAGCCGGATCTTGCCGGCGTCAACCTTCTCCATCAGCTTGTCGACCATGATCTTCTCGGCGCGGAACTGCTGGCGGCGATGCACCAGCGTGACTTCGCTGGCGATGTTGGCCAGGTACAGCGCTTCCTCGACCGCGGTATTGCCGCCGCCGACCACCGCCACCTTCTGATTGCGATAGAAGAAACCGTCGCAGGTGGCGCAGCCGGACACGCCCTTGCCCATGAAGGCCTGTTCCGACGGCAGTCCCAGATACTGGGCCGAAGCGCCGGTGGCGATGATCAGGGCATCGCAGGTGTACTCGCCGGCGTCGCCGCTCAGCCGGAACGGCCGTTGCTCCAGGCGGGCGGTGTGGATGTGATCGAACACGATCTCGGTGCCGAACCGCTCGGCGTGCCGGCGCATGCGGTCCATCAAATCCGGCCCCTGCAAGCCCTCGACGTCGCCGGGCCAGTTATCCACTTCGGTGGTGGTGGTCAGTTGCCCGCCCATTTGCAGGCCGGTGACCATGACCGGTTGCAGATTGGCGCGGGCGGCATAGACCGCCGCCGTGTAGCCGGCCGGGCCGGAGCCCAGAATCAACAGGCGGCAGTGTTTCGGTGTATTGCTCATCGCTGAGTCTCCCCATCGTGCGTGGTGGCGGACAATGCCGGAACGCGAGCGTCCGAGTCGGGCGCTGGCGTGCGGGCACTGCGGTAATCCTGACTCCTGCTTTCCTGTAAGACACCCTCTCCCGGTGAGGAGAGGGTTGGGGTCAGGCGTTGAGATTTACAGCGCGGAGGCGTTTTCGGCCAGGTAGGCGGCCACGCCATCGGCGGTAGGCTTCATGCCCTTCTGGCCTTTCTTCCAACCGGCCGGGCAGACTTCGCCGAATTCCTCGGTGAATTGCAGGGCCTCGACCAAGCGCACCATCTCATCCACTTCGCGGCCGAGCGGCAGGTTGTTGACGATCTGCGCCTGCACCACGCCCGCCTTGTCGATCAGGAAGGAACCGCGCAAGGCGACGCCGGCCGGATGTTCGATGCCGTAAGCCTGGGTGATTTCATGCTTGACGTCGGCGACCATGGGGAACTGTACCGGACCGATGCCGCCCTTTTCGGGAGGCGTATTGCGCCAGGCATAGTGCGTGAACTGCGAGTCGATGGAGACCCCCACGACTTCCACCCCGAGTTCCTTGAACTTGGCGATGCGGTGATCGTGGGCGATGATCTCGGACGGGCAGACGAAGGTGAAGTCCAGCGGCCAGAAGAACAGCACCACATACTTGCCGCGCAGGTCGGACAGCTTGAAATCTTCCTTGATCGAGCCGTCCGGCATGGCGGCGGCGGCGGTGAAGTCCGGGGCGGGCTGGGTGACTAACACGCTCATAATGCGTAGCTCCTTGAGGTTTGTCGAAGGTTGGGATCAATGAACTGGAATGTAGCTTAAGCGAGGATCGCTCATTATGGAAATTGAATCATACAAACGTGGCGATAGCTATTTGCTAATTTGTTCGCCGGGCTTGTAACGTGCCTGTCATGAAGATTCCTTAATAAGGAGGCTGCGGCGATCGCTCCGCCGGGAGTTTGGGACGATTCGAGTAAATTCAAGAGGACTCATGAACGCAAAGCATATTTTAATCGTGGAGGACGAGCAGCCGATCCGGGAGATGATTTCCTTCGCCTTGGCCGGGGTCGGCTACGAGGTGCGGGAAGCCGCCGACGCTCGCCAAGCGCAGGCCGCCATCTCCGAACGCCTGCCCGATCTCATCCTGCTGGACTGGATGCTACCCGGCATCAGCGGCATCGATTTTGCCCGGCGTTTGAAAAAGGAAGATTTGACGCGCGAACTGCCGATCATCATGTTGACCGCCCGCGCCGAGGAGGAAGACAAGGTGCAGGGCCTGGAAAGTGGTACCGACGACTATATCACCAAGCCCTTTTCCCCACGCGAGTTGGTGGCGCGCATCCGGGCGGTGCTGCGGCGTGGCGGGCCGGCGGCGGAGGACGAAATCCTGCGCGCCAACGGATTGTCCCTGGATCTGGCCAGTCATCGGGTGAGTGCCGGCGAGGCGCTGCTGGAGGTGGGACCAACCGAATACCGGCTGCTGGAGTTTTTCATGTCCCATCCGGAGCGGGTTTACAGTCGTGGCCAGTTGCTGGATCGTGTGTGGGGCAGCAACGTCTATGTCGAGGAACGCACTGTGGATGTGCATATTCGGCGGTTGCGCAAGGTATTGGAGCCCCACGGCTACGAGGTGATGATCCAAACGGTGCGCGGCGCCGGCTATCGGTTTTCGACTCGGATCTAGTATGTCCCGTTCCTGGTGGTCGCTGCTGCGACGGCAGGCTTTGATCCTGCTGGGCGCCACATGGGCCGGCTGGCTGGTGGGTCATCCGCTGGGGGCTCTGTTGCTGGCCACATTGGGTTGTTTGGCTTGGCAGATGTGGAAGCTGCGACAACTGGATCAATGGCTGCGCGAGGGTCGGGATGGTGGTTCGGCGCCGTTCAGCGGGTTGGTGTGGGCGGATATCGGTGCCCATGTCGCGCGCCTGCGTCGGCAGAGCCGCAAGCGCAAACGCAAGCTCAGTCGGCTGCTGAAACAGTTTCAGCAGGCCACCGCCGCGTTGCCGGACGCCGCCGTGGTGCTGAGCGAAGACGACCGGATGTTGTGGTGCAACGGCGCCGCTCACACCTTGCTCGGGTTATCGCCGAACCGGGATGTCGGCTTGCCGATCACGCACTTGATGCGCCATCCTGGTTTCGTGGCGTTCTTGACGCAGCGCCGCCAGCGCGACAGCGTGGAGTTTCCATCGCCGGTGGATGACGACGTGCTGCTCAGTGCCCGCGTCGTGCCTTACGGCAAGAAGCAGCGGCTGCTGCTGGCGGCGGACATTACTCGGGTCCGCCAGTTGGAGCAGATGCGGCGCGATTTCGTCGCCAACGTCTCGCACGAACTGCGCACGCCGCTGAC
>DAOTGT010000073.1:3855-16169 GCA_035447285.1 Candidatus Competibacter sp.
AGATGCGGCGCGATTTCGTCGCCAACGTCTCGCACGAACTGCGCACGCCGCTGACAGTGATCAGCGGTTATCTGGAGACCTTGCTCGACAGCGAAAGCCCGGCACTGACGGCATGGCGGCAGCCATTGTCAGGCATGCAGCAGCAATCCAGGCGCATGTTGCACATCGTCGAGGATCTATTGATGCTGGCGCGTCTGGAAACCCAGCGTGAACGGTCGCCACGCAAGCCGGTGGCGGTGCCGACGCTGCTGGCGGATATCGCCGGGGACGCCATCGCCCTCAGCGGCGAGCAGGGTCATCAGATCAAGGTCGACGCCGATTCGGCGTTGTGGTTGCTCGGTTGCGAGAAGGAATTGCGCAGCGCGTTTTCCAATCTGGCGTTCAACGCGGTGCGCCATACTCCGGCGGGTGGGCGGATCGAAATCCGCTGGTTCACCGATGCCAGCGGCCTGCACTTGGTGGTGGCGGACAACGGCGAGGGCATTGCCCCTCAGCACCTTCCGCGATTAACCGAGCGCTTCTACCGGGTCAACCGCGACCGCTCGCGCGGCAGCGGCGGCACCGGGCTGGGGCTATCCATCGTCAAGCACGTTCTGCACAATCATGGCGGCCAGTTACGAATCACCAGCGAATTGGGCGTGGGTAGCGTGTTTACCTGCGATTTTCCGGGGGAGCTACGGGTAGAACCGGCCATCGTCACGCCGGCATGTCACGGGCCCGCCGCCCGATGTTAAGCTGACGGCGTTTTCACCGAGGAGTGTCCGATGAAATTACTGCTGGTCCGTCATGCCATCGCCGAGGATGCGGAATCGTCCGGCGCCGACGCGCTGCGGCCGTTGACCGAAATCGGCCGGAAAAAGATGCGCAAGGGCGCCAACCGCCTGCGTTCCCAGGTGGACAGGATCGATGTTCTGGCGTGCAGCCCACGGCTGCGGGCGCGCGAAACCGCCGGAATCATCGCCCGCGCGTTTGGCGACCTGCCGGTGCTGGAACGCCCCGAACTGGATTTTACCTGTCCACCCGAAACGGCGGCGGCATGGCTGGGACAGTACCCAGCCGAAGCGGTGCTGGCGGTGGTAGGCCACGAACCGCATCTGGGTTTGCTGTCCGGCCTGCTGCTGACGGCGATACCCTGTCCGCTGATCGCTTTTCGCAAGGGTGGGGTGGCGCTGCTGGAATTTCCCGGCCGTGTCGCGCCGGGCGAAGGTGTGCTGCACTGGGTATTGACCGCCGGCCAGTTGCGCGGCCTCAAGCAGGATTGAAGAGGAAGTTACCGTGTCTACCGACGTCGTCGCCGCCATCGATCTGGGTTCCAACAGTTTCCACCTGATTGTCGCCCGGATCGCCAACGGCCATGTGCAGGTGTTGGACCGATTGCGCGAAATGGTGCAATTGGCCAGTGGTCTGGACAACCACAACCGCCTGTCCGAGGAATCGCAGCAGCGTGCTCTGGACTGTCTGGCGCGTTTCGGCCAGCGTCTGCGTCATCTCGCTCCCGAACAATTGCGCATTGTCGGTACCAACACCTTGCGCCAGGCTCGCAACAGCACCGGATTCCTGAGTCGCGCCGAGCAGGTGCTGGGGCACAACATCGAGATCATCAGCGGTCAGGAAGAGGCGCGGCTGATCTATCTGGGGGTCGCGCACAGCGTCGCCGACGTTACCGGTCGACGGCTGGTGGTGGATATCGGCGGTGGCAGCACCGAACTGATCGTCGGCGAGAAATTCGAAACCCAATCCCTGACCAGCTTGAAGATGGGCTGCGTCAGCCTGAGCCGGGCCTGCTTCGACGACGGGCGGATCAGCGAATCCCGCCTGCGCGAGGCGGAATTGCTGGTGCGCTTGAAGCTGGAACCGGTTTGCGAGGAATTCCGGGCGCTGGGCTGGCAGGTGGCGACCGGTGCCTCGGGTTCGATCAAGGCCATCCACGAAGTGATCATGAAGGAAGGATGGAGCCGCGAGGGGATCACGCTGGAGGCATTACGGCGTCTGCGCGCCGCGCTGCTGGAAAGCGGACAGACGGCGACCCTGGCCGCGCGCTGGCAACTGGAATCGGCCCGCGCCCGGGTGTTCACCGGCGGATTCGTGGTGCTGCATGGTTTGTGCGAGGCGTTGGGCGTGACCCGAATGGAGGTGTCCGATGGCGCATTGCGGGAAGGGGTCATTTACGACCTGCTGGGCCGCATCCGCCATGAGGACGTGCGTGATCGCACCATCGCCGCAGTCATCGACCGTTACGGCCTGGATCGAGCGCAGGCCGAGCGGGTCAACGCGACCGCTCAGGCGCTGTTGAATCAGGTGCGGGATCGTTGGGGTCTGACGGCGGAAGAATGGATGCACAATCTGGATTGGGCAGCCCGCTTACATGAGATTGGCCTGCTGCTGACGCACGATCTCCATCACAAGCATGGTGCCTATATTCTGCAACATGCCGAACTGCCGGGGTTCTCGAACAGCGATCAAACGCTGCTGGCGGCGCTGGTCCGTCGCCACCGGCGGGGATTTTCGGCAAGCGCGTTCAAACACTTGCCCAAGGAATTGGCGCCGCTGGCCCAGCGCTTGAGCGTGGTGCTGCGGTTGGCAGTGGTGCTGCATCGTAGCCGCAGCCGTCAACCTTTGCCACCGCTGGAGCTGCATGTCAGCCGGAGCCGCCTGGATTTGCGTTTCCCGGCGGGGTGGCTGGACGATCATCCGCTGACGCAGGCCGACCTGACGGCGGAAGCGCGCTATCTGAAGAAAGCCGGCTTCCGCTTGGCGTTTGGCTGAGTGGGCCGATCGCGATGGAGACGCCGCGCTAGCTGACTGGCGATTCGTCCCCGGCTCGCCGGTCGGGATTCAGGAAGGGTTGCAGTAGCAGCGCATCCAGTCCGATGGCCCGCCGGTCGCGGAAGTATTCCAGCCCGATGCGCATGCCGGTATGGCCGTCACGCGGTTGGTCGCGGTAGGTGCCGAACAGCCGATCCCACCAGGGCAGGTTGAAACCGAAGTTGCTGTCGGTTTCCTCCGGTCGGATCGAGTGGTGGACCCGGTGCATGTCGGGCGTGACCAAGATCCAGCGCAAGGTCCGATCCAGCCGTTGCGGCAGCCCAACGTTGCCGTGGTTGAACATGGCGGTGGCGTTCAGGATCACCTCGAACAGCATGACGGCCACCGCCGGCACGCCGAGCAGCGTGACCAGCACCAGCTTGATCAGCATCGACAGCACGATTTCCAGCGGATGGAAGCGCAGCGCGGTGGTGACGTCGAAATCCAGGTCGGTGTGGTGCATGCGGTGCAGCCGCCAGAGCACCGCTACTTTGTGGAAGACGACATGCTGGGTGTAAATCGCCAGATCCAGTATCAGCAGGGAGGCGGGCAATGCCAGCCAGAATGGCGCATTCAGCCCATGGAACAATCCCCATCCCCGCGCCGCCGCCAGTTCGGCCGCCCCGACCGCCAGCACCGGGAACACCAGCCGCAACACGATGTTGTCCACCATGATAATGCCGAGATTGGCGGGCCAGCGCCGCGCTCGCGGCAGACTCAAGGCGCGGCGCGGTTTGCGCCGTTCCCACAGCATCATCGCCAGCAGGACGGCGAAGAAGCACGCCAATCGGATGATGGGTTCGTTGTGGTGCAGTGCGGTCATGGACGGACTCCATTGAGTAACCCTCTCCTGCTCAGGGAGAGGGAAGATCGGCTTGGGCTATAATGTCGCACCCCCATGAATACGACGATCGTTTGACCCTCCGTACCGAAGGATAATCCCATGTCTCGATTCGCTCAGATCATTCCCGGCCAGTTTCCCGGCGCTCGCCCGCGCCGGATGCGTCGCGACGATTTTTCGCGCCGGCTGGTGCGGGAAACCGTGCTGACTCCCGCCGATCTGATTCAGCCGCTGTTCGTGATCGAGGGCGAGAAGCGGCGCGAACCCATCGCCTCGATGCCGAGCGTGGAGCGCCTGAGCGTGGATGAGTTGCTGCGCGAGGCCGAGACGCTGGCCACTCTCGGCGTACCGGCGGTGGCGTTGTTTCCGGTAACGCCGCCCGAGGCCAAATCACTGGATGCCGCCGAGGCGTATAACCCGAAAGGTCTGGCGCAGCGGGCGGTGCGCGCGCTCAAGGCGGCGATCCCGGAATTGGGCGTGATCACCGACGTGGCCCTGGATCCGTTCACCAGCCATGGCCAGGACGGGCTGGTGGACGAAACCGGTTACGTGCTGAACGACGAAACGGTGGCGGTGCTGGTGCGGCAGGCGCTGTCGCACGCCGAGGCGGGCGCGGACATCGTGGCGCCTTCGGACATGATGGATGGGCGCATCGCCGCCATCCGCGAGGCATTGGAGTCCAACGATTTCATCCATACCCGGATTCTGGCCTATTCCGCCAAGTACGCCTCCAGCTTTTACGGGCCGTTTCGCGATGCGGTCGGTTCGGCCGGCGCGCTCGGCAAAGGCAACAAATACAGCTACCAGATGGACCCGGCCAACAGCGACGAGGCGCTGCGCGAAGTGGCCCTGGATCTGGAGGAGGGCGCGGACATGGTGATGATCAAGCCGGGGCTGCCTTATCTGGACATCGTGCGCCGGGTCAAGGACCAGTTCGCCGTGCCCACCTTCGTTTACCAGGTCAGCGGCGAATACGCCATGTTGATGGCGGCGGCCGGCAATGGTTGGCTGGACGAGCGGGCGGTGGCGATGGAATCGCTGCTGGCGATCAAGCGGGCCGGTGCTGACGCGATACTGAGTTATTTCGCCGGGCGGGCGGCCGGTTGGCTGCGACGGGCGACATGAGAAACTGGAAAGTGCTGCTGCTGGTCGCGATGAGCGTGGCCATGAGCGGGTTTTTCCTGGCGATCATGCGCCCGCCCGGTGGTCAATCCACCGCGCCCGGACGGGATTTGCCCTGGCAGGTAATGGTTGGCGACAATGGCGCAAGCTCGACCTTATTTGGCCTGACCCTGGGCAAGAGCACGCTGCGGGATGCGGTAGGCAAACTGGGTCGGCGCTACGAGATGGGAATTTTTCAGGAGCGGGATCGGGGACTGAGCCTGGAAGCCTATTTTCGGGATGCGGTGGTCGGTGGCTTGAATGCCCGATTGGTGCTGTCGGCGCGCATGCCCGAGGAGCGACTGGCTGCCTTCCGCGCCCATGCCGGCGCGGGTCAGCCCACCGTCGGCGGTGACCGCCGCTATTCGCTGACCGAAGCCGATCACGAGCTGGCGCTGGACGCAGTGGTGACCGCCATCACTTTCTTGCCGGTGGTCAAGTTCGACGCCGATCTGGTGCGCAAGCGTTTTGGCGAGCCGGCCGAACGTCTGCCCGTTCAGGATGGGATGCACTGGCTGTACCCGTCGCTGGGATTGGATTTGTTGCTCGGCGACAATGGCGGGGCGCTGCTGCAATATGTGCCGCCGGCCAAGTTCGAGCAACGGTTGCGGACCCCGTTGCGTGACCGAGAGAGCGAGGAACGACCATGACTGGCTTACCGGACCACTATGCCGTGATGGGCAACCCCATCGCCCACAGCAAGTCCCCACGGATTCATGCGCTGTTTGCCGCCCAAACCGGCCAGAATCTTGAATACCGCGCCATGCTGGTGGAACCGGATGGCTTCGCGACGGCAGCGCGAGCGTTCCGGGATGCCGGCGGCAAGGGGTTGAACGTGACCGTGCCGTTCAAGCAGGATGCCTGGGTATTCGCCGACCTGCTCAGCGCGCGCGCCGAACGGGCCGGGGCGGTGAATACCCTGGTCTTCGATGCAACTGGAGTGCGCGGCGACAATACCGATGGACCGGGTCTGGTGCGCGACCTGACCGGCAATCACGGTTGTCCGCTGGCGGACAAGAAGATTTTGCTGCTGGGGGCGGGCGGCGCGGCGCGTGGGGTGTTGCAGTCGCTGCTAGCCGAACGGCCGGCACAACTGGTGATCGCCAACCGCACGGCAGCTAAGGCCGTGGAACTGACCTTGCGCTTCAGCGACTTGGGGCGAGTATCCGGCTGCGGTTTCGCCGATCTGGCTGGGCGTCGGTTCGATCTGATCGTGAACGCCACGGCGGCGGGTTTGCACGATGCCGTGCCGCCGTTGCCGGACGGCGTGCTGGCGACGGATGGCTGGTGCTACGACCTGATGTACGGCAAGGAGCCGACCGCTTTCGTGCGCTGGGGATGGGAGCAAGGCGCCGCCCATTCCCTGGACGGGTTGGGGATGTTGGTGGAACAGGCGGCGGAGTCGTTCCATCTCTGGCGCGGGGTCTGGCCGGAGACGAAACCGGTGATCGAGGCGTTGCGGGCGCAATGAGAGGGGGCAACGAGGCGGTGGGCAGGCTCTGGAACGACTCGCGGCGCACAGGGTCACGGTCATCCCGCCCATCCGCCGTTCCCGCGAGGCACGCGGTTTATCCCCGCCACCCTCCCGCCAGCGCCGCCGGGGGATCGGCCAGGGATTGAAACCGCGCCAGCCGTACCACGTTGCGCTGGCGATGACCCAGTAGCGGCATGATGCCCCGTGCCAACAGCGCTTGCATGGCTCGTTCGCCCAGCAGAACTTCGGTGCCCGGTTGCATCCGCCGTTCCTCGGCTTCCCCATACACGTGTGCCGGCAGATCGTCCAGTTCCAGCACGTCGCCGGGGCTGAAGTCCCAACCGTTCTCCGCGAACGCCGCCGCGATCAACCGCACGCAGGCAAAGGCCGGATTGCCCCATAGATAAGCGTCGGGATCGCGGCCTAGCGGCATCTCCTCGAACTCCAGCTGCTCGACCGGTTCGGTTTTCTGGCCGTAGGGCAGCCGCAACAGGACCCGAGGCAGCGCCAGCCCCAGCCAGGGCGCGACCTCGGTCTGGCGCAGCGCCTGCCAGTGCTGTTCGGCGGCGGCGGGCAGCGGCGCCCATTGCGTGGGGTCGGCCAGCTCGACGGCGGACGCGCAGCCCAGTGCGCTGGGGTCGGCCGCCGCCAGGAACGGACCGCCGGCGTGGGCGGCCACCGATCCCAGTGCCGCCAGCAGGGCGATATCGTCTGGGGTGGCGCCGAACGCGTAGTCTCCGACCAGCAACGACCAGGGCTGGCTGTCGGGTAACTGGACTTCCCGGTCGATCAGTAGCGTGTAAAGGCTGGTGGCGCGCGGTTGGCCGGCGGCGGTGCGCAGGTCGGCGAGCAGCTCCTGCTTGGTGACGTCGAGCAGGTCGACGCGCAACAGGTCGCTATCGAGGTTGGCGACCAGGTCCCGCACGCCGCGCCAGGTCGCCTCCAGAGCCTGGAACGCCGGCTGGTGCAGAATCGCCCGCAATTGTTCGCCGATCGCCGCGTCCACCGCCTCGATCCAGGCTTCCTGGCGTGGATCGGTCCGCACGATATGCGGTTGAACCACCGCTTGCAGCAGGGTGCTGATGGCCGCCGTTCCCATATCGGCCGCCGGTCGCGTCGACGGTGGCTCGGGTGTCTTGCCCAGCAGGCGTTCGAGCAGGGCGGCGTCGTCTTCCGTGGCGGCCGAGTCCGGCTTGGCGGGTTCCTGGGGTGGCGCGGGGCTCAGTTCGGCGACGGCTTGGGCGAAGCTGGCCGGATTGAGCAGGCGGGCGCGGCTGCGACGCAGGGACTGAAACAGCTCCAGCCGCTGGTAAAGCGCATCGGGATGAAAGTCGTCGAGCTGGGCGAAGCCGATCGTCAGCGCCGCTCCGCCGGCCCCGCCGTTCAACGTCAGCCGCAACTTCGGCGCCAGCCGGGCCATGACCGCGTCGAGATTGTCGGCGTTGGCCGTCAACAGCGGCCGGCTGCTCAGCTCCAGCAGGGCGGAAGGGTTCTCCCGCCGCGCCCGTCCGCTGAAGTCGGCCATGACCAGCACGCGCAGCGGAGTATCGGGATCGCGGCGGTGGGGCCGCGAATCGGACGAGGGCAGTTCGAATTGAAATTCCATTCGGCCTGGCATGGCGCGGGCTCTCCGGAGCGATGGCTGATACCGCTAAGTCTAATGCGGTTTTGGGGGCTTTGGCGATGGGTGACCCGCCGCTTTTTTGCCCCGGTTTTGCTGCTACACTCAATAACAGGGCTGCGTCGCGCAGCAGGTTTGTGGAGTTCGAGGGTATGGCTACCGCCACGCAAAAACACCGGATGATCGCCGTCAACAGTGTCCTGGGCGAGGATATACTGTTGTTTGGGCGCATGACCGTCACCGAGCAAATGGGCCGGCTGTTCGAGTGCGAGTTGGAACTATTCAGCGAGAAAACCGATATCAAGCTAGCGGACGTGCTGGGCACCAACATGACGGTTCGCCTGGAACTGCCCTACCAACAGGGTACCCGCTACTTCAATGGCCTGGTGACCCGCTTCAGCTATATCGGCACCCGGGGCCTGCGCTACGGGGCCTATCGCGCCACGCTCAACCCCTGGCTGTGGTTTCTGACCCGCACCGCCGACTGCCGGATTTTCCAGAACAAGAAAGTGCCCGACATCATCAAGGACGTGTTCCGGGAGCAGGGCTTTACCGATTTCAAGGACGCTTTGGGCGGTAATTACCGCGAATGGGAGTACTGCGTGCAGTATCGGGAGACCGATTTTAATTTCGTCTGCCGGCTGATGGAGCAGGAGGGCATATACTGCTTTTTCAAGCACGAAAACGGCAAGCACGTGTTGGTGCTGGCTGACGGTTACAGTTCCCACGAAAAATTCCCGAAATACGAGACCGTGCCTTATTTCCCGCCGGACATCCATGACCACCGCGAGCGGGACCACCTGTATGAATGGCACATCGCCCAAAACGTGCAGCCGGGTGTCTACGCCCTGAACGATTACGATTTCACCGCCCCGCGCAAGAACTTGCGCTCGATGCTGAACAAGCCTAAAAACCACGCCTTGGCGAGCATGGAGATCTACGACTATCCAGGCGAGTACATCGATCCTGGTGACGGCAGCAACTATTCCAAGATCCGGCTGGAGGAATTGCTGGCCCAGCACGAGGTTGCTCGGGGCGAGGGTAACGCCGCCGGACTGGCGGTCGGTTACCTGTTTAGCTTGAGCAACTGCTCGCGTGAGGACCAGAACCGCGAATATCTGATCGTGTCCGCCATGCATCAGATCGAGTCGGACGAATTTGAGTCCTTTTTGGAAGGCGGGATTTCCGGCAAACCCTACCGGGGCGAGATCGCCGCGATCGAGGCCAAGCAGCAGTACCGCGCGCCGCGCGTTACTCCCAAGCCGGTGGTGCAGGGGCCGCAGACTGCTGTCGTCGTCGGTCCCAAGGGCGAGGAGATTTATACTGACCAGTATGGTCGGGTGAAATGTCAGTTTCACTGGGATCGCTACGGCAAGGCGGATGAAAACAGCTCTTGTTGGATTCGCGTGGCGCAAGGTTGGGCAGGGAAAAAGTGGGGCATTATGCATTTGCCGCGCATCGGTCATGAGGTGATCGTGGATTTTCTGGAAGGCGATCCGGATCAACCGATTGTTACCGGCAAGGTCTACAACGGTATTAATATGCCGCCCTACACGCTACCCGATAATAAAACGATCTCCACCCTTAAAAGCCTGTCAAGTAAGGATGGCGGTGGTTTTAACGAATTTCGATTCGAGGATAAGAAGGGCAAGGAACAGATTTTTCTGCATGCCGAGCGCAATGAAGACATTCGGGTCAAGAATGATGCCTTCGAGTGGATCGGCAGCGAACGGCACATGATCGTCAAGAAGAAGCAATTTGAGCAGGTCGATGGTGAGAAACATCTGATTGTCAAGTCGGGCGATGGCGGCAAGGGCGACCAGTTCGAGAGGGTGGAAGGCGAGAAACATCAGGAAGTCAAGAAGGATCACAACCAGAAAGTCGGCGGTACTCTGTCGCTCAAAGTCGATCAGAATCTGCAAGAGAAGGTTGGGCAAAATCATGCCTTAGAAGCCGGTACGGAAATTCATCTCAAGGCCGGTATGAAGGTCGTGATCGAGGCAGGTACGGAGCTGACCATCAAGGCCAGTGGTGGTTTTGTCAAGATCGATGCCATGGGTGTGACTATTCAAGGCACGATGGTCAAAATCAACAGTGGCGGTTCGGCCGGTTCCGGTTCCGGTAGTTCGCCGGACAACCCGGTCGCGCCCAAAGTGGCCAAGGAAGCGGCGACCGACAAGCCGGGTGAAGTGACCGATGCCCAGGCGACGCCGATTAAGGATAGAAGCGTTTCGCTGGATTCCGTCAGTGTGAGCGCCCTGCAAGCGCCACAGGCACAAGCGCTGGCTAACGCCGCCCAGAGCGGAACACCGTTTTGTGAAGTCTGTGAAGCAGCGAGAAGAGCAGGAGGCGAAGCATAAGCCATGACCGCCAAGGTTCCACCGCAAACCGTTATCCAGCACCTTTTCGCCATTCCCGATACGACGGTCTATGCCATTCTCGACGGTGCCTCAGTTCCCGATCTACCCCAGACTCTGGCGCGGTTCGAAGCTGAGTCGGAGTGTCTGTTCCGGGGCGATCTGGAACCCGATATGGCACTGGTGGCGCCTTATCTCGTCCGCCTGCCGCCGGAAGCGCCGTTTGCTGAATGGCTGGTTGACCAGGGTTGGGGTCGGCACTGGGGTGTTTTCGCCATCAGCAAGGCCGATCTGCGGGATCTGCGGATGCACTTGCGCACTGTTCTCAAGGTGTATGGCCCTGACCTGAAGCCGCTCTATTTCCGCTATTACGATCCTCGGGTGCTGCGTGTTTATCTGCCCATCTGCAACGAGCAAGAGTCGCAGACGATATTCGGACCGGTGCTACGCTATGTTGTCGAGGATGAAGATCCGACCACGTTGTTGAAGTTCTGGCCAGAGAACGGGCGAGTCAACAGCGAACGGGTGTTGTTAACCTGATTTTTCGACTTCATACATGAGAGGAATCGACCAATGCCTCCAGCCGCACGGGTAACGGATATGACCAGTCATAGTCCGCCACTGAATCCTGGTCCAGGTAGCTTGGATGTCATGATCGGTTTTATGCCCGCGTGGCGGGCCTTGCCCACAGCTATGGCGGGAGCGGTGGATGCCATCTCAAATTCAATGAATTCGTTCATGATGCGGCCGCAGATGACACCGGTTGACGCGACCGCCAGCCTAGCCCAAATCTCTCAGGCTCTCGTGCAGGGTGGCACGGCGGCGGCGGCATCTGGAGCGCCGGCGGCGGCGGGGACGGCTGGCAGCATGGTTGGAACGTTAACCACTACGAACGTTGCCTTGACGGCGACATGGACGGCCGCTTCCGTCGTTCCTGGTGGGCAACCGGCTGCCAACATCGCCTATACTGAGGGCATCAAGGCGGCGGCGGCGGTGGCGGCCAGTGCGGTCATGGCGGCGATGGCGGGCATTTCTGACATGCACATTTGTCCGATTCCGGTGCCGATTCCGCCGCATGGGCCTGGTTTTGTCACCAAAGGCAGTTCCACCGTCATGATTAACAAACTGCCGGCAGCGCGCCAGGGCGATCAAGTGATGGAAGCCTGTGGCGGTGCGGACCCGATCGCGATGGGATGCATGACGGTATTGATTGGGGGATAATGAATGAATTTGCTGAGAATATTTAATAAAGAGTATGGTTTTTATTGATATAGAGTTCCCAAACTGATTGTGGAATTTCCGCTCCTTATGCAAAGAGGAATGGTTCGCATCGCCGAGGTAGTTCGAGACGGTGATTCTGCCAGTCAGACAAGAGCACTATAGCTCGTGGCGGATATATACTAAACTACCACCAGCTAAGCTGGTGGGTTTAAATAACGGACTGAAAGTCTGGATACGCGTCGACTGAACGACGCATTTAGTCAGGCTCTGTTCGAAAGTGATCATCGGGATTCGGTTCAAAGTGATGTTCCGAATATTCGCGGATCATCTCCTCGGTCATCTGGCCCACTGTGAGTGACATCTCCTATGTCCCGATGGCCAAGGGATTTATGTACCTGGTGGTCATCCTGGACAGGCACTCGCGCCGTGTGCTCGCCTGGCGGCGGTCCAATCCCTTGGAGACGGCTTCCTGCCTTGAGGCCCTCGATGAGGCGCTGCGCCGTTTTGGCAAGTCCGAAGTCTTCAACACCGACCAAGGGGTGCAGTTCACCTGCGACGCCTTCACCCGTGTGCTCAAAGACCACGATATCGACATCAGCATGGACGGCAAAGGCCGCTGGGTCGACAACGTGTTCGTCGAACGGCTTTGGCGCAGCGTCAAGTACGAGGATGTCTACCTGCGCGCCTATGAGACGCCGAGGCAGCTTCGAGAGGGACTGACACGATACTTCAACTTCTACAACACCGAGCGCTGGGTTTTACCCACAAGTCATTCTCGTTGACCGAGGGCGGCCATAATCTCTAAGGCCCGCATGGACTGCCGCCACACCTTGA
>DAOTGT010000074.1:0-16137 GCA_035447285.1 Candidatus Competibacter sp.
ATCGGAAGGCCGCTTAATGAACCGGGTGTCCACAAGAAGATGGCAAGATCATCCTCCCAGACATCGCCTCCCAAGGTTTACCCAATCGGGACTTAGATCCTCCGATCTCTGACTCCCTCCACAAAGGTCGAGGGATCGGATATCTTATGGTAGACAAAGGTTTTATCGCTCTCGATTCAAGACGACTATCGCTCGATCATCTCAATCGCTTCCACTAGATCAGATCCGTTTCGTTTTATTCATTCAATAAAACTCCAAGCATTGAATGCTTCGTCAACTTACCGCAACTTTTCTCATGCATTCAATGCAACCGATAAAATGCAACCGATAAATCGATTTATATAAATTATGGAGTATGGAGCGGCTCTGTTCAATACCAGAGCATCCATACGATATTAACGTATACGGCTCACGAAAGAAGAACAACGATGAAGCGCGTCAAATTCACTTTATTAGTAGCGGATCGAATTATAAATAATCGTTCTCAATTATAACGATGCAGGAAGAAAAGAATAACTATTTCACGGGTTTCTGGAAAATGAAAACATTTTACAGACCCACCGTCCGGGACACTGGTAGAGGCTCGTACTGCTGAACCACCCAATGCAGTTGATGCCACTACGCCTCGAATAAGCGACTTGCGCTGGACGAGAGTCAACATGGCGCTCCGTGTAAAAGGATTCTTGGCCATGGACAAGCAAAGGATGCGGGTCAAGAGAAGATGGGCGCTGACATCGTCACGCGGTTCCAGGGCGTGGACCATAACCTGGCGGGTACACCGACACAGAACCAGTCATGACCCAACCACTCCATGTCGGCGATGGGCCACCAAAGTTCACATTTCGTCCCGCTCCAAGAACTCAAACAAAAAGCCCAGGCAATTTTGCCTGGGCTTTTTGTTAATTTGGCGCGCCCGGAGAGATTCGAACTCCCGACCACCTGGTTCGTAGCCAGGTACTCTATCCAACTGAGCTACGGGCGCATTCTCAAAGAAGGGCGCGAATTATCTGGGATAAGGCGAATGATGTCAAATCACATGATGCGCAAACTGGCGGAGAGAGAGGGATTCGAACCCTCGATGGAGCTTTTAACCCCATACTCCCTTAGCAGGGGAGCGCCTTCAGCCGCTCGGCCATCTCTCCGAAGAATGCCCGCGAGCGGGCATTGTGAATTGCTAAGGATACCGGTTGAAACCACCGGCGTAAAGCCCTGATTTCAAGCTTCCTGACCCGGTTGCGGCTGGCTGGTCGCATGGGCGGAATCGTCCTGCTCGCGTTTGATCCGCTCGTAAATTTCCTCGCGGTGTACCGCAATATCCTTGGGGGCGTTGACCCCAATACGAACCTGATTACCTTTCACGCCCAGCACGGTCACGGTTACCTCGTCACCGATCATCAGCGTTTCTCCAACTCTGCGTGTCAGAATCAACATGTCAAGCTACTCCTTGTTTTCCATCAACAGCCCCCAGGGCATCTTGCGGTTTTGAACAGTCCGCGCCTGCAATTGCTCCACTTGTCCGACGGATCCAACCCCGCGAACAAGAGACTCGCGGGTACTGGTCTGTTTTCAAGCCGCTTTTTCCAACCCGAACGCCTCGTGCAAGGCACGCACGCCCAGCTCCAGATATTTTTCGTCGATCACCACCGAAATCTTGATCTCGGAGGTCGAAATCATGCGGATGTTGATGCCTTCCCTCGCCAACGCCTCGAACATCTTACTGGCCACGCCGGCGTGGGAGCGCATGCCGATGCCGACCAGGGAAAGCTTGGCAATCTTGCCGTCACCGGAGACCTCGCGAGCACCGAGGCGGGTGGCCTGCTCGTTCAGAATCTCCAGTGTCCGCTCGTAGTCGTTGCGATGTACCGTAAAGGTGAAATCGGTGGTACCGTCGCGACCGATGTTCTGGATGATCATATCGACTTCGATATTGGCGGCGGACACCGACCCCAGAATGCTAAAAGCGATGCCCGGCCGGTCGGGGACACCCTGCACGGTGAGCTTGGCCTCGTCGCGATTGAAGGCGATACCGGAAATCAGCACGTTCTCCATCTGCTTCGCCTCGTTGGCTTCCTCAAAGGTAATCAAGGTGCCCGGACCTTCCTGAAAGGAGGAGAGCACTCGTAATGGGACATTGTGTTTGCCGGCGAATTCCACCGAGCGGATCTGCAGCACCTTAGAGCCCAGGCTGGCCATCTCCAGCATTTCCTCGAAGGTGATGCGATCCAGCCGTCGCGCTTCGGGAACCACTCGGGGATCGGTGGTGTAAACGCCGTCCACATCGGTGTAAATCTGGCACTCGTCGGCGTGCAGCGCGGCGGCCAGCGCGACACCGGTGGTATCGGAACCGCCCCGGCCCAAGGTGGTGATGTTGCCATCCTCGTCCACGCCCTGAAAGCCCGCCACCACCACCACCCGACCGGCGTCGAGATCGGCGCGGATGGAGTCGGCCTTGATGTCCTGAATGCGCGCCTTGTTATGAGCGTTGTCGGTGAGAATGCGGGCCTGACCACCGGTGTAGGAGCGGGCCGGACAACCGCGTTTTTCCAGGGCGATGCAGAGCAGGGCAATCGTGACCTGCTCGCCGGTGGCCAACAGCACATCCAGCTCGCGCGGGCTGGGACGAGAAGTGATGTTCTTGGCCAAACCGATCAGCCGGTCCGTTTCGCCACTCATGGCGGACACGACGACCACGACTTGATGGCCACGCCCACGCCAGTCGATGACCTTGTTCGCGACGTTTTCGATCCGTTCGGTGTTACCCACCGAGGTGCCGCCGTATTTCTGTACGATAAGCCCCATGTGTCCTCAGTCCTTTCAGAAGCGAATCTGGCCCACGGCGGTAGCGGCTGCCGGGGTTGTCGTAAGGCCGCCGATTATAACGAAAGGCTGGCCATCTCCAAATAATTCCCGTGTCGCAATGCATCAACAGCCCATTATGCGCATGGGCAAAAATTGCAACTTTTATGGGGCAATAAACAAAAATTAGGGGCTGGTTGTGCTGGCCGGCTCCGAAGGGTGGATTTCAAGCGAGTTGGCCACGAATCCAATCGGGCACGGACTGCAGGGCGATATCCAGTTTCGAGGGGTCGGTGCCACCCGCCTGAGCCAGGTCGGGACGACCGCCGCCCTTGCCGCCCACTTGCTGGGCGACCATGTTGACCAGATCGCCGGCCTTGAGGCGGCGGGTTTCCGCCGAGGTAACGCCAGCCACCAATCGCACCTTGCCATCCTCGACCGTGGCCAGCACCACCGCCGCCGCCTTGAGCTGGTCCTTGTAACGATCCACCGCCTCGCGCAGGGTCTTGGCGTCCACGCCATCCAGCCGGGCGGCCAGCACCTTGACACCATCCACCTGTACCGTCTGGCCGAGCAAATCGGCGCCCTGTCCGCTGGCCAGCCGGGCCTTGGCTTGCTCGACTTCCTTTTCCAGTTGCCGGATACGCTCGACCAGTTGCCGGACCTTGTCGGGAAAGTTGTCGCGGTCGCCCTTGACCAATTGCGCTACTTGCCGGGCGCGATCCTGCAGGGTGGAAACGAGATCCAGCGCCCGCTCGCCGGTGACGGCTTCGATGCGCCGTACCCCAGCGGCCACGCCACTTTCGGCGGTGATCTTGAACAAACCGATGTCGCCGACCCGGCGGACATGGGTACCACCGCACAGTTCGGTGGAAAAATCGCCCATCCGCAGTACCCGCACCCGGTCGCCGTATTTTTCGCCGAACAGCGCCATCGCACCGGCGGCGATGGCCTCTTCCGGCGCCATGATGGTGGTCTCCACCGCCACGTTGCCACGAATCCGCGCATTGACCAGCCGCTCGATGGTTTCCAACTGCTCCGGGCTCACCGGCTCGGGATGAGAGAAGTCGAAGCGCAGCCGCTGCGGGTCCACCAGTGAACCTTTCTGGGTCACATGCGGACCCAGCACCCGACGCAGCGCTGCGTGCAGCAAGTGAGTAGCGGAATGATGAAGCGCGGTCGCTTGACGCTGGACGGCATCCACTTGCGCCATTACGGTGGCGCCGACTCGCAATTGCCCCTGTTGTAGCGTGCCGATATGGATGAAAACACCCTCACTCTGCTTGCGTGTGTCGTGGACCGCGAACTCCAAGCCATCGGCGCGCAACCAACCGCTATCGCCGACCTGACCGCCGGATTCGGCGTAGAACGGGGTGTGGTCCAGCACCACCACGCCTTCGTCGCCGGGGTTCAACGGGTCAACCGCCTTGCCGTCACGGAACAGCGCCAGCACGGCCGCTTCCTCCTCCAGCCGATCGTAACCATGAAACTCGGTGCAACCGCTGGCGATACCGAGATCGGCGGTCTGGCGTTGGCCGAACTGGCTGTGGGCACGGGCGCGTTCCCGCTGCGCCGCCATTTCCCGCTCGAAACCAGCCATGTCCAACAGCAGACCGCGTTCGCGGGCGATGTCGGCGGTCAAATCCACCGGGAAGCCGTAGGTGTCGTACAGTCGGAACACGGTCGCGCCGGGCAGGGTCTCGCCCGACAAGCGAGCGATATCCTCTTCCAGCAGTTTCATGCCGTGCGATAGGGTTTCGGCAAAGCGCTCTTCTTCCTGTTGGATGGCGCGGGTGACTTGCGCCTCGGCGTGCGCCAGTTCCGGGTAGGCCGCGCCCATCTCCACGATCAGCGGTTTGACCAGGTGGTGGAAAAACGTGCCTTCGGCCCCCAGCTTGTAACCGTGGCGAATGGCGCGACGCATGATCCGGCGCAGCACGTAGCCGCGTCCTTCGTTGGAGGGCAGCACGCCATCGGCGATCAGGAAGGCGGTGGCGCGAATGTGGTCGGCGATCACCCGCAGCGAATTGGACTGCAAATCCGTCGCGCCGGTCGCGGCGGCGGCGGCCTGGATCAGGTGTTGAAACAGGTCGATTTCGTAGTTGCTGTGCACGCCCTGCATCACCGCCGCCAGCCGTTCCAGCCCCATGCCGGTGTCGACCGACGGTTTCGGTAGCGGCGTCAGCACGCCGCTGGCATCGCGGTCGTATTGCATGAACACCAGGTTCCAGATTTCGATGTAGCGGTCGCCGTCCTCGTCGGGCGAGCCGGGCGGACCACCAGGGATGCCGGGGCCGTGGTCGTAGAAAATTTCCGAACACGGCCCACAAGGACCGGTATCGCCCATCGCCCAGAAATTGTCGCTCTCGTAGCGCTTACCACCGGTCTTATCGCCGATACGGGTGATGCGGTCCCTAGGGACCTGAATCTCGTCGGCCCAGACCTGATAAGCCTCGTCGTCGGTCTGGTAGACGGTCACCCACAGCTTATCCGGCGGCAGCTTCAGCACATCGACCAAAAACTCCCAAGCGAAATGAATCGCTTCTTTCTTGAAATAGTCGCCGAAACTGAAATTGCCCAGCATCTCGAAAAACGTGTGATGACGAGCGGTATAACCGACATTTTCGAGATCGTTGTGCTTGCCGCCGGCTCGCACGCAACGCTGCGCGGTGACCGCTCGATGATAGGAACGCTGATCGCGGCCGGTGAACACATCCTTGAACTGCACCATGCCGGCGTTGGTGAATAACAGCGTGGTGTCGTTGAGTGGGACCAACGAGCTACTGGCGACCATTTCGTGGCCGTGATCGTGGAAATAATCGAGGAAGAGTGTGCGAAGTTCGGCGCTGCTGGTCATGGTCGGGCTTCAAAAATCCAGGGTTCGGGAATGGGGTTCAGAGAGCGAGACTCAGAGGTATTTCCTGTCCCCCGAGCCTTGCAAAAAATGCTTGATCTGCTCCAGGGTAAAGCCGTGCTGGCGAAGCACCCGCGTTTGTCGCATTCGTTCCGCCATATCGGTGGGCACGAGGGACTTGAAGCGCTTGCGGTGCAGTTCCCGCAACTTGGGCAGCCAGTCGTTCTCCAGCCCCGCCAGTACCGTATCGACCAGATCTTGCGACACGCCACGCTCGCGCAGTTCGCGGCCGATCCGCAACGGTCCGTAGCCCTTGTCGGCCCGGCCACAGGCGTAGAGCTCGGCGAAACGAGCCTCGTCAAGCAAGCGCTCCTCCGCCAATTGGTCCAGCGCCGACTCGATGCGGTCGGCCGAAAAGCCACGCTGAATCAGCTTTTGGCGCAGTTCCAGCCGGGAATGCTCGCGGCGGGCCAGCAGCTCCAACGCCTTGGCCCGCACCGCCGCCGGGTCGTCGGCACCGGCCTGCTCAGAGATCCGTGTCCAGCTCATCGGTCGCGGCGCCAGGGGCCTCATCATCCTCGATTTGTTCGGCCGTGGCCGGCACCGCATCGGGACGGACCAGGAAATGATCGCGGATCATGTTTTCCAATTCGCGAGCCAGCTCCGGGTTCTCCTTGAGATAATTACGGGCATTATCCTTGCCCTGGCCGATGCGGGTGCCACCGCGACTGTACCAGGCGCCGGATTTTTCGATCAGCGCCGCCTTGACGCCCAAATCGATAATCTCGCCCAGCCGGGAAGCGCCCTCGCCGTAAAGAATCTCGAACTCGGCTTGCTTAAAGGGCGGCGCCAGCTTGTTTTTGACCACCTTGACCCGGGTTTCGTTGCCGATGACCTCGTCGCCTTTCTTGATCGCGCCGGTGCGGCGGATATCCAGCCGCACCGAGGCGTAGAACTTGAGGGCATTGCCGCCGGTGGTAGTTTCCGGCGAGCCAAACATGACGCCGATCTTCATCCTGATTTGATTGATAAAAATAACCAGGGTGTTGGAGCGCTTGATGTTGGCGGTGAGCTTGCGCAGCGCCTGACTCATCAAGCGGGCGTGCAGGCCGACGTGCGAATCGCCCATGTCGCCTTCGATCTCGGCCTTGGGAGTCAGCGCCGCCACCGAATCGACCACCACGGTATCCACCGCGCCGGAACGCACCAACATGTCGGCGATTTCCAGCGCCTGCTCGCCGGTGTCGGGCTGGGAGACCAGCAAATCATCCACGTTGACGCCCAATTTAGCGGCGTAGATGGGGTCCAGGGCGTGCTCGGCATCGATGAAGGCGGCACAACCGCCCAGCTTTTGGGTTTCGGCGATGACCTGAAGCGCCAGAGTGGTTTTGCCGGAGGATTCGGGTCCATAGATTTCGGTCACCCGCCCGCGCGGTAGGCCACCGATGCCCAGGGCGATATCCAAGCCGAGCGAGCCGGTGGAAACGGCCATCACGTCACGGGCGGCGCTGGTGGCATCGCCCATTCGCATGACCGCGCCCTTGCCAAACTGGCGCTCGATCTGGGTCAGCGCGCCCGCAAGCGCCTTTTTCTTATTGTCATCCATTCCGTGCATCCCCCTGAATCAGGTGAGTAACCGGCCGGGAAAAGCGGAACCGGTTGTTTTCAGCGATTATTCCATAGACTATCGATCGAACCTAGCCCCCCGGCCAGATGCGCAGCACTCGATAGCGCAAACCTTCCGGCGACGATTGCGACTCGACCAGCGCCACCTCGTTGACCCGCCAGTGGATCGGCGCGACGGGAGGCTGGGTCGGAGCTGGACCGGAAAACTTGCGCGCCAAGGTAATATGCGCCTGGAACGCCCGCCGTTCGGGAGTAAAGCCGTAGCCGCGCAGCCGGCGATGCAGCTCGGCCACCAGTTCGTATAGTTCCGGCGGGGTATGGCTGGACCCCAACCACAGAATACGGGGTCGCGGCCAGTAACCATAGCGGTCCAAGATCAACTCTAGGCTCGGCACCGCCAGATCGGTCAAGGCCGCTTCATAAGCCGCCAGACGAGCGGCATCGGTGGCACCCAAAAATACCAGGGTCAGATGCAGGTTGGCGTCGCGTACTCGCCGCCGACCGGCGACGGCCGCCGCCAATTCCGCCAATTGCCGCCGTTCGGTGTCACCCGGCCAGAGCGCCAGGAACAATCGGCGTTCATCCCCGGTCGGCGCACACATCCAATACCCCTTGCAGAGCGGCAGCCACGGTTGCCAAGCGCACCGCCTCGCGGTCACCGTCGAAATGCTGGCGCACGACCCGCGTCGATCCACCCCTTGGCGCCCAAGCCAGGTAGACCGTGCCGACCGGCTTGTCGGCGGTGCCGCCATCAGGACCGGCGACGCCGCTGACGGCGAGAGCGATGTCGGCGCGGCTGCGTTCCAGCGCGCCGGCCACCATTTCGGTCACCACCTCGGCGCTGACCGCGCCATGGCGGGCGAGGGTCGCTTCCCGCACGCCGAGCAGCTCAGTCTTGGCCACGTTGCTGTAGGTGACAAAACCTCGGTCGAACCAGCCGGAACTGCCGGCTATGTCGGTAACGGATTTGCCGATCCAGCCGCCGGTGCAGGATTCCGCAACCGCCAGGATTTGCTTGCGCGCACACAGAGCGCTGCCCACTTGGGTGGCAAGTTCGTAAAGGTTCCGCTGGGCAGAATTCGGTGACGACACAATGGATCTCCCGTGGTTTGGAGGCGGCGGTAACATGGCACTCAGGTACTATAGTGCAAATGAGAATAAGCGGCGTTTCCGGCGCGAACCGGCTGGTTTGACGACTTTAGCCGCTCCTTTGCAACGCCCCGCGGATGATCGCGATGAACGACGAGACCCAGGATTTATCCCAACACACGCCGATGATGCGGCAATATCTACGCATCAAGGCCGAACACCCCGATATTCTGGTGTTTTACCGGATGGGGGATTTCTACGAATTGTTCCAAGACGACGCCCGTCAAGCCGCCGAATTGCTCAACATTACTCTGACCAGCCGGGGCCAATCCGCCGGTCAACCCATCCCGATGGCCGGCGTACCGTTTCACGCGGTCGAAAGCTATCTGGCCAAGCTGATCAAGCTGGGGCTGTCGGTGGCGATCTGCGAGCAACTGGGCGACCCCACCGCCGGCAAGGGGCCGATGGAACGGCGGGTGGTGCGCATCGTCACCCCCGGCACGCTGACCGACGAAGCGCTGCTGGACGAACGCCGCGATAACCTGCTGGTCGCGCTGCACCAGAGCAAGCAGACCTATGGTTTGGCCAGTCTCGATCTGAGCGGCGGCCGCTTCACCATTATCCAAGTGCATGGCGAGGCGGCGCTGTGCAACGAGCTGGAACGCCTGAAACCGGCCGAACTGCTGATCGGCGAGGATTTCAGCCCACCCGATGGCTGGCGCGACCATCCCGGTCTACGTCGGCAGGCGCCCTGGCATTTCGACCGGGACAGTGCCGTGCGTGCGCTATGCGCCCAATTCGGCGTGCGCGATCTGAACGGTTTCGGCTGTGCCGATCAGCCGGTCGCGGTGGCCGCCGCCGGTTGCCTGCTGCAATACGTCAAGGACACCCAACGCGGCGCATTGCCGCATTTGACCGGACTGCGGGTCGAGCGGCACGAGGACAGCGTGATTTTGGACGCCGCCAGCCGCCGTAATCTGGAATTGGAACACAGTCTGAGCGGCCACCACGAACATACCCTGATCGGCTTGCTGGACCGTTGCGTGACGCCGATGGGCGGACGGCTGCTGCGGCGCTGGACCCATCGCCCGCTGCGCGACCGGAACACGCTCGGCCAGCGGCAAGACAGCTTGCGGCAACTGCTGGACAACGGCGGTTACGAATACCTGCGCGGCCTGCTGCGCGGGGTCGGCGACGTGGAACGGATTCTGGCGCGGGTGGCGCTGAAATCGGCCCGTCCGCGCGATTTGATCGCCCTGGCCGACGCGCTCGCCCGTTTGCCCGATGTGCAGCGCTTGCTCGGTCTGCTGGATGCCGCGTTGCTACGCGAACTCGCCGGTCGTGCTGGGACGCATTCCGATATTTGCGACCTGTTGCGACGGGCGATCGTCGCCAACCCACCGCAGGTACTGCGCGACGGCGGCGTCATTGCCCCCGGCCATGATGCCGAACTCGACGAGTTGCGGGAATTGAGCGAACACGCCGACCGATTCCTGGTGGAACTGGAAGCGCGGGAACGGCAGCGTACCGGCATCCAGAATCTCAAGCTTGGGTTCAACCGGGTACATGGTTACTACATCGAAGTCAGCCGCGCCCAGTCGCAAGCAGTGCCGGCCGATTATCTGCGCCGTCAGACCCTCAAGGGCGCCGAACGGTACATCATCCCCGAATTGCAGGAATTCGAGCATAAGGTGCTGCGCGCCCAGGAACAGGCACTGGCACGGGAAAAGGCGCTCTACGATGCCCTGCTGGATCAACTGATCGTCCGTTTGTCCGCCTTGCAGGCCAGCGCCGCCGCCCTGGCGGAACTGGACGTGCTGGCCAATCTGGCCGAACGGGCCGCCGCGTTATGCTGGAACCCACCGGAATTGGTGGAACGGCCAGGAATCGAGATCGTGGCCGGCCGCCATCCGGTGGTCGAACAGGTGCTGGACGAGCCGTTCGTGCCCAACGATCTAAAGCTCGAACCCGACCGGCGGCGGATGCTGATCGTGACCGGCCCCAATCTCGGCGGCAAGTCCACCTACATGCGCCAGACCGCGTTGATCGTGTTGTTGGCGCACTTGGGCAGCTTCGTGCCGGCCGAGCGAGCGGTGATTGGACCGATCGATCGTATTTTTACCCGCATCGGCGCTTCCGACGATCTGGCCAGCGGCCGTTCGACCTTCATGGTGGAAATGAGCGAGGCCGCCAATATCCTGCACAACGCGACACCTCATAGTCTGGTGCTGATCGACGAGATCGGTCGCGGCACCAGCACCTTCGATGGCTTGGCGCTGGCCTGGGCCTGCGCGGCGCATCTGGCGGGCACGGCGCGGGCCTTCACTCTATTCGCCACGCATTATTTTGAGTTGACCCGGCTACCGGAAGCGCAGTCCGGCATCGTCAATGTCCATCTCGACGCCGTGGAGCATGGCGACACCATCGCGTTCCTACACCGAGTCCAGGATGGGCCGGCCAGCCGCAGTTATGGCCTGCAAGTAGCGGCGCTGGCGGGCGTGCCGCCGGTGGTGATCCGGCAGGCTCGTCAGCGGCTGCGATTGCTGGAGCGGCAGATGCTGCGGCGGGAGTTAACGGGTCGATCGGCGGCGAGCCCGCAATTATCCTTATTCGGCGAAGCCGCGCATCCGGCGGTCGCCGCGTTGGCGGAACTCGATCTTGACACGCTTGCGCCGGAACAGGCACTGGCGGAGCTGCGGCGGCTGAAAGCGTTGGCCGGTTCATAACGCCCAACCAAACTCTTGCGATCCGCCAGGAGCAACCTCGTGCCATTAACCTCCCACCAACGCTCCCAACTGTTCTCGCAACTGGCGACACTGGAACATGCGGGTATTTTGCCCGCGCAAGCCTTCGCCATGACCGGGCGCGATTTGCCCGCCGATGCACGGCAAGCCTTGGCGCAAACCGCCGCCGCGCTCGCCAAGGGTGCGGATCTGGCGAAAGCGGGGCAAAACAACGGCCTATGGCTACCGTGGGAAGCGCGGCTGGTGCGCGCGGCGGCAACGGGTGGGCGGCTGGAATCCCTCTACAAACGTCTGAGCGAGCATTACGCCAGCCGCGCCCAGTTGTTTGGCCGCTTGAAGTCGCGGCTGGTGTTCCCCTTCCTGATGCTGACGCTGGCCAGCTTCGTCGCACCCTTTCCAGCGCTGTTCCAAGGCACCATCGGCGCGGGCGGTTATCTGCTGCGCGCCATCGCACCGCCACTGTTGCTGTACGGCGGTCTACGCTTTCTCGCGTTCGCCTATCGCCAACAACTGGCCCGTGAAGAAACCAGCGCGACGGGGTCCAAGTTGCTGCGAGTCATCCCCATCCTCGGCGGATTGCTGGCCCGGCAGCAACGACGCGATGGGCTGTTCAGCCTGCTGCTGTTGCTGGAATCCGGCGTGCCGATTCTGGAAGCGCTGCCATTGGCCGGCAAGAGCGTCGCCGATCCGCTGTTGCGCGCCCGATTCGCGGGCGCGGCGGCGGCGCTGGCCGACAACTGGTCAGGGATCGCCGAAACCTTGCATCGTTACGGCGTGGTGGACGATGCCGGCGCGACGGCCTTGTTCGCCAGCGGCGAGGCGGCGGGCCGGTTGGACGACGTCATTCGTCACCAACTCCGCCAGTGGGATGCCCGGCTGGAACTGCAATGGGATACGCTGGCGGAATGGGCGCCCCGACTGCTTTACGCGGTGGTGGCGGGGTTCATGATCATGGGAATCGTGAGCGGTTTTTCGGGAATGACGAGACCGTTATAGAACGGTTTCACGATTGAGGCGGTTTTTCCGGGAGAAGGCGATGGCCACATTCCACGATTTACGGCTCCGGCGACGGGAGTTGCTGGACGAGTTGGAGGAACTGGAAGAAGCGGTCGCGGAACTGACGGCGATTCTGCATGAAGCGGTGGACATCGACGACGAGCAACGCAGCGAACATCACGAACGTCTGGTGTGGTTACAACGCCAGCAGGCTGGCGCCCTGGTGGTGCTGAGCGAAACGGAGCGCGTGCTGTTGACCTTCGGCACGGACGGCTGGGACGACGAGTAGACTCAAACCAGACCCAGCAACCGCTCCTCCTCCTGGGTTTCCTGCTCCCGCTGCTGCAAGGTCCACATCTGGGCGTACAGCCCATCCTGTTGCAGCAGGTCTCGATGTGTGCCCTGCTCCCGTACCCGGCCGTGCTCCAACACCAGAATCTGGTCGGCATCGACGATGGTGGACAGCCGGTGAGCGATGACCAGGGTGGTGTGATCGGCGGCCACCGCGCGCAAGGCTTGCAGGATCGCGCGTTCGGATTTGCTGTCCAGCGCCGAGGTCGCTTCGTCGAAGATCAGAATGCGCGGTCGTTTGAGGATGGTCCGGGCGATCGCCACCCGCTGCTTCTCGCCGCCCGACAGCTTCAGGCCGCGCTCGCCGACCACGGTGTCGTAACCAGCCGGCAGCGCGGCGATGAAGTCGTGCAACTGCGCCATCCGGGCGGCGGCGGCGATCTCCTCGCGGCTGGCGTCGGGTCGGGCGTAAGCCAAGTTGTAATACAGCGTATCGTTGAACAGCACCGTATCCTGCGGCACGATGCCGATGGCGGCGCGCACGCTGTGCTGGGTCACATCGCGAATATCCTGACCGTCGATCAGGATGCGCCCGCCGGTCACGTCGTAAAAGCGGAACAGCAGCCGCGCCAGCGTGGATTTACCGGCCCCGCTGGCGCCAACCACCGCTAGCTTGTGACCCGGCGGCACGGTAAAGCTCACGTCGAATAAAATCTGTCGGTCGGATTGATAGCTGAAATCCACCTGCTCGAACCGCAGTTCGCCCCGCGTGACGGTCAAGTTGATCGCGGCGGGAGCATCGCGGATTTCCGGCGTGCGCTCGAACAGGCGCACCAGATCGTCCATGTCGGCCAGGGCGTACTTGATTTGCCGGTAGACGATGCCGAGAAAATTCAGCGGGATGAACAGTTGCAGCAACAGGGCGTTGACCAGCACCAGATCGCCCAGCGTCATCTGTCCGGCGGCGACCTGCCCGGCGGCGACGAACAGGATCAAGGTGACGCCGACGGCGATGATCGCGCCCTGCCCGAAATTGAGCACCGACATCGAAGTCTGGCTGAGCACGGCGCTGTTTTCCCAACCCGCCAAGGTTGCGTCGCAGCGCCGCAGTTCCCAGCTTTCGTTGCCGAAATACTTGACCGTTTCGTAGTTGATCAGACTATCGAGCGCCTCGTTGCCGGCTTGGGATTCCAGGCGATTCATAAGATGGCGATGCTCCATCCGCCAATTGGAGATCGCCAGGGTGAAGGCGACGTAGGCGGCGACGCTACCAAACACGATCAGGGTAAAAATCGGCGGATAACCACTTAGCAGCAACGCCGCCGCCAGCAGGAATTCCACCACCACTGGCAGGATGCTGAAGGCCAGATAATTCAGCAAGGTGCTCAGGCTGCGCGCCCCCCGCTCCAGATCGCGGCTGATCGCGCCGGTCTTACGCTCCAGATGGAACCGCAATGACAGATTGTGCAGATGCTCCAGGGTACGCAGGGTCAATCGGCGCATGGCCCGGTAACGCACCCGGGCAAACAGCACGTCGCGCAATTCACTAAACAGCGCATTGCCCAGCTTCAGCGCGCCATAAGCCAATAGGAGAGTCACCGGCAGCACCACCATGGCTTGGCGGTTGCCGTCGATACTGTCCACGATCTGCTTGAGCACCAGCGGCACGCCGATATTGGCCACCTTGGCCAAGATCAGACAACCGAGCGCCGCCAACACCCGACCGCGATACTCCCAGAGGTACGGCAACAGGGCACGAAGATTGGCCCAGTCGCGGTGACGCTCGCGATGAGGGGATTCGGTATAGCGGATATCGGGACGCATGACGGGTTCGTCTGAAAAAATTAAGGGCCATCCCAATGGGATAGCCCTTGCATCGGAACGATGCCGAAGCGGGGTGGATTATTTGGCTTCGGGTGCCGCCGGATCTGTCTTGGTCGATGCTGAAGCGGGGCTTGTCGAGGAAGCCTCAGCGGCGGGCGCGGCTCCGGCCTTGATCCCCGTCTCTTCCAGCATATAAACGATGGCGTCCTTAAGATTGGCTTCGGTCAGCGATGGATCGCCACCCTTGGCGGGCATGGCGCGGATGCCGTTGGTGGCATGGGTTACCAAAGTGTCGAGACCCTGCGCGAAGCGAGGTTCCCACAGATCCTTGGCACCGACCTTGGGCGCACCCAGCGTGCCGGTGGCATGGCAAGCCGCGCAGACCTTGTCGTAGACCTGCTTGGCGGACAACTGTACCGCAACCACCGGTTTGGGTTGTTCGAAGGAGACCCGTGCGATCGGCTTGATGCGTTCGAGCACGGCAGATTGCTTTCGCGAACCGTCATCGGGGGCGATGTTATCGACCACACTGATGAGGGAAGCAGCCATGAACAACACGACTGCTAGCAACACTAATGCCGCAATCAGGGTGACGGTCGTGGTGACAACGGATTTATCGACTTGCGGGTTCACACTCTCACCTCATTGAACGCATGGTCAACCTGCACATCCCCGGCTACGTTGCGGCAGACTCGATTCGACCGGTCACCCGTTGTCAGGTGCGAGTCTTCGCGGGAGCACCGTTGGTGGGAAGGTTTTGGTTTGGGCTTGTTATCTTGTGGTTCGGGCACGGCCAAGCATGCCGATTATAATGTTATTTGGAATTGCCTGGAAACCGGTACTTTGTCGTTGGCCGACGGAGAGGCGGAGACCGCTAGCGTGGCGAAGCGTGGATCGAGTACCGCAAGCCGTCGCCGGCACTAGACGGAAGCGCGCAATCGGGGTATCTTGACGCTCTTCCATCCCCCGCGCGCCCGTAGCTCAGTTGGATAGAGTGTCGGCCTCCGAAGCCGAAGGTCGTGAGTTCAAGTCTCGCCGGGCGCGCCATCTTTTCAAGCACTTAGCCTCATTTTTGTAAGCCCTTCGGCCCTGGGAGTGGACAGGAGCGGACAGGAGCGGACAGGAGTGGACAGGAAGGGACATTTCAGGCCCCCTCCAGCCGCGCCACAGCGGCCGAGGATCATGGCAGCCGCGCCGGTATCAGCCGCGCCGGCAGCGGCACCAGCCATTCGTGCCTAGCGGTGCCGCGTCGCCATTCCGGCCGCGAATACTGATTGCGGGCAGGAATCAGGTAATAAATCACGTACCATGTGCCCCGCAGGTCCGGCTCGTCGTCGCCGTATTCGACGACCGCCATTACCTGCCCCCGCAGTGACGACCCGTTGCGTACCTCACGCACCCATTGCCCGTACTTGTACTTTTCCATCTTCACATTCTCACCCTCCAGTCGTGGTTGACATTTTTCACGCCCCCTCCAGCCGCGCCACCGCCCCGCGCAAGCGTTCGGGCGCCAGATGCGCATAGCGTTCGGTCATCTCAATCGAGGCGTGCCCCAGCAAATCCCGCACTTCCACCAATGCCGCGCCGGCCTGCATGAGCCAGCTCGCGAAGGTGTGCCGTAGATCGTGAAAGCGAAAATCCTCAATGCCGGCGATCTGGCAGGCATGGGTAAAACTCCGCTTCACGTCCTTCACCCCGCCGAACACCAACGGCCCGGTTCCGACCGCCCGCCGCGAGGTCAACGCCACCCGCGCCGGTTGATTGATTGGAATTGAACGGCGTTTATTGGACTTGGTGTGCTGGCCTTCCAGGTAGATCAGGCCGTTCTCGAAATCGACCCGTTGCCATTCCAAGCCCAGCAACTTGATCCTGCCCCCCTTACGTGGACACCTCACTTATGATGGAAGCCAACGAGGT
>DAOTGT010000075.1:0-15286 GCA_035447285.1 Candidatus Competibacter sp.
TCCCAATGACTGATTCTCTCACCCGGCTCACACACAAAATTTCTGACACTCTCGCTCGGCCCGCCGCCGCGACAAATCCGGTTAGATCCGCCCAGTGCCTCGACAACGCCAACCGCTTATCTTCGGTCATCAACGGCCACATCATCGTCATCAGTGGGTTCCTCGGGTGATTAGGTTTTCGTCGATCGCAATCGACCCATGTGCCGGTCAACCCGGCAAGATACCCACCCGCTCCCGCGCTACCCGGCGCTCGACTGGTTACGCTCATCGTCATCAACCGCCCCCACGTAACAGTCCGCCGGGATTACTGCCTGGTTTCCTGCTTCAGCGCTTCCCTAGCCTTGGCCCGTTCCGCCTGTTCCTCGGTGAGAAGGGTGTAGGCGAGGTAGTACTTGTAGATGTTCGACACATAGGTCACGGTCTCTCGACCAATCTTCTCCGCCGCGATCAGTTCGACGTTGTTGAACCAGGTATTGGGATCAAATCCCCGCTGGGCGGTCGCCTGGCGCAGTTGCGCGATGCGCCTTGGCCCTGCGTTATACGAGGCAAAGGTGAACAGGCCCTTGTTGAGTGGGTCCATCGGTTCCTTCTCGTAATATCGGTCCATCATGAAGCGGATGTATTTCACCCCCGCGTGGATATTCGGCTCCAACTGGCGGATATTGCCGACCTGCAATTGTTGACCGGTGGCGGGCATTACCTGCATCACACCGATGGCCCCCACCTTGCTCTTGACGGTCTGGTCGAGCCGCGATTCCTGATAACCCTGTGCCGCCATCAACAGGTAATCCAGTCGATACTGGCGGCCGTACTGGCGAAAGAAGGTCGCCATCTGCTCGAATTTGGCCCGCTCTTCCTGGGAAACCGCGTCTTTTACGTAGTTGGCGCTCTTCCAGTACTGTTGCAGCAACAGATTCCGCCGCACCGAACCCTGGGGATAGCGGGCGAGAAAGGCGTTAAGTTCCGCCTTAAGCTGGGGACTGTCCTTGCGGATCATCCAACCGATGTCGCCGCCAGTGCGGATCACCGCCTCTTTGTTGAGTACGACCTTGGGGAAGACTTGTTGCCAGAACCTGGCGACGTAATCGTCGGCGATGGTGGCCTTGACCAGGCCGGCGTTCACCATTTCGAGAATATCCTCGGTCTCCAGATCCTCGGGCGCGAGCCGCAATTTCACCGGCGCCTGGCCGGCCTTGACGAACTCGGCGTTAAGCTGCTCCAGACTTTCGCGAAAACTCGACGACCGACGGACATACACCTCCTGGCCCGAGAGTGCATGCGCCGCCGTGATGGGTCCGGACGCCGGACCGGTGACGACGATTTCCGCGACGTTGCGGCGGGTCGGTTCGGTGAAATCCACCTGCTGGAGGCGTTCCGGGGTGATGGTCAGGTTAGCCATCGCAATATCCCCGCGACCTTCCAACAAGTAAGGTATGAATTTGTCACGGGCCACGGGTACGAACACGATATGGACGCGGATGTGTTGGTTATGGAGCGTCCGGTTGAGATCATCCTCGAACAGATGGCCGGTGTCGTAAGCCAAGCCGCGCTGGGTGCCTCGGTCAACGAAATAGAAGGTCTTGGAATAGGGCACCAGAATCCGAATTTGCCGCCGCTGGATCATGCCGTCCAGGTCGCCGGTCCAAGGCCGGGTGGTGACATCGGGTAATGTATAAGGCGTGGCCGGCGGCTGAGCGTGAACGGTTGTTGCGAGCGCCCATGCCAAAAACAGTAGCCACCCGACCCACCAGCCGATGATGTTCATACTTACCCTTAGTATTGTGTTGCTGGGGCAACTCATGATGGGACGGCCCGCACGGGGAGACCGGATGCCGTACCTACCTGGGAGCGATCGAACGTGTGCTGTGGATGATGCATCGGTCTTCCCCTGAATGTTCTTGTGAACAATCGGATCGTCTCTTTGAACCCCCGCAGTTCCAGGAATCCCCGTGACCCGCACGTACTGCAAGGCGTGGACACCGTCGTGATGGCTCTTGGGTGGACGACCATTCCCACACCAGACCCGGGGGGCAAAATCGGCTCAAACAACCTCCAGACCTCCTCGGGCAAGCGGCGCGCAATGTCTTTCAGGCGCATCGAAACTCCTGACCCGTGTCATGGGTTGACCGCTCGTGAGAGGTTTTGTCCGGTAGTCCTAAGTCAGAACCGAAAAGTCGCGGTCAGATGAGGACCGCTGAAGCCGATGTCGTCGATCGGGCTGCTGGAGCCGAGGTCCCATTTCAGGTACCGGTAGGCCAGCGATACATCGCCCCAGTCGAATCGGTAGCCGATCCCGGCGAGCACCTGCCAGGTAAGAGACTGTACAAAAACTAAATTTTTAAAAACAAATACATATAGAAGATATCGCGGCTTTTCTGGCGTGAAAGGCACCCTATCATCAGTAAGCCTATGTTTTTACGTGGTGAGTTTTTGCACAGGCTCTAAGGTCCGAGTCACCCGTGCCGACGTCGAGATAAAAGGGGAGGAACCAGTCGCCCGCAAGATTCGCTCGGCCCTTGACACCGACGACTCCGTCCCACACCGTCGCGTTGGTATCCGACTCGATCGCCTGGCCGAGGCGCTGGCCCTGGAGGCCGAGACCGAAGCTGGTCTTCATCTCCAGGTAGCGCAAACCGGCGATGACGTCCACCGACGCCTGAGATGTGTCGTAGACGTTATACCCACCGACGGCGTCCAGTACCCAGCCGCGCAGCTTGAGGCTGGCGTCGGCCTGGATGCCCAGCGGCCGACCCAGCGAATCGGTCAGCGGCACCTGGGCGCCCTCGTTCGCGCCAACGTTCAGGTAGAGCACGTCGACCAGGGCAGACCATTTGCCCTTGCGGGCCTCGAAGGCGCCCATGAAGGTCATGTTGAGATTGTGGATCAGGGTGTCGAAGCTCACGTCGATGTCGGAGCCAGCCGCTGTCGTCCCCTTGATTGCGGGTGCAAACATGTAGAGCGAGGCGCTGTATTGCCAGTCGTTGCCACTGGTGGTATCAGCAGCCTCCGCAGTGACAGGGTAGGTGGTAGCTGCGCTGGCACACAGCAGCGTGGGCAAGATCCATCGATGTGGGCGAAGGTGCATTGTCTGTTTACTCCGGGTCTGATTGTCACCAACAGGTCGGTCGCCGCACGGGTAATCGGTCAATATCGCCATTGCGCTGCGTCATTCGGATTCCCGCGACACGGCGAATACAATCTTGGGCGGGATGCTGTTTTTCACCTCGAATCCACAGATGCGCTACTCGCAGTGGTTCTCGTCCAGAATGGCATTGACCCTTGTTGCTTCTCGGTGCCACGCATCGTTGGCCATAAGGTCATCCCCACCCCGGTCTCCGACCTTTTCTACCGCCTGCTCTACCGCTTGTCCGGAAAGCTCTTTGGCCTTGTCGATCAGACTCATGCTTCTCCCACGCGCGTAACGCACCTGCCTCTTCAGTGGTCGTTATCGGTCGCGCACGTTTGCTCATGCGCCGTGGCTATATGCCGTCATCCTTGCCGCGGTTGTCCTCGATGTGCCGGGCAACCCGCATCACGGCCGTGTAGGACATCAGGTAGGCGATCACCGCCGCGAACAGGGCGACGAGCACCATCACCCAGGTTGATGGCACCGTGGTGTAGGTCGGTAGCAGCGCACGCAGCACGAGGGCAATGATGAGCACCAGTAACAAGCCATAGACCGAGCGTGTCAGGCCGATCTTCAAGGTCTTTCCGATCCAAGGCGCGCCAGGGGCCACAGGTGGGTGCACTTGACCCGCCGTGCTGCCTCGAACCGTCGCCCAGACCGTCATGACGGTCACCAGCAGGCTGATCAGCACAGCCCGCGGGACCAGGGCTCCCACGAGCGACTGCTTCCAGTGCTCGGCGACCAGGGCGAAGATGGGTACCTCGGATAGGCCGGACAGCGACAGGTAAACCACGAGCGCGTTGACCAGACCGGCCGTTACCGCGCCGGTGGCCGCGCGTTTGGAAGCGAATTGCCGCAGGGAAAGCTGGGTCGACATTGTTGCCTCTATGAGATACCCCGGCCTTCGTGCTGTTGCCGGTGGGTGGGAAAAACTCCGCTGCGGTGCCGTCACCGCGTCCGCGGACTGGGGACAGCCGAACGCCTCAGTACTTGATGTCGCGGGCCGTTTGGCGGCCCTTCTGCTTGGTTTCGCGCTTGTCCTGGCGGCAGTCGGCGTTGCTCTTCTCATCCGCCGCCCGGCAATCCTGCTTGGTTTCGCGCGCCTCCTGACGGGTGTCCTGCTTAACGTCGCGTGCGTCGCGGCGCTGCTCTGCCTGCTCGGTGGCAAAGCCGGGTCCCGAGGCGAGCAGCAGCCCGGCGGCAACCAGCGCGGCCGGGGCCGCGAATGCAATTTTGTTCATCTTCGTCTTCATCTCTGACCTCCAGCCGTCGTGTCGGCCATTGTCAGTTTCTCAGTGGTTTGATTCGAATTCGCTGAGCGCCCATGTCCCACCAAATAGCGGCGTCATAAGCTCAGAGCCGGATTGGGGTCTGACTCCATGCGTGCCCTTGGCCATACGCCCCGGACCGGCTCCGCGGGGCCACATCCACTCCGCGGATGTGGCCCCCCGCTGCGGTCACTCTCTCGGCTTGCTCGGCGTCACTGATTCTTCGAGCCGGCGGTCACCGCCTCCATCACGCGATCGAGATTGAAGCTGCCCGGCTTCTGGCGTGGTGGGAACTCCTTGAAGCTCTGCAGCCAATTACCCACGTAGGCGCTGGCGGGCGCGATGGCGAACATGTGCTCCAGATACCAGCGCTGGTAGCCCATGGCGTGCTCCTCCTGGGCGCGCTCGAAGGGGTCCATGCGCAAGTTGACCAGCAGCGGGGTCCGCAGGGCGGTGAATGGCTGCTGCCACACTTCGAGACCCTCGGCCTTCTGTTCGAGGAATGTCATCTTCCAATTGCCGTAGCGAAGCGCGGCGACGCTTCCGTCGTCGGTCCAGTAGATAAACTCCTTGCGCGGCCAGGCTGCCTCGCCCTTGAGGGCAGGGGCGAGGTCATAGCCGTCAATATGGACCTTGTAGGTCATGTCGCCAATCTTGCGACCCTTCAGGAGATCCGCCGTGGCTGTCGTATCCCCGGCCGCGGCAACCAGGGTGGGCAGCATGTCCTCGTGGGCACCGATGTCGTTGACGACGGTCCCGGGCTTGATGACCCCGGGCCATTTGATCAGCGTCGGCACGCGATAGCCGCCCTCCCAATTGGTGTTCTTCTCGCCCCGAAACACGGTCGTCCCACCGTCCGGCCAGGTGAAGGTCTCGGCGCCGTTGTCGGTGGAGTACATCACGATGGTGTTGTCGGCGATACCGAGGTCCTTCAGCTTTTCGAGCAACTGACCGACCATCCCATCGTGCTCAACCATGCCGTCGGCGTAGATACCGAGACCGGTCTTTCCGTCAGAATCCGGTTTGAGGTGGGTGAAGATGTGCATGCGCGTGCTGTTCCACCACACGAAAAACGGCTTGCCGTCCTTGTGCGCTTTCTCCATGAAGGCGAGCGCCGCCTTGGTGACTTCCTCGTCCACCGTCTCCATGCGTTTCTTGGTGAGTGGTCCCGTGTCCTCGATCTTCTGGGTGCCATCCGCGTTGGCGAAGGAGTGGATTACGCCCCGGGGACCGAACTTCTTCTTGAATTCCGGGTTCTTCGGATAATCGACATTCTCCGGCTCTTCCTCGGCGTTCAAGTGGTAGAGGTTGCCGAAGAATTCATCGAAGCCGTGGGCGGTCGGCAGCATCTCGTCGCGATCGCCGAGGTGGTTCTTGCCGAACTGGCCGGTTGCATAGCCCTGCGCCTTGAGCAGGGTGGCGATCGTCGGGTCTTCCTTCTTCATGCCCTCGGGCGCGCCGGGCAGGCCAACCTTGGTCAGCCCGCTGCGGATCGGTGACTGCCCGGTGATGAACGCGGCGCGACCGGCCGTGCAGCTCTGCTGGCCATACCAATCGGTAAAGAGAGCGCCTTCCTTGGCGATGCTGTCGATGTTGGGGGTCTGGTAGCCCATCATGCCCTGGTTGTAGGCGCTGATATTGAAGCCGCCGATGTCGTCGCCCCAGATAACGAGGATGTTAGGTTTGTCAGCGGCTGATGCCGGCGCCGTCAGGCCCAGCGTCGCCAGTCCCAGAACCAGTGCGACCACGCCAAGGCAGGCGAAATGCCCTGTGCTTTCTAACCTGTTGCGTCTCATTTGATCTCCTCCACAAGCGTCGTTGTTGGTCATATCAAACACCCGGTGAGCTTGCATACGTACGGGTCCACAGGCCCAACCTGGCGATTCAAAGAATAGACGCACTTGTCACCTGGCGGTGCAAGATGCGCCGCGGCATTGCCGGCTCTATTTCTTTGGATACGGGAACTCCCGCCCGACCGCCTCGCTGGCCTCCTGGTAGATGGGGCGCAGCACATCGTCGACATTCCACTTGCCGTTGACGATGAAGTCCGAGTAGCCGATGGCTTCGGCGGGCAACCCCTTCTTCTCGGCGAACTTGGCACGATCGTCCTTGCTCGGCGCGACGTTCGGTCGGGTGGTCGGCGGCGACCAGGTGCTTTCCTCGACGACCGCCATGCGCTCGCGGATCCCTTTCTTCGTCACGTTCCACACCATGAAGTCCTCGGCGAGGCTGAGCGGTCCGTCATAGGTCTTGCGGATGCGCTTGTACACCTGTGCGGTGGTGTCGAAGTCCTTGAAGAAGTGGTAGGCGACCGCCATGCGCGGCTTCACCTCGCTCATGACCTTGCCGAAGGCCTCCGGCGCGGTGTGGATCTGGGTGCCGACCAGCAGCGCGGACTCCGGCGTGAAGCCCAGCTTCTTGACGATGTCGGGCACCGCGATGAAGCACTCGTGGACGGCGATATCCGCGTCCTTGGCGTACTTGTTGAACCACTGGTTGGGGAAGGTGTCGGAGCCGAACACGAACTTCAGCCCGTTCCATTCCAGCGAGTAGCTGACCGCGCCGTCGATCGCATGGACCGCCGGAAAAGAGCGGATCACGACCCCGTTTTCGTCATAAACGACCTGATTCTCGCCCTTGTAATCGAACTCGTGGACCTCAAGCTTGTAGCCGCGCGGATCGACGTTGCCGACCCGCCCGGTGATATCCCAGAGAAACATCTTCTGCATCGCATCCATCGCGGCGGTGGTACCGAGCTCGGGAATCCGGCCGCTCGGCCCCCAGATGCGCAGCGGCTGGTTGCGGCCCATCAGCGCGCCGCCGATCCAGTACTCCGGGACCGCGCCGAAGTGGTCGCTGTGCAGGTGGCCGATGAAGATCTTGTCCAGGTAGTTATAGGGAATCTGCAGCGCGGAGATTCGCTCGGCCGAGCCGCTGCCCGCGTCGAACAAGAACTTGTCGCCATTGCCGAGTTCCACGAGGAAACAGGCGGCGGCTTGTTTCATGCGGGTCGTCGGCATCCCGGTGCCGCAGGCGATGACCCGCATCTCGTCGGGGGCTAGGTCCTCGGTGTTCGGATAGTAGGTGTCCCTGGGTCGGGCCTTCGTGGGAGACAATGCTGCTGCCTCCTCGGCGTAGCTCGTGGAGATCCAGGGTGAGCCGGCTATCAGGGCCAATCCGGCAACCAGGCCGACGGCAAGACTGGCGGTGACCATGCCCGCCGGTGTTTTGTTGTTGAACCTCATGCGTTCCTCCTCCGGGGGTGGCCAAGATCAATCAGTCAATATGAGCCGTCGTCAGGAACCGATGGCGCTCCACGAGCAGCTGCTCATCCCGCTCGGCATCGGGACTCGCGAACATCGCTGGCGCGGCCATCTCGTAGTGCAAAAACAGACGCGCCCGGCTTTCTGCATCGAGCCCGGCGAACCCCAGGGCCTCGAATTGCGACTGGATGAAGCCGAGGCGCACCTCGTCGACCTGCTGGACCACGGCGCGCGCCATGGGATCGTGTAACGCCCAGGCACGAAAAGGTGCGTCGTAGTCCGCGGCTCGGTTGCTGCGAATCGCCTTCATGAGTGCAAACAGCGTCGTGCTCGGGTCCAGTCCGAGCGCCGTGACTTGTTGCCGAATCGAGCGACTCCACCGCTCGGCCCAGTGATCGAGCATGGCCCGCAACAGCTCCTCGCGATCGGCGAAGTGGTGGTAGAAGCTGCCTCTTGTGATACCGAGACGCGCCGCCAGCGGCTCGACACTGACCGCGCCGATGCCTGCCTCAAGCAGCTGTTGGATGGCTGTATCAATCCAGTCCTGTCGCGAAAGGCGTGGCTTGGGCTTCGTTTTGCTTTTCATACTGAGACCCTACAATTATGTATGTTTAGCATAACCTTGCTGCATGTCAAGGATGTTTGGATGTATGATATACTCAAACAAGCAAGCGCTTGGACCAGAAAGCGCAAGTAACCCCGAACAAGCTTGCCGGCAAAGCGACCGCCCCGAGGGTTTCGGCTCAGATCCGGTCGCCGCTTTCGAGCCGCTCGGCCCTGTATTCACAACACCCCGATTGGTTTGCCAGGCCTGGTGGTCCCTGATGAGGAAATTGCGATGGAAATGCCCGGTCTCTACGACATTCCGTTGTGGGTGGACGCCTTGGCGTTCGTGCTCCTGCTTTCCGTCGCCGTCGAGGCGGGATATCGCATTGGGCTTCGGCAGCGCCGCGCCAGCGACTCGGCCGAGAAGGCGACGCGTGGTGACGTAACTCTGAGCGCCATGCTCGCGCTACTGGGCCTGATGCTGGCCTTCACCTACGCCTTCACGCTGAGAGACTGTACAAAAACTAAATTTTTTAAAAACAAATACATATAGAAGATATCGCGGCTTTTCTGGCGTGAAAGGTACCCTATCATCAGTAAGCCTATGTTTTTACGTGGTGAGTTTTTGCACAGGCTCTGAGCCGGGCCGATGCCCGCAAGAATGCGATCGTGGAGGAGGCGAACGCCATCGGCACCGCCTTCCTCAAGGCCGATTTCTTGGCGGAGCCGAGTCGCGGCGCGCTGCGAGAGAGCCTGCTCGACTATGCCCGCACGCGGATCGTCACCGAGGAGCAGGTCAAAGACAGCAAGTCCCGCAAGGTCCTGCTGAATCGCATGACCGAGGCCCAATCCCGGTTGTGGCCAGCGCTGGGGCAGGCGTTGCGAGACAAGACCCTGGGGTCCTACGAGGCCTCGATGATGCAGGCCGTCACCGAGGTGTTGGACGCACAAACCCGGCGCAACACGGCCGCCTTCGACCGGATGCCGCCGGTCGTGACCCTATTACTGCTTACCATCGCGGCCCTGTCATTGTCGGTGGCCGGGCACAATGCCGGGCTCAAGGGCAGCATGAGTCGCCTGAGAATGGCTGAGTTCGTTCTGATGCTCGCGTTCCTGATGCTGGTCATCCTCGATTTCGACCGACCGCAATCGGGCTTCATCCAGTTAAGCAACGCCCCTCTAATCTCCGCGGTTGAGGACATGGAGAAGGCGTTGAATCACTGATGCCGATCTTTCGGAACAGCCCTGTTCGCCGCCTGTGTGGGCACTTACCAATCCTTGGTTGCGCCCTCCTGGCCGCCCTCTTTGCCGTTGCGCCGGCGCATTCCGACTGGATCAACCTCACCGGCGCCGAAACGGCCCCCAACATCGCCGAGATCACCGTCTTCGGCGACCGTGTCGAGGTAGCGCTGGAGGTCTACGTCAGCGACCTAAAGGTGTTCAAGGACCTGATCCCCGACGACTGGATGAAGGACTTGAAGATCGATCGCCCCCCGCTGGCCGAGCGGCTCAAGCAGTTTTCGGAGCAGGGTCTGCGGTTCGTCACCGACCAGGGCGAAACGCTGCGGGCGGAGCTGCGCCTCGCCGAGCCGTGCCTGCGCAAGGACCGCTTCTCGCCCTTCGCCGGAATGGTCAACCCCTACACCAACCGCAAGGCGCCCGTAGCCCCGGTGGATAAGCGGGTGCTCTATACGGAGCTGGTCTACCCGTTTGGGGAGACTCAGCCTAAAACGCTGACCATCAGCCCGCCGCTGGATGCCGAGGGCCGGGCGGCGGTCAGCATTGGTTTCATCGCCTACCACAAGTCCGTGCCGGTGATCGACTTCCGCTACCTGGGCGCCCCCAGCACCCTGATCCTGGACCCGGACCCCTGGTACTCGAAATTCGACAATCCGAACCTCAGCCGCCACCACAAGGATGCCCTGATGTCCTTCCTCTACGTGGAGCCCTACGAGGTGCGCCACGAGATCCTGACCCGGGTGAAGGATCTTGGCCAGTGGATGGATCTGGGTCTACGAGGCGACCGCTACATCGAGATCGACGAGCTGGAGCCCCTCAAGCAGCGCATCGGCGAGTTTCTGCTGCACAAGAATCCGGTGAAGGTGGACGGCAAACCGGTGAAGCCCATCCTCGACCGCAGCAACTACGTGAAGCTCGGCCTCACCGGTGTCCAGATCCTGGAGGTCCCCGAGCGCCTTGAGATCGACTCGGCGGTCGTTGGGGTCATCCTCACCTACATCACCGACGGGATGCCGCAAGAGGTGACGGTGGACTGGGAGTTGTTCACCGACCAGATCCAGCGTGTACCGGCGACTTCGACGGACCCGGCCGGACCGCTGCCGACCTTTCTGACGCCGGAGGACCACGTCCACACCTGGACCAACTACCTCAAGCACTACCAGTTGCCGACGGTTCATCGGACCGAGGTTGCGGGATCGCTCGGCGAGCTGCGCATTCCTGTCGTGAGTCTCCTCTGCCTGGTCGGGTTTCTCGCTACCGGCGGTTGGATCCTGTCGAGCCGGCGTCGCGCAAAGCCTTTGCGTTTGCCCCTGGCCGTGGGCGCCCTGTTTCTCGCGACAGCCGCCGCCGCCTATCCCTTCGCCCAGATCGCCGTCAGCCGACCGGCGCTCATGGCCGGCGAGCTGAACGACGAGCGGGTGGCGGCACTGCTCCAGACCCTGCTCAAGAACGTCTACCGCGCCTTCGACTTCCGCGAGGAGGAGGACGTCTACGACAAGCTCGCCCTGACCGTCAGCGGGGACCTGCTGACCGACATCTATCTGCAAAACCGCCGCTCCCTGGCCGTCCAGCAGGCCGGGGGTGCCCAGGCCAAGGTCAAGGAAGTCATCGTAGAGTCCGCCCGCGCCAAGCGCATCGACGGCGACGGTCTCACCTATGCCCTGCACGGCATCTGGACGGCGCTCGGCACCGTCGGCCACTGGGGGCACGTGCACCAGCGCAAGAACCGTTACGAGGCGGTGGTGACCGTCGCCGCACGGGACGGTGCCTGGAAGATCGTCGGTCTGGAGCTGCGGGACGAGCGGCGTGTCGATCCGCCACCCGCGATAAACGCCGACGCGGCGGTGACCGACCAGGATACCGATACTGCGAGACCGGCCCGGTGATCGACATCCGCGGGTTGCACTTTGCGTATCCAGACGGCGCCTTCCAGTTGGACATCCCATCCTTCCAGATGCAGGAGAGTGAAAAGCTGGCGGTGATCGGACCAAGCGGCTCCGGCAAGACCACGCTGCTCAATCTGGTGTCCGGCATCATGAGCCCACGCAGGGGTGAGGTACGGGTGGCGGGCGCCGATATCGGCGCGCTGAGCGACGCCCGCCGACGGGACTTCCGCATCCGCCATATCGGCTTCGTCTTCCAGGATTTCGAGTTGCTAGGCTATCTCAACGTGCTCGACAACATCCTCCATCCCTACCGCATCACCGGCGCGCTGCGTCTGGACCGGCAGGTCCGGAGCGGGCATGTCAGCTCGCCGAGAGCTTGGGGGTAAGCGACAAGCTCAAGCGCCATCCAGACCACCTCTCCCAGGGTGAGAAGCAGCGCGTCGCCATCTGCCGCGCCTTGCTGCCCCGCCCCCGGCTGATTCTCGCCGACGAGGCCACCGGCAACCTGGACCCGCGCAACAAGGGGCGCATCCTCGACCTGCTGTTCGACAGTGTCGATGCCCACGGCGCCACCCTGCTCGCGGTCACCCACGATCACGAGCTGCTCCCCCGATTCGACCGGGTCGTCGACTTCATTGACTTCCAAACCGATTCCCAAATGGGAGCCTCGGCGTGATCGATAGCTTCTACGTCGCTTGGCGCTACCTGACCTTCAATTGGGTCCGCGGCCTGACGCTCATCGCTTGCGTGACCCTGATCGCGGTGCTGCCCTTGTCCCTGGAGCTGTTGCTCGACGAGAGCGAGCGTCAACTCCTCTCCCGCGCCGAAACCACGCCCCTCATGGTGGGTACCAAGGGCAGCTCCCTGGACCTGGTGATGAACAGCCTGTACTTCGGCGAGACGGTACCGGAACTCATCTCCATGGTCGCCGTCGAGCGCGTTGCGGACACCGACCTGGCGTTGCCTATCCCCCTCTACGTGCGTTTTAAGGCGCGGGGCTTTCCCATCGTCGGGACCAATCTGGATTACTTCGACTTTCGGGGGCTTTCGATTGCCGAGGGTCGCAATCTCGCGCTGCTCGGCGAGTGCGTACTTGGCGCCCGCGCGGCCGAGGAACTCGGGCTCGGTCCGGGGGACTCATTATTGTCCTCCCCGGAGACCTTGTTCGATCTTGCCGGGGTCTATCCGCTGAAGATGCGGGTGGTGGGGGTATTGGCGCCGACACACAGCGCCGACGACCTGGCCATTTTCGTCGACCTAAAGACCACATGGGTCGTCCAGGGACTGGTGCACGGCCACCAGGACCTGATGACGGTCACCGACCCGAGCCTGGTCATGGAGCGCTCCGAGGGTCAGGTGACGGCGACGTCCAAGCTCCTCCAGTACACGGAGATCACCCCCGAGAACATCGACAGCTTCCACTTCCACGGCAGTCCTGCGGACTACCCGATCACGGCGATCATCGCCCTGCCGCACGACGAAAAGGCTGGCGCCCTCCTGCGTGGCCGCTACGTCGGAGCAAGCGAGGAGCGAGAGTTGCAGCAGATCCTGGTCCCCGGAGAAGCGATCGAAGGGTTGCTGGCGAACATCTTCCGCATCAAGAACGTCCTGGATGCGGTCATCCTGATGGTGGGGATGGCAACCATCCTCGCCCTGGCCCTGGTGCTTGCCCTGTCGCTTCGCCTGCGCCAGGGAGAGATTCAAACTATCTTCAAGCTCGGCTGCAGCCGCACGACCATCGCCCGGCTACTGGGCGCGGAGATCGCCATCATCCTGGCGGTTGCCGCGCTGCTCACGGCTTTGCTCATCACTGTCGTCGCGCACTTCGACGAACCGCTGGTGCGAACCCTGTTCATTCGCTGACCACTCGGAGCTTGAATATGCAGCCTATCAAACGGCCGGCGGGGTGGGTGGCAATCACGGTCCTGATCGTACTGTTCTCCGCGCCAGGGGTCTTCGCGGAAGACGAGCTGCGGATCTACACCGTCAATTACCCGCTGGCCTATTTCGCCGAGCGGATCGTCGGCGATCTGGCCGTGGTGACCTTCCCGGCGCCGCGGGACGTGGACCCCGCGTCCTGGATGCCGGATGTCGAGACCATCGCCGCCTATCAGGCTGCGGACCTGATTCTGCTCAATGGCGCCGATTACGCCAAGTGGATGAGCAAGGTCAGCCTGCCACGCTCGCGCATGGTCGATACCTCGCGGGCGTTCAGGGACGCGTACATCCGAGAGTCCGAGGAGGTCAGCCACAGCCACGGCCCCGGCGGCGAGCACACCCACGGCGGAGTGGCCTTCACCACTTGGCTGGACCTGAGCCAGGCCGCGCATCAGGCCGAAGCCATCGCACAGGCCGTAACCCGCAAGCGCCCGGACGCGAAGGAGCGGATGGACCGGAATCTGCTCGCGCTCCAGCGCGACTTGCTAGAGATCGACGGACGGATCGCCGAAATCGCCCGCTTAGATCCCGGCCGCCCCCTGTTGGCGTCGCATCCCGTTTATCAGTACCTGGCGCGTCGCTATGGGCTGAATCTGAGGAGCGTGATGTGGGAACCGGACGAGGTCCCGAGTGAAAGCCTGTGGAACGAGCTCGAAGGAATTCTGAGGGACCATCCCGCGAAATGGATGATTTGGGAGGGCGAGCCCGCGCAAGAGAGCATCGAACGCCTGCGGGCTCTCGGGGTGGAAAGCGTTGTCGTGAATCCCTGCGCCAACCGCCCCGCGGGGGGAGATTTTATGACGGTGATAACAGAGAACACGAGAAGTCTGCGTCTCATCTTTGGGCAGGTCTCCGGCGATCCTTAGGCAGGTCGAGACTCGCTCCGGGTGTCGTTTTCAGAAGTCGACTTCTGAAAACGACACCCGGTACCAGATCGGTTATCAACCCTGCCTCTTGGCGGTAGCATCGGATCAAGACACATAGTTGCGCGCCAATCGGTCGGGATCGGTGATCAGCACCCGATCCACCTCCGCCGCCCGGACCGCATCTCGCAAACGGTCCAGGCCCGGTCGGTTCAGGCTGGCTCCACTGTAACCGTCGTCGCGAAAGATGTGTTCCAAGGTCAGTTCCCAGCCTTGGGTTCGAATGTGGGTTCGCAACCGCTCCAATTGTTGCTCGATCGTTTGGGCGTGGGCTTGCCGTTGGGTCAAAACCCGAACATAAATCGCCAGACTCATGGATCACCTCCGGCTCGGTTAGCATCGCCCAGCGCAGCAGGTGCTGGTCAGCTCGATCCCACCGCCGCGCCCCGTCCGGGCTCGCCTGTAGGCATCGATGCACACGCCATGACGGCTTCATAGGCACCTCCACGAGGAACGGAAACCTCGTGAAGGTACGTCGCCGTCGCAGGATCACGCAGCCGCAACGGTCGGCGCCACCCACTCAACGCCAGCCGTCCGGTGTGGATCAGGCAAAATTTGTCATTTGTGATTAAACCATTGAGCCCCTGTTTTCGGACTTCAAAAGTCGCGGATTTCAGTTGGAAGACACTCAGTTGCGAGCCCCGGATCGACTGGATCGGTGGGTGTGCATCATGGCCTTGGCCATGTACTGGTGCGTGCGCGGGGGCCGGGAGGAGGCATACGATCACCCAACACCCCTAGAAAAAAAACGCAAGAACAAACCGATCCTGACCCTTGGAGCTTTAGAAAGCTCGCCCGCGGCGCCGTCTCCTGGTTCACCCGGGGTCTGCGCGCGATCCGCCGGAAGCTACAAATGCAACAACCTTTACCCCCCTTCTATCGCCTCTGCCCCGTCAGGAGAAACTGATAGGTGGTGAGCCCCTGGTGGACTTGGGCGGCCGGGTTGTCGACGTCAACACCGCCATCATCGCCGGCGCCCAGGGGATCGGTTTCGCTGTACCGAGCAACACCGCCGCCTGGGTGCTGTCGCAACTGCTCGCCCACGGCCGCGTGCGCCGGGCCGCGCTGGGCATCGCCGGCCACGACCGGCGCCTGG
>DAOTGT010000076.1:0-14889 GCA_035447285.1 Candidatus Competibacter sp.
TCCAATCCGCGTCCGCCGGTCCGGCGCCAGCCGGGTGCCAGGAAGAAACCGAAAAAGGCGACACCCGATGCCGCCGACGATCCCATCCCGGCGGCCGAGTAACCCACCGTCCCCGTTCCCTTGACCCTGGCTCCGGAAGACCCATTCCATGGCGATGCCTCTGCCCGACGAACATCAACTCGAAGAACTCAAAAGCCGCGCGCTGCGGGGCAAGGATTTACTGTTGCTGCGCCAATGGCTGGGGCTCAACATCGCCGACTGCTGCTATCTGTTGGGCATGCCGCTGATCCGTTGGCATTACTACCAAAAGCGGCCGGAAAGTCTGATTCAGGATGCGGGGGTGGCGATGTTGGCCCGCGCCCTGCTGACCCATCCCGAAGTGCATTACCTGCCGCGTTTTCCCACCCCGGCGGAAATGTTGCCCGCCTATCGGCGCGCCCTGGCGCAAAGCAACCGAAAACTGGCCGACCCCGACACGGCGTTGGGCTTGTTGCTGGGCCGGGATCGCACCAGTGTCAAGCGCTGGCTCAACGGCACCGGTCAGCGCCAAGTCCCCCCGCCGGTCAGCCGGCTGTTGGGGGCGCTGCACATCCTGCTGCTCCATCATGGGGTGTCGGGCTTCGAGGCGCTGGTCGACCGGGCGGCCTTCGAAGCCGCCGCTCGGGGCTTCGATCTGCATTCCCCCGCCATGACCACCTGGGCACGTCGGGCGCCGTATCGACCGCGCAAGCCCCGTAAGTCCCGCCCGGAAAACGAAGCGGAACCCGATACGGGACACGAAGCGGACAGCGACCCGGCTTAAACCTCGACCCGCGTGGTGGGGAGGCTGCGTCAGTCGTCCATCGCAGGCCAGCCATGTCCAAGACGATCGGTGAAACGCCCACGCCGAAAAGCTCAAAAAACGAGGCACGAGCATTCTCCCGAACGAATTTTGAATGCCAGCATGGTGCTTTTCTCTCAAGGCAATACGGCCTCATGAAACCTCGACTTCTCCATCAGGGGCGACTCCAGCAGCCCTTGCGCTGGCTGGATCGCTTGCCGCTGTCCGTGGTGATCCCGGCCGGCATCGTGTTGGGCTGCGGCGTCGGCGGGGCGGGTTTCTATTATCTGGAAGCGCCGGGCTGGGCGGTGGCATGGCTGGCGCTGTTCGCCGCGCTCGGCTGGCTGGGCTACACGGCGACACCAGTGTTCGACGAGCCCAACCCGGCCCAAGCCACGGTCAAGCCGGCCAAGCCGCGCCCCGTGCGGGACGGTTCCCTGCTGATGGTGGACCTGCCGGGCGACCGGTTTCTGATGGGCTCGCCGGATTCGGACGACCTGGCCCGCAACAACGAGAAGCCGCGACACGAAGTCACGGTTTCGCCCTTTCGCATCGCGATCACTCCGGTGACGGTGGAACTCTACCGACGGATCATGCCGGAATCCTCCGCAGCTCAATCAGAAGCCGAGGGGCGTTTGCCAGTTACCGATGTCACCTGGTTCGACGCCGTCGAATTCTGCAACCGGCTGTCCGCGCGGGCGGGTTATCGGCCTTGCTACTCCCAGCAATCAGACCAGTGGCGCTGCGACTGGCGCGCGGATGGCTATCGGTTGCCGACCGAGGCCGAGTGGGAATACGCCTGCCGGGCGGGCACGACAACTCGATATAGCTTTGGTGACGACCCCGCCAACCTTGGCGGCTATGCCTGGTACAGCGGCAACACGAAAACCGCGCAGGCCGTCGCGACCAAGCGCGCCAATCCGTGGGGGCTGTACGACCTGCACGGCAACGTCTGGGAATGGTGTTGGGACTGGTATGGGGCTTATTCGCCGAAATCCGTCCGGAATCCGCATGAATCGAAGCAATCCACGTCCGGGTGGCGGGTTTTGCGCGGCGGTTCGTTCGACCGCCCGCCCGAGGACCTGCGCTCCGCGGGCCGGTTCAACGACGTCCCCGGGAGCGGGTTCGGGGACTGGACCTACGGGTTTCGGTGCGTGCGGGTCCCGCCCCAGCAGATTGACCGATTGAGCGATTGATTTATTGAAAAAATCGGCGCGTCAGCGCCGGTCGTTTTTGTTTGGCAAATGGACAATGTTGTTCAAACAACAAACATTTGTTTGTTTGTCATTGGTCGTTGGAAGCCGGTTGGGTGCTGGCGGGGAAACAGCGAATCAACAGGGGTTACGGAAAGACCAGCAGACCCCGGTAGGAGCGAACGGTGCGAATCAAGGACTCCTCGCCCTTGGCGGCGGCCGCTCGCAGGCGGTGGCGCAAATGGCGGCGCAGTTTGCGGCTGGGGACAATACCCGCTCGACTGATCCGATAGCCCACGAAGACCGCCGGCGTCCGCGTCGGCTCGACGGCCAAGCGTTTGGGATTGAGCCGAAGCGTGCGCTGTTCGCGCAACCAGTCGGCAATCGCCCCGCGCGCTTCGAGCAATCGCGTTTTGTCTTCGGCGAACAACACCAGATCGTCCATGTAGCGCAGATAACCGGGGATTTTCAGCTCGCGCTTGACGAAGTGATCCAGGCCGTCCAGGAAAAAATTGCCGCACCATTGGCTGAACCAGGAACCGAGCGGCAATCCCTGTCCGGGAGGCGGACAGCGTTCTCCCAATAGTCGCCTGGCCAGGCGGCTGCGATAGACCCGATCACCCGAGGCGATGATGGCTTGCAACAGAGCAAGGGTGTCGTCGTCGCGCACGCGCTCGGCGAACAGCGTCAATAAGCGGGAATGGACGATGCTCGGAAAGTAGGCGCTGATATCCAGATGCAGGCGCCATTCATGACGACGTTGGCAACCCAGAAAATACAACGCCGCGCGGTGGGGGCCACGTCCATGGCCGGTGGCGAACGATTGGTCGATATAGCGTCGCTCGAAGACCGGTCCGATCTCGCGCAACAGCGCGTGATGCAAAACCCGGTCGTGCACCGCCGGCGCGGCGATCAGCCGGGTTTTGGGATCGCGAATGCCGTGTAGCCGCCAGGGCGAAGGCCGATAACGATACTCGATCAGTTCTCGCTGTAACGCCAGCAAATGGCGGTCGCAATCGAGCTCGAACGCCGCGACCGTCGGGCTGCGCCGCTTGCCGCGCCGGCAATCGAGCCAGCCCCGCCACAGCGCCTCCAGGCTGGCGAGCCGCAGGTAGCTGCCCGATTTCAGCGTCCGCATGAAGTCGCGCCGCGAAAGGTGGTCCGCCCGGACGGTCGCCGGGCTACTGGAACGGGCGGACCGGGATGTGGGCCAAATGGCCCTGACCGGCGCTGCATGGCGCACGGGGCGGCATGTTGGGGCGGGACCCGCATGCACCGAAACCCGTTGTTCCTGTTCCTGTTCCTGTTCTCGGGGTCGTCGTTGTCCCGGTTCGCGGAGCGCAGGTTCTCGGGCGGGTTGTCGAACGAACCGCCGCGCAAAACCCGCCTCCCGGTTTTTCGCGCCTGTCGACACATTATTCTGCGCGGCTTTGCGCTTTGCGCCAACCCCCCAGTTGGCGACCGATGGCATCGGTTTGTTGCAGCGCGTAGTGGGCTTGTTGGGCGTTGAGGAATTCGGTTTCCATCGCCAGCCGCAGCCGCAGCCGCAGCCGCAGCCGCAATTGGATCAGCAAGAGGTCGGCGTCTTGCAGCGCGTCGTCACGGTCGATGTTCTTCAGCGCGAGGGTGATGGCATCCAGCAAGCGCAATGCGCCGTCGGCCAGGGATTGCGCCAAGGGGTCCTGCGGCGCGGCGCGCGTTTTCTTCAACAGCCAAACGCTGAAATCCCAGGTGACGGTGAAGATCGGCGCGCGCTGAAACGGCGTCCTCATGGCCCGTTACCCGCCGGTGGCGCGGGAGGGAACCGTCATTCGAACCCCCCGCCGCGCTCGCTGCGTCGGAGCAGGCCGGCGAATGCCGCCATCAGATTCTGTTCGATGGCGTTCAGCAGCGGTTCGTCGGCGTTCGCCGACCGCAACCACAGTTCCATCGCCACCAGACTGGCGGCATCGCGGGCCGCGCGATAGGCGGTGGTTTTTTCCCGCCGGTCGTAACGATGGCAGCCCACGGCCAACTGATCGAGACAGGCACGCATCCGTGTCGTCGCCTGTTCCCATTCCGCGCCGCGCGCCACCAACTCGCGATAAATCGGCGTCGCCAGTTGCACCGCCTTGAGATCACTCAGAGCGTAGCGACGATTTTTGCCAGTCGGCGCCAGCGCGTCCTCGATGGCGGCTTTGAGGTGAGCTTCCCGCAGGCTGGCGCGTTGCTGGACGGTTTCGTCCACCGTCAGATCGGCGCGTTCGATCACCCAGCGGCCACCCACTTTTTGCGCCGGCAACCGGCTCTGTTCAATCATGTATAGCACTTGCCGGCGTGTTTTCCCCAATAAATCAGCGGCTTGCTGTAGCGACAATTGCATGGCATTGTCCAATATTTGACAAATGAACAGAGAGAAACAGACAAAAACCAAACAGTATTAGACAAAATAGCACAAATCGACAAACAGACGCGCGCCGCGCTTCGCGCGGCGATTCAAAAAATCAATTAAATCAATTGGTCAATGCTGGGGCGGGACCCGCATGCACCGAAACCCGCTGTACCTGAACCAGCTCCTAACCTCGGGGTCGACGAAGAACCGGTTCGCGGAGCGCAGGTCCCCGGGCGGGTAGACGAACGAACCGCCGCGCAAAACCCGCCACCCGGTGGATTTCCCTGCCCCTTCGGGATCGACGAAGGTTCCCGCTTCATACTTGTCGTACCAATCTCGCGCCCATTCCCAGGCGTTGCCGTGCAGGTCGTATAGTCCCAGCGGGTTCGGCAATTTCTGCTTTACCTCGTGGGTTTGACCATCGGAGTTCCCGTTAAACCAAGCATACCGGCCAAGCTGGCTTTCATCGTCCCCGAACGACCAAGGGGTACGACTGCCGCCTCGTGCGGCGTATTCCCACTGCGCCTCGGTGGGCAAATCGCCGCCGACCTGCTGGCAAAAAGAGCGGACCTGTGCCCAAGTCACATTTACGACCGGCCGGTTATCGCGCTCCTTGTAATCTGAAACCACCTGGGCATACTGCCGGTTGGTGGTTTCGGTGGCAGCGATCTGGAAGGCTGACAAGGCGACCACGCGCGGCGGTTCGTCGATTTCATTCTCGTAGGCCATCGCCTCGCTCTTGGCCGAACCCATGGTGAAGGTGCCCGGACAAATAGCGACCCACTCGATGCCATTTTCCCTCGTGGTCTCCGGCCCGCCGTAAAGGCGCGCGTCGCCGCTAGTTTCGAGCACGCGCCACGGCAGAGCGGCCTGCGTGACCGGTTTCGTGCCCGAAAAATCGACGGCTTTGGCGAGCGCGGCCAGGTCATCGGCGGCCACCACCACCCACGGTCCCGGATGATCGGCCAGGAGGCGGGCGGCGGCGTCCGAGTCTCTTCGATCTCTTCCCGGCGGTAAGATCACCAGCACTTGGGTGTTCCGGTTCAATGTCGGACTGGCTCCCCGCCATTCCCGCCAGTGTTTGGCCCAGTCCCGGCCGACCAGCACTTGATCGGCGCTGCCTTTGTCCAGCAGCCGAATCGCCAGTTGCCGGGCGGCACGATCCGCGTCGTAAGTGGCGGCGATAACCACCAACGAGCGTTGCGGCCAGCCCGCGCCACAGGCGCGGATCGGCTGCGCTAGGGAACCGGCACGCAACAGCACGCTGTCGCTGCCCTCCAACCGTTCTGGATTCCCGCTCGCCGCCCAGCGCCAGTTCACCGGAATCTCGGCCCCGACGGGGACTGCTTGCAGCGTCACCTGCGCTTTGGGATCGCCGAGCGTGACCGTGTAGTGATTCGCTCCGGCGGGTTCCACGATACGCAGCGTTTGCGCCGCCAGCACGGGATCGTTCTGGATGGGGTCTCGTACCCGCAAGCGCGGCGGGTCGGGGGTCAGCCAACGGTAGCCGGCGACCGCGAACGCGGCCAGCGCCAGGGCAACGAGCAGGGTCGAGGCCAGCACCAGACGCGGCGCGTCCTTCAGGGGCGGCGGCGCGCTCGGGAACAGGCCGCCGGCGAATCCCAGGGCGCGTAAGCGGTGGCGGGTCGCGGCCGGCCGGTCGGCGAAGCGCCAGGTCAGATAAATCCGTTCGCCGTCGTCGTCTCGGTCGGTCGGCCGGTGATCGGTGGCGGCGAATTCACCCAGGCGGTCGCGAATTTCCGCGTGCAATTCCGCGTCGGCCAATTCCGCCAGCCGGTCGGCGGCGGCCTCGGGCTCGGTGTACAACCGCAGCAGGGCGTGTTCGACCTGCCAGCGCCGGCTGGCGAGCGAGTTTTGCCAGGGTAGCAGGGGATTTTCCTGGTCTTGCTTGTTTCGGTCAGCTTCCTCGTGGCGTACCCGCCACCAATCCAGCGCCCGCCGCGCCAGGCTATCGGATCGCGGAGTTCCATCGGCGAGGGGTTCGCCGCGCAACAGCCAGTTGATCAGCCGACGGCGGGTTTCCGGGCGGGCGTTTTCGGCCAGGATTCGGTCGATATTCCAGGGACTCGCCGCCAAACCCAGCACGGCGCGCAAGGTGTGCGCGGCGGCGGCATCGGCCTGACCACCGCCCAGCGCCACTCCGGCGGCCCACTGGCGCGCGGGTCCGAACAACCCCTCGTCCGCCCGCGCAGTAGGCGCTGTCTCGGTTTCGATGCCGCCGAGCCAATCCGGCAGTTGCTCCAATGTCACCACCTCCAGCCGGAACCGATTCTCCTTTTTCGCGAACAAGGCGCTGAGTTGATCGCCGCTCGGCGAGCAGTCCACGAAACAGAGGCGCGGCCAATGCTGCAAACTACGCAGGAGTCGCTTGGTTTCTTCCTGGTGCAGGGGGTGGTCGAGCCGCCGCTGCAACCCCGCGCCGTCGCAGAAGATCGCAACCTGCGCCTGGCGACCCTGGCTCTCCTCGGTCACCGGCCGATAGCCGGCTTGCTCCGGCCAATCGACCCGATGGGGGACATCGGTAAAAAAGCCTTGCCGCGCGTCCAGCCCGGCGGCCCGCAAGGTCGCACCCAACTGCGCGGCGATTTCCCGGGGCGTCCGGGATCCCAGGTGACGATCCAACCAGAACCAGATGGCGCGCTCGTAGACGGCGGAGTGGAAACAGAGCCGCACAAAGCCGCCGGCCCGGGCAGTTTCGTCCACCGTCTTGGCCAGATTCAGGCGGCGGGTGGGATCGTCGGCGACGAAGCGCTCGATGTTCCACACCAGTTGGCGGCGCGTGCGGGTGTCGATCAGCGCACCGTCGTCGCGTCGCGGAGGAGGCAAGGGTTGCCAGCCGAAGCCCCGGTAGGGTTGGGGCTTGGCCCGGATGACCCGAAACCGTCGCCGGTAGCGCCATCTCATTCCCAGCGCCAGCGTCAAAGCGGTCGCGCCGAGCAGCGCCAACGGCACGGGGCCAAGCCGGTTCGGTGTTCGCACCGATTCGGGTGTTATTTCGTCGATGCGCCAGGACCAAACGGCGTTGACGGGCTGGTCGGGCAGTTCCGGATCGGCGCTGGGCGGGGTCGGTATCGGTTGGGTGGGTAGCTCTTGTGATTCCGTAATGGGCGCCGATGGCCATAGCGCCCAGATCGCGGTGGCGAGCGCCAGCAGCCCCGCGAGCGCCAGCGGCAGCCACTGGACGAAGCGAGACGGCTCTGGAAGAGTGGGCAACTCGAAAACCGATGGCGCCGTTTCCCCTGGCTGCGGCGGTTCTGGTCGGGAGGGTTCCGCTGTGGGGCGTTCCGCCGGTTCCGGCCAGTCGGCCTCGTGGTCCGGACACCAGGCCGCGAACAGACCCTCGAAGGTCTGGCGCTGGGCCGGAGTTTTGATCAGCAGCGCGCCGAGCAGGGTTTTCAGTCCCGCCCGGTCCAGATGTAGGCCCTTGGGGGTTTTAAGGTTCTCCCGGTCCAAGGGTAGATACTCGGGCTCTAACAGATGGCGCAACCGTTCGATTTCGCCCGGTCCGACCGGCACGCCGTTCAGGCGCAACGCGGCCAGGAAATCGCCCAGTTCGGCCAGGCGGTCGCGCCCGTCGAGCGGCATGGCTCAGCGCAGCCGGGCGAGGTCCCCGGCGTCCTTGATCAAGGCTCCCAGCGCGGGCAAATCCGCCAGACGACAGCCCACTAAGTCTTGGGCGTTGACCCGCTTGGCACTCAGGATACTCAGCCAGGTCAGCAGTTCGGCGGTGGAGGGTTTTTTGTCCAGCCCCTGCACCTCGCGCAAATCCCAGAAGCGTTTGCGGGCCGCAGCGTGGGTGCTGGCGTCGAGGTTGGGAAAACCGCTGCCGTCCGCGCCCGCCATGCTCTCCACCGCCGCCTCGACCAGCGCCGACGTCAGCTCGATGCGGTGGAAAATGCAGCGGCGCAGAAAGGCATCTGGCAACCGGCGCTCCTCGTTGCTGGTGACGATGACGATGGGCCGCCGGCCCGTGCGCGGCGTGATCCATTGCGCGTGGTCGAAGGGGTGGGGAAAGTTGTGCTGGTCGAGTTCGTGCAGCAGATCGTTGGGAAAGTCGCGCGAAGCCTTGTCGATCTCGTCGATCAACACCACCGCATCGCCCTCGGTGTCGTAGGCTTGCCAGAGCGCCCGCTTGTGTAAAAAACCCCGGCGTACCGCCTCGGTTTCCTTAGCTTCTTCGGCAATCTCCTGGCTGAACGGTTGACCGTCCGGCATGGGTCGCCGACCCGCCGACTGCGCCCAGTGCAGATAGCCGACGGCATCGAACTCGTACATCAGATCTTGGGCGGTGGAGGTCGATTTGACCAGGAACTTGAACACCGGAATGTCGAAGTACCCTCCCACGAAATCCGCCGCCTGGGTCTTGCCGGTGCCGGGCTCGCCGGTCAACAGCAGCGGACTGCCGGTGTGCAGCGCCATGTTGAGGGCGAGCAACAGTTCGGCGGAAGGCCGGTAGCGCAACGCCGCCTGCGGGTGGCTGCCCAGGAACGGCGGCGGTCGGCGTCGCGCCAGCCATTGTTGGCTTTGGGTCGGATCGTGAGCCGCCGGGTCCGCGACCGGCCCCGCAATCAGTTCGAACGGCAAATCGTCAGCGGCCATCCCGCGTGCTCCAGAAGGTGGGGTCGTAATGCGGTGGCGGCCAGGCGGGAGGGTTGGCGTTGGTCATATCGGTCAATTCGTCGAACAAATTGCCCCAATTGTCGGGTTCTCCCCGGCGGATCGTGGCGACTGCTTCGTCGAAGGGCATTTCCTTCCGCTTGGCGAGGAGCACATCGGGAAACGATTCCCGGTAACGGTCGTCGCAGCCGCAAATCATCTCGTTGCGAAAATAGTTGCGTAAATCCTGGCGACGCACGGCGGCCAGCGGCTCCAGTTCGCCAAAATGAAACCCCGGCTCCGTGTCGTACTCCTCGATCAGCCGTTCGACCGTATCGGCCAGCTCGTCGGTCCGTTCCGATTCCAGGGCGAGGATGGAAATGACCCGGACCTTACCTTGCCAATCGCTCGCGCCGAGTTCCTTACCCAGCCGGCTGCGGCACCAGTCTGCCACGGCGCGCAACGCGGCCTCGTTCACTGGAGTTTTACCCGCTTGCCACCCCAGCACCAGGAAACAAAACGTCGTGCCAGTCACGGTTGCCGGGTCGAGTAGACCCTCCAGCAGCGGTTGGTGGGGGGTGAGGTGAAACCGGCGGCGCACCCAATCATCTATCCGTTGGGTATTGTCCGTGTTGGCGGTCAAGTCGATGGAACGGAAATAATACACTTCCCGCTCGCGCTGGTTTCTGACCAGGTGTTGCTTGATCATTTCCGGGAAGTCTCGGGTGAGGCAACCGGGCGTGCCGAGCGCCACCACATGGACAATATGGCGCGTGGCATAAGTGTAAAAATCGTCCCGCGCGCCCGACAGCGCGTTGCGCTGAGTGTGGCGGTCCAGCAACAGGTTGACCAGATCCGGATTCGGCGGGCGCGGCGGCGCCACCGTTTGCCAGCTCGAATACCGGGTCCAGGCGGCGATAGGCCCGCCGGCTTGCTGGTGTAGCGCCACCACCGGGTCGAGCTGGCGACAGAACACCGCATCCAGCCAGGCTAGGCCCGCCTTGGCGGCGACGTGGGCGTTGGCGCTCGGGTTACACTGCAACAGCACCGCGCCCTTGACACCGTCCACCAAGATCGGCCCCTGGGCGAGTGCTTCGTACCCCGTTTCGCCCACCAGATTGAGAAACAGTAACGAAACCGACTGGGATTGCTTCAGCCACTTGGCGAAATCCGGCCAGGGTACACACCCGCCGTCCGCCCGATCTTGCAGCAACAAGCCCTCCCGCGAGGCCGGTCCGTAGTAATACACCAGGCGGGTCGAGCCGGCCTGCAAGACGACGCGCAACGCATCCGCGTCGGCCGCCAGCGTCGGGTCAGGATTTTCCGGCCAGTGGCGCTGGAAAAAGCGCTGCAAGTCCCGAAAATGCGCGGACTGGTGGCTTTCCGTGGACCCGATCAGCACCACCCGGCCGGGGAAGTAACAGCGATGCTGAGGATACTCTGGAAAGCCGGGATCACCCTTCGCGTGAAATTCGACCGTCCAACCGGCTTGGGCAAGCGGGCGGCCCCGGTAGGCGATACTCCCCCACGGCAGGACCTGAAGCCGCGAGTCGTCGGTGACCAGCCGCACCCGCAGCGGCGCGTAAGTCGGATCGGCGGGAGGGGCGGCATCAAACGCCGGCGCGAGCAGGTCGCCCACCGTCGTCTGGTCGCTGCCGAATAACAACTGGAATAGCGTTTCACCGTCGAGATCGTAACCCAACACCAGCGCCGGTTCGGGACAGTCCAGTTTTGGCTTGATCGCTCTGGGTAGGTTGGGCAGAAAAAACTGGTGCTCCCAGTAGCCGTGCCGGGCCTGAACGAAGATCGCCAGATCGTGGCGCGCGCCGGTTGGCTCTCTGGTTGGCGCGGGCGCTGGAGCCAACTGCCGGACGGCCCAGTCGGCGGCGCGGGCGTACAGGGCGTTACGGTCGCCCCGACTCATTTTGTCGAGCGGTTCGGCAGGGCTGTTGACGCCGATGGTGTCGACCAGGTTGACGGTGCGGGGTTTGCCGTCGATCTCGACGGTGACCGACAAGGCCGCCTTGGCGACGGCGCTGACGTGGAGGATGCCCAACTTCAGCGCGCCGCGCTCGGCCTGACGCAGCAGGAAGGGCAACTCGTGTCGGGTGATGTAGTCGGAGGTCAGGAAGTGGTTGCTGACCAGCAGGATGCCGACCTTCGATTCGGCCAGCGCCCGCTGGATTTCGGGATGGAACCGGTCGCCGACATCGATGCCTTTCTGATCGAACCAAACCCGGTCCCGGATGGCGGCCACCGCTTCCAATGCCGGCACCAGCTCGTCGCGGTAACTGCGGTCCTTATGGCTAAAGCTGATGAAGATTTTGCTGTCCATTGGCGTATTCTTTGATAAACAACCGAACATTATCCGTATCGCATCAAAGCATAGCAGGCAATTTCTGAGTGGAGGTGGTCATGCAATGGCGCAAGTGGCTGGAGAACTGGGACATGACGTCCCTGAAGATTTCCGCTCCGTTCTTGGATATGGAGTGGAAGCCGCAAACGGCCGACAAGGAAGCGGCGTGGGAGCTGTACGTCGAGCTGCTGACGCGGGTATCGACGCAGGGTTTGCCGCCGGACGCGGGAGACGAAAAAGCCGCGCTGGCCAGCATCCACGAACTGTTCGACCTCACCCGCGCGATCATCAAGCGCTACGGGCGGGACTGCCTGGAATTCACCAAAATCGCGGTGGTGGTGCTGAATCAGGTCGTCCGGCCGTTTACCGCCCAGTGGCACCGCAAAAGCCTGGAAGGCTCGCTCGGCAATGCCGAACAACCGGCGTTTCGCGCCGACTTGGCGGCGTTGCAGGTGAAACTGCGCAACTACACAAAAATGCTGGCCGACATGGCGGGAGTCGAGGATTTGACGGCGTTAGAAGAGCACTTTTAGCCTGAGCGAAAGCGCCACGCATCGAGTCGCTTCCTATCCAAACAGCTTCATCGATCATCCATCTATGGCTGGAACCTCGCCGCTACCGTACCGCGCGAGGTCGCCTGCCGAGCGTTGTCTCGCGCCTGCCTCATCGCCGCCCGCAACTCAGGATTACCGAGCGGCAAGCCGCACTCCGCCGCTAGCCGCACGCACAGCGCTTGATAGGCGGCATCCCCCTCGACCTGAAAACGTCCCCATTTATGGGCGGCCAGTTGCAGCGCCGCCCGCACGGCGGTTTCGTCGTGTTCGGCCTGGACAATGATCTCCCGGCCCCGATCCACGAAGCCGGCCGGACCGTCGGGCGCGTCCGCCCGGCGATAATCCACCCGTCGGCCGTAGACGATGGCGACGAAACCACGGATGTCGCGGGCGTGGAGGACAAGGGTCTCTTCCTCCTCAAGGCGTAGGGCGATCAGCCGTGCCCGGCGATGGGCCGGACCGGTGGTTTGAGCCGCTAGCCAATCCTCATCAGTGGGAAAGTGGCCCCATTGCGCTTGAGCGTGCATTCGCGCCCGCCGCTGGCGTTCCAGAAGCGCCGCTCGCTCGGCGGCTTGCCGGGCGGCCAGCAGGCTGCGTTGCCGATTCAGTTCGGTCCCGCGTCCACGCCAACCGCCCGGTGGCACCGACCGCCACAAAGCATCCCGTTGGCGCCGGTGCGCCGCCCGGAGAGCTTCGCGTTCGGCGGCCTGGGCATCACGCCGCGCCTGGGTCGCCGCGCGCTTGTGACGCTGGTGAACTTCGCGAACCGCGTGGTATTCCGCCCAGCGAGGGAGTTCCGGCCCGCCGGGTTCGAGGGGTCGCGCCGCGACACGCAATCCCTCTGGGGCGGGTTGGTACGCGCCCAGCCGCCGCTCGACGGCCAACAGGCTGCAATCCCGCGCGGCCCGCGAGGCTTTCACCGCCGTGTCGCCGACCCATAACACGGCCCCGCTGCCCTTGCGTTGGTAGCGCAGTCCCAGGGCGGCCAGGCGGGTATGCAAATCCGTCCAGCTCGTGGCCGCCCGAATCGCGGGCGCGGCCAGGTCGGTGGCGATCTGGATGGCTGATTTCACGCCGCCCGCAGGGCGGCTGGCCAAGCGGTTACGAACCCGTTGCGCGTCGGTCAACACCGTCTCCAGGGGCGATAGCCGTTCCCGCTGGATCGTCCCATCGACCCGTACCCGATAACGCCCGCGCGCTTCGCGTCGCCAGCCCTGGACATGCTCAATGCGGGCCACCGCGCGATGCAGCGCCTCCAGGTCGAAGCCTTTGTTGATTTCAATCACCTTGCGGGTGAGGGGATGTACCCGGTTCACCATCAGGTGCAGATGCACGTTGTCGGTATCGGCATGCAACCCGTAGAGCGTTTGATGGCCGACCAGTCCCATCGTGTCCAGGAACACATCGACCGCTTCCTCGATCTGGGCCGGCGTTGGTTGTTCGCCCTCCCGCCAACTCAGTACGTAGTGGTTGATGGGATCTTTGCTGTGCGTTGAGTTTTGCGCGAGAGCCAGCATCTCCGCTTTCTGGGCGTTACGCGTGGTCGTAAAAAAACCGCGCGCGCCGTCGTGGATGCACTTCTCCCGTAAATCGTCGCCGGTCGGGCGTTGGGCGTAATCGGCCAGTCCCTCGACCCGCGCCGCCTTGGCCGCATGGGCGATCGCACGAGCATGGGGCGGTGTGTTTTCCGGGTCGTTGATGTAGTCGGCCAGCCGTCGGACGCGCGCGCCCAGCGTGCCGGATTTCCGTGGATTGGGAATCTTCTTGCCGATCAATTTTGCCCCAGCAGATTCATCGCCTCGCGCAGCCAGCGCAAGGCGGCTTCGGTGTGAACGCGCGCCCGGTTTTGATCGCCCGCGTGGAGGTGCGCGGCACGGATTTCCTCGCTCCCTCGACGCAGGTATTCCATGATGCCCAGGGCAGGGTCAGTCACCACCTTGCGGCCCCAGCAGCACCGGCGGACCAGCGCGCTCAACGACAGACCCGCCTGAAACGCCATCTGCTGTAAAGCCACCTTCTCCGCCATCGGCAGCCGCACGTTGAGGACTTTATCCATACCGGTCGCTTCTTCCGGTCCACGCCACGTTTTCTGAACACTGGTTTCTGGTTTCATCGTCATCGGCTCCTCACGTCGTTCGATGGCGCCACCCGCAAGCGGACAGCCTGATGCCTGATCGAATGATCCCTACCACCGGCGAGAAGCGCAGCGCCGAGCCGGATCTTGTGAGTTGTCACGAGCGCAGCGTGTGTGACAACTCCCATCCTGTAATCACGATTGACCCTCCTTGAGCGGTCGGCGAGCCTTCCTGGGCGGTCGGTTCATGAACCGGATTCATAAGCCGGGTTCATGAGTAGGGTTCATGCTCTCGGCTCACCCTCTCGGTGTATCAACCCAGTTCACGATCCCGGTTCACGATCCCGTTCACGATTGACCCTCCTTGAGCGGTCGGCAAGCCTTCCTGGGCGGTCGGTTCATGAGTCGGGTTCATGAGCCAAGTCCATAAGCCGAGTTCATGAGTAGGGTTCATGAGTAAGGCCCATGATCTCGGTTCACCCTCTCGGTGCATCAACTCAGTTCACGATCCCGGCTCGCAATCTCGACGGATCAACCGAGTGCATGCATCCAATTCAAAGGCATCACGCCTCATCCGAATCAACGAACCGGTTCAGCCGCCCGTCTCCTCCACCGGATTGACGAAACCGTGTCAATCGACCGTTTCACCACCGGCGTCCAGGCATCGGGCTGAAATCTTGGGTTATCCACTCCCGCATCGTCCCGCGCGTCGAACCGATCGATCCGCCGTGATCATCCTTGCGGTTCAAGAGACTGAATAGCAGGCGGATCACGATCCAGGTGGTTGGCCAAATATCCTCGCGATGGAGAGCACCGCGCCCGCTCGCCGAATGCCGATCCTTGCTGGTGGCTAGGTTCTGTTGACATTTCATCGAGTCCAAATGAGGAAGGCAACCAAGTGCAG
>DAOTGT010000077.1:0-14657 GCA_035447285.1 Candidatus Competibacter sp.
CACAAAAATTTATGTCTTATACAATGAGTTGGAAGTTATGGGTAATCGGGTGCTTCCAAAGCAGGGTCCGGTAGCGGTTGCACCAGATAAATGGCGGCTGGCGCTCGCTGCCACAACTCCTTGAGATGAGCGACATCGGTGAGAGTGATCTGGATGGGAAAATTTCTGATCTTGCCTTGCTCGCTACCGTGCCCCGATTCTTGCAGCGCCATGGCGAATTGCTCGGCCTGGGTCCGATCATCCTGATAGATCAAGGCCAATTCCAACCGGCCTTCGGCATTCACTTTCTCTGCCAAATCCCGATCCGCCGCCAGTAGAGTGCGAAACAGGCGCAGCCCGATCTGAACCCGTTGTTCCTGTGGACCGCCCAACGCTCCATGCAAAACGCTCAGGAAGCCCAGCAGGATTCCCAGCAACAATGACAGATGGTTCGGCGAGCGAGAATCGGACATTGCGCGATGATTACCCCGACCATTCCATGTGGGTAGCGTTAAAAATCATACGAAATCTGTCCCCAGACCAGGCTGTCGGGAAAGTCAGTCACTTGGACGTTAGTTGGCTCGCTGATCAGGGAACGCTGATCAGCTTGTAGTAAATTGCGTACTCCCAGTCGCAGCGTCAGACCTTTGGTCCAGATATTGAGCAGGCTCAGGGTGACGGCGACCCGATGTTCCGCTGTGGAATTCACGCTCTCGGCATGGCGCTCGCCTATATAGTTCCAATAGGCGGTGAACAGCACTCGGTCGGTGGGCCGATAGAACAGGGCTAGATTTCCCAGCCAATTGGTAGTGCCGGGATCTTGATCATTAGTTGCTTCGTTGCTGGACGGTACGCGGCCGTCGCGACTGTCACTGTAAGAAAGATTGAACCAGGACTTCAATTGAGGGGACCATTGTTGTTCCCACTCCAATTCCACGCCCGCCGTCCGCGACGAACCGACGTTGCCAAAATCGAAACTCGGCGCTCCCAGAGGGCTGATATGGTCTTCCAACTGAGAGTTAAACAGGGTCAGGCGCAGCACCCGGTCGGTCACGCGGTTGATGTAGCTGAGTTCGGTGGTCGCCACGGTCTCCGGTTTTAGATCAATCTGGGTATTGTTTGGAAACAACTCCCAAAACGTCGGCGCCCGATAGCCTTTGGAGTATTGGGCTTTCAGGATATGAGTGTCCGAGAGTCGCCACACGGCGGCCAAGCGAGGGGTGAAGAGATTCAGATCAAGATCGTCGCGGTGATCGAAACGCAGACCGACGGTGACTGACAGCCGGTTAGAGACTTCGTACTGATCCTGCAGGCTGATACCGTAGTAACGCCAGTTCACATCGCTCTGATTCACCGCTGGGGGCTGGGGATTATTGGAGGGGCGGCTGGGCGGTGCTTTAAAAGCTTCCTCGATACGAGTGCCTGTATACGAGAACTGCGCTAACCAGCGATGATGTTCCATCCCCTGCCAGGAAAGTTCCGCGCGCCCTTCCCAGGTGTGCCCCAGAAAGTGCTGGCGCCTCGTATTAAAATCGTTGCCCAGGTAAGAACCATACAGGTTCACTACGGTATTCGCCGCCAGTTCGAAGGCTTGGCGCGCCTCGAAGGCTTCGGTGCGTTCGTTGTAGTCTACCCCCTGGTCATTTTGGTAGTCGCGATGAATGGCCTGAGCGGTGAGTTGGAATCCTTGATGCGCAAAGATGGCGATGCCGGATGGCTGGTCGTCCTGAGCGTGGATGCCGACAGGCGCTTCCACCGAATTACCGGTTAGACCGGCAGCATTGAGACTGAACCGAGTGGCTTCGTCCTCACTTCGATAAGCATACTGTCCTCCGAGCGTGGTTGTGCCATGCTCATCCATTCGCGCAAAAATCCGGTTATTTTCCTTGCGGGTCAGGATATTGAGTACCCCATGATAGGCATAGTCGCCATACAGGACCGCGCTAGGGCCACGGATAAACTCAATGCGATCCACCTGCTCGATCGGCAGGGACAAGGCTTGAGAGGAAAGCCCGGAATTGTCTCGACTCATCGGCACCGAGTTCAGCAGTACCTTGATATTTCCAGAGTTAAACGGAGCGCTGAATCCCCTAGTAGCCACAAGTAGATTGCCCCGGTTTCCCTGGTTGATCATTACATCGGGAATCAGGGCCAGCGCGTCCCAGACCGTGCGCATGCCCAACGCCTCCAAATCCCGGCCTTGCAAAACTGTCACCGTACCCGGTACATAATCGGCGTTCAGTCGGTTTTTGGTGGCGATTTCGGTGCTCTCGTCCAACACTTGCATGAGCTCCCCCAGCCACTGTTCGTCTTCGCCAGTCATGGCAACCAAGTTGGTGGAGACTTCCTCGGCCAGTAATGAAACACTGGTGGTTAGCAGGAACGTCGTTGCCAGCACCCATTTCATCCGGCACCTTGGTCTGTCGCCAGGATTTATAACATCATCTATAATCTCAATTTTCCGGCAAGCACGGAAGATGGTCGCCATTTCACAGATCATCATCGCGTTTTACTCCGGTTCGTTATATCTTGTTTTTTGGCTATGCCACTTCATACCATGAAAAATCAATTTTCCACTGAATTCGTCCACAATTTTTATAATTCTGTAACGTCAAATGGCCAGACAAAATTTTCCACGCCAGTGACCAAACATTTCTAATGTTAGGCCATGGTGCTTCTCTCTGATTGTGATTGATGGAATCGCCGCTTCGAGTTACCTCGGCACTCTGTGTCACTTCTCTTGGTCAAGAAGGAAAAAGCCACAATTCGAAAAGAATTGCGGGCTCAATGAGATTTCCCGTGGCGGCCACAAGATGTAAGGGTGTGGCACTGGGAGGCGAATGATGGAAAGATTCCTGCGGATGGAGTGCTGACGATGCCAATCACGCTTGCCGTGCCCTTGGCCCTGCCCGGTGTACGGGTGTTTGTCCGACAGTCTAGGGGTTGACCAAAAATCTGAGTTGGATCGGGACTGGACGCACATGTATCCCCCGCCGAAATCGAGGATGCGGGGAAAACCGCTGGATGACGAGGAGAAACCATGAATCACCCGCAAACACCTTCACCCGCATGGTCCTGGCACCTGAACTGGGACACGATTCGGCACGATCTGACGGTCGGTAGCTGCCCGTATGGCCCGGCCGATCTCGATCGACTCCAGACCGAAGCTCAGATCTCGGCGGTGCTGTCGTTGCAGCACGACGAGTGCCTGGAAAAGTTGGAGATCGACTATCCGCGACTCGCGCGCCACGGTCGTTCCCAAGGCCTGCTCATGGAACGCAGCCCGATGCGCGATTTTGATCCCGAGGATCAGCGTCGCCGCTTGCCCGAAGCCGTTCGGATTCTGCACGAGCTGCTCAGCCAGGGCCATCGGGTCTATCTGCACTGCACCGCCGGTATCAATCGCTCCTCGCTGGCGGCGGTGGCCTATCTGACCTGGATCGAAGGCCAGCCGCTGGACGACGCCATGGCCCTGCTGCGACGTGCCCGACCGGAAGTTAGTCCCTACTGGGACGCTTACGAGGGCTGCCGGCGAGATTTGATCGCTCCTCACGCTCACCGTATCTGTCAGCGCATCGCCGAACTGAGCCGCCAGAACCCCGGACAGAGCACCGAAGCCCATCGGTCACGAGCGGAACGGGAAATCATCCGGGCCGTGCTGATTGGCTGACGGCGGCAAGCGCGCTGCGCTGATTCTCGCTCGTTCTGGAGATGAGCGGTTCGTGGTGAGGAGCGGAGCTTGCATCGATACCGCCCATCCTCGACTCGCGGGGGAATTCACCCCTCGTCGTGATCAATATCGGCCGTTGGTGGGGAAGGGTCTCGTCCTACTTTCGAGACGATCAGCGCATGACTTTCATGAACCAACGTGGCGGTATGCAGTTCACCGTAGTCGGCGGTCACGAAAAAGCCGCGAACCGAACCGCTGACGGGTAGGTCGCGCTGGAACTCCAGCAATGCCTTACAGAAAAATCGGTTGCAGAGATCCGAACGCATCTCCCGAGGCAAAGCGCAACCATCGGCCTGATGATAGAGGCAGGAACCTCGATAGGTCCGAGAGCCCACACGGTCCAAGTAGGCGGCGGTCACGGCGGAAGCGTCCTGTTCCGGGTGCGCCGCCCGATAAGCGCGCAGGGTCTCGACGTCGAGATAGGCGTGATCCCCACCGCCCTGACAGCAGAAACCCCGGCAGCGCGCGCAGGCTTGTTCCAGTACCGTCCGGACGCGGGGTTCCGGCTCGGGTGGCCGCGTCGATGGGCGCTCCGGCGGTTCGACGGGCGCTGGGGACGGGTCGAAGACTTGCTCGACCAGCGCCGTCAAGTGTTCGCGAAAAACCTCTTTGCGCTGCTCCGGCAGAGGAGCAAGCCCCGCCGTCACGGAGGGTGTCACCACCAGGGGAAAGGAGTCCGGCTCGCGGATGCCGAAAGTGGCCAATACCCGGTCGCGCAGCCGCGCGGCATCTTCGGTCTCCCGCAGCAGCAGAGCCGTGTAACGAGCCTGGTTGCGCTCGTACACCTGAACCGCGTAGTCCTTGACCGCTGCCCGCTGGCACGTCGCGGTGGCGCAGGTTTTGGTCGGCTGCTCCCGTGCCGACAGCGGGCGACCGCAAACCCGGCAGACTTGGCCCCGCCGTTGTAGCAGCGAATAGCGTTGGTGGCACTCCGCACGTACGCAAAGCGAATAGGTCCGCACCGGCCTGAAAGGCAGCGGAGCTTGGCAGATCAGGCAGTGGGATGCCGTCGGGTTCTGGAGACTGAGCGGAACCGGCATGGCGGTTTATCGGGGTTGGGGTGTTCGACCGCCGGCAATCGGGATACCCGCACGCTTTGCATAGAGTGACCTGACGGCTCGGTTAGCCGATGTTGCGAGCCGACAGCGGCGTCTGCAAGTCCGACTCGATCCTCGGACGGCTGCTGATGGGTTCGTTGGGGGTGCCCAGTCGTCACAATCGTTCGGTGGCCTGCAATTGTTGTTGCTGGACCGAAGCGGCCAGCGACCGCGCCTGTGCGGTGGCACCGTCGGCGAGGGCGTCGGTGATGGCCTCGCTCAACGCAGCGGCATAGGCCTCCAGGGTGTCAAGCAGCGCGTCGTGGCGCTGGGCCAGGGGAGTGAGACGATGCGCGGCGGGTGCGTCGGTCATTTGGAGGTCCTCAAGCGATACGTCATCCTATGGTTCCGTCGGGATTTCGCCATCACCCATCGCATCGCGCAGGCATTGCGTTAGCGCGTTCAGGGTATAAGGTTTTTGCAGAAACCCGAACAGCGGCTTGCCCGCGAACTGCGGGGCGATTTCGGCTTCGGTGTAGCCGCTCGAAATCACCACCCGCACCTTGGCGTCGATTCGCCGCAATTCGTGCAGGGTTTCCTCGCCGTCCATCTGCGGCATGGTCAGATCGAGCAGAATCAGTGCAATCTCGTCGCGCCGCTTGCGGTAGATATCCAGCGCCTCCTGTCCATCCGCGGCGATCAATACCTTGAACCCGATCCGCTCCAGCATGCGGGTCCCCAGGGTCCGAACCGATTCCTCATCGTCCACCAACAGGATGGTGCCGGCGCCTTTCCAGTTCCAGGTGCCGGCTTTCGGAGCGACACCCTGTTCAGCGGAAAACTTCCCTTCCGCCAAGGCGGGAAACAGGACCTTGACCGTGGTGCCCTTGCCTGGCTTGCTGTACACCTTGAGCGCGCCCTTATGGCCGCGCACGATACCCAGCACGGCCGACAGGCCCAGGCCTCGGCCGGTGAATTTGGTGGTAAAAAACGGTTCGAAGATGCGCCGCTGGGTTTCCTGGTCCATGCCGGTGCCCGTATCCGAGACCTCGAACCAGACGTACAGACCTTCGGCCAGGTTTTCGTAGAGATAAGGCTCGCAAAGATATTCGCGCGAACACTGCATCAGGCCGGTTGAGATCGTGATGACGCCGCCGCGGTCGCCGACGGCTTCCGAGGCGTTGGTCACCAGATTCATGATGACTTGGCGGATCTGGCCGGGATCGCCGTGCAACGGCGGCAGCGGTTCCTTCAGATTCAGGTTGAGCGTGGCTTTCTTCGAAATGGAGGACTGCAACAGGGAGAACATGTCTCCGACCAGATTGCCCAGCCGGATGTCGTCGATGACGAAACGGCCCTTGCCGGAATAAGCCAGAATCTGGCGGCAGAGTTCCGCGGCGCGCAGCGAGGTTTTCTCGATCGTCAGCAGGCTTTCGCCCGCCGGAGACAATGGCGGTAGGTCGTCCAGCGCTAGGCTGGTGTTACCCAGGATAATGGTCAGGAGATTGTTGAAGTCGTGGGCGATACCGCCGGCCAGCACACCTAGGCTTTCCAGTTTCTGGGTCTGCTGCATCTGTCGTTCCAGTTGCAGGCGTCTTTCCTCGGCCCGCTTGTGCTCGCTGATGTCGGTGATCGTCAGCAGCAGCAGGGGGTGGTTGTCGCGCTGCGGACGTCCTAAGGGCGTGGCGATGATCGTTCCTTCCATATGTGCGTGAAACGCCGCATCTGGACCGCTCGGGATCAGCGCTTCCAGGTTTTTGCCGATCGGATTCTTGAAAAATGCCCGATAGCGCGAGAGAAACACGCTGCGGTCGTCGCCCTCCAGGCAATCCGCAAACGGGGTTCCCAACAATTGATTCCGGTTGCGGTCCACCATTCGGCAGAACGTTTCGTTGGCCTCGTGAATCAATCCGACATCGTCCAGTGCCAGATAGCCGATCGGCGCTTGGTGAAACAGGATGGAGAACTGATTGCGGGATTGCTCCAGCTCCGTCATCAGGCGGCGCAGTTCTTCGTTCTGCAATTCCAGTTCGATCTGGTGGACCTGCAATTCGTGAACCAGCTTGCGGATCTGCTCAATGGAGAGATCCGCTATTTCCGGTTGCTGTTCCGCAACGCTGGCTTCGGCTTTTTCCCTAAGTTGCTTCATGCCCTCCTGTTTGTGTTGCGTCATGTGGCCCTTCTCCGTTGGATCGTGACAGGCAGGCCCGAAACGTCGCGGTGCGCGTTGGGCCATTCGGCACCTGTGACTTTTTTATTGTCGCGGTTGTTCGCCCGTGGCGATGGCGCCCGTGCATTCGTGAATCACGATGACGCGCATCGGCCCGTCGCCGGGCAAACCGGTGGCACGCCTGACCAGCGTGCATTGTTCCGACCATGCCCGACAGGACGAGTCGTGCTGGATGAAGCGCGGGCGCGTTCCAGCGAGCACGGCACGGATTCCCACCGCGAAGTCGGACGCTTTCTCGGTGGCGGCATCTTGCGGGCGCTCGCAGGCTTGCAGGTAGTTGCTCCCTTCCAGTAGGCCGGCCAACGGCCCCGAACTCGCGCGGGCAAGATCGCGCCAAGCTTTGTTCACTATTAGGATAGTCCCGTTTTCGTCGAGAATGGCGACGCAAGCCGAGACGGCGTCCAGCGCCGCTCGCGCGAAGCGTTCCGATTCGCGCAACTCGTCCTGAATACGCTTCAGCTCGCGTTTCGCCTCCAGCCGGGCGGTAATATCGTTGAAGGTGGCATAAACCTGCGTGGGCTTGGATGCGCCCGGTTCGAACAACGGAATGGCGTTGACCCGGAGCCAGCGGGTTTGTTCGAGCGCGGCATTGTGTACGCCCATCACGGTGGCCGTCACCGGCTGGCCCGTCCGCAGGGCGATCATGGACGGATGTTGGTCGGGAGGTAAAACCGTACCGTCCTCGCGGACTGCTTGCCACTGGGGATCGGCGGAGGTCCACCCCGCGATCCGGTCGGCCGGCAGGCCGAGAATGCGCTCGGCGGCCGGGTTGACCGAAACGATTTCGCCGTGCTCGTTCTGATACACCACCCCTTCCGCCATGGTGTCGAACAGTTGCCGGAAACGCTCCTCGCTGGCCTGCGCGCGCGCCACCGCCATGCGGTGCGTGGAGAGATCCAGCACGGTGAAGGTCGCGCCCTCTTCCGGGTTGTCCGGATTCAGCGCCGAAGCGTTGAGCAGGATCGGCAGGGGCGTGCCGTCCTTACGTTGCCAGCAGGTTTCCACCGTCCCCACGCCGTGCAACCGGATCTGTTCGTATAGATCCCTGCCGACTCGCTCGAATTCCTGGAGCGAGGGATACATCAGACGCGCGCTCTGACCGACCAACTCGGCACGGGAGTATCCGAACAATTGGCATAGCTGGTCGTTGAGTTCCAGGAATATCCGGTTGGCGACTCGACCGATTCCCACCGGCGTGGCCCGGTAGAGGCTGGATAGCCGAGTTTCGCGCTCGTTCAGCGCATCGCGGGTGGTCTTCAGCAGGTTGATGTCGATGAAGGCCAGCACCACCCCGGCGATGGTGCGCACCCCGACATAATAGGGTAGTACCCGCATCAGAAACCAAGCGCCATCCTCGGTGCGGACTTCCCGTTCCTGCTCGACGGCGGTTTCGGCCACTTCCTTGATGACCCCGAACAAATCGATATCCAGATTGTGCAGTAGATGATTGACCGGACGGCCGATGTCGCCGTCCAGAATCTTGAAGATACGTCGGATCGCGGGCGTGAACCGGCGGATGGCCAGGTTTTCGTCGAGGAACAAGGTCGCGATCCGGGTGCTGGCCATCAGGTTGTCCAGATCGTTGGTGAGTTCGGTCAACTCGATGATCTTGCTCTGGTGCTCGGCGTTGACCGTATGTAGTTCCTCGTTGACCGATTGCAGCTCCTCGTTGGTACTTTGCAGTTCCTCGTTGCTGGCCAGCAATTCCTCGTTGGTGGCTTGCAGTTCCTCGTTGGCCGTTTCCAGTTCCTCGATGGTGGCTTGCAGGTTTTCCCGGGTGAATTGCAGTTCCTGCTCCAGATCATGGATGCGCTGCTCGACCTCCTGGCCAAGATCGTACACTTGCGCTTCGTTGCCGCTCCGATCCTCCAGCCGCGCGGCCAGATCTTCGATGAAGATCGCCGCCAGCAGCTCCTGCCCGCGTTTTCCCGGCAGTGGGCGGATGCGGATTTGCACCGTTTTGGATTCGTCGCGCCATTTGGTGCGGATGCTGGTGTATTTCAGCTCCTCGCCGGACTTGAACACTTTTTGCAGGCCGGTGGCCAGCGGGATGGCCAGATCCTTGGTGGCGATCTTGGTGATGTCGTTGATCAGCTTGCCGGAGGGCAAGCGGAGGTAACCTTCCGGGTCGCCGAAGATGTGCAGTACTTCCAGTTGCTCGTTGACTATCACCACCAGCGGCAGGTAATCGCCGACCAGCGCCTGTAGGAAGCGTCCGAGCAGGCGCTCTTCCTCCTGAGCACGGGACAGGCGGCCACTGCCGGCCGCCGGTTGGCCGCGATCCTGCGTGAAACGAGGCTCCTGGAAAAGGGTGAAATTCGGTTTTTCGGCATTTGGGCGGCGCTTGCCCTTGGAGGCGTAAATTTTGTATTTCTGGTGCAGGGGATCGAACAGATCGGCCATTTCGCCGGTCGTTTCGCTGGTACCCAGCAGCAGAACGCCCTGCGGATTGAGCGAGAAGTTCATCATCTCCATCGCCTTGCGCTGCAATACCGGCTGCAGGTAGATCAGCAGGTTGCGGCAACTGACCAGTTCGATGTTGGTGAACGGTGGGTCCTTGATCAGATTGTGTTGAGCGAACACCACCATTTCACGGATGGATCGGTCGATCTGATAGCGATCTTCCTTGTAGTGGAAATACTTGGTCATGAGCTTCGGCGGCAGGTCGGCGACGATACCGTCCGAATAAATGCCGCTGCTGGCGCGCAGGATGGCCTCGCGGTCGATGTCGGTGGCGAAGATCTTGACGTCCAACCGTTTCCCCATTTGTTCCAACACTTCGCGGCTCAACATGGCCAGCGAATAAGCTTCCTCGCCGGTGGAGCAGCCGGCCACCCAGAAGCGCACCTCCTGATTGTTCGCCCGCTCGAACAAGCGCGGCAAATGCTGCGCTTCCAGTTCGTCGAACACCTCGCGGTCGCGAAAAAAGCTGGTGACTCCGATCAGCAGTTCGCGGTAGAGCGTATTCACTTCGCTCGGATTGGCTTCCATGTAGCGCACGTAATCGCGCAGATCTTGAAGCTGGTAGATTGCGATGCGCCGTTCGATGCGTCGAGCCACGGTGCTGGGTTTGTAATAGGTGAAATCCACTCGCGTGCGCTCGCGCAGCAGGGCGAAGATACGCATCAGATTATCTTCGTCCGTCAACAGCACGGGTGGGCGATCGGTCTTGGCGGCGTAGGGGTGGCGGGCGAAGGACAGTAGCTTTTCCGGCATTTCGTCCGGGGGCAGGATGCAGTCGGTCAGTCCGGTGGAGATGGCCGACCGCGGCATGCCGTCGAAGCGGGCGGATTCCTCGCTTTGCACCATCACCATCCCGCCGGCTTCCTTGATCGCCCGGATGCCGCGCACCCCGTCGCTGCCGGTACCCGAGAGGATGATGCCGATCGCCTTGTCGGCCTGATCGTCGGCCAGCGAGCGCAGGAATACGTCGATGGGTAGATTCAGCCCGCGCGAGCGATCCGATTCGCTCAGTAACAGCTTGCCGTGGAAGATGGACAAATTTTTCTTGGGCGGAATCAGATAAACCGAGTTGGCCTCGACCCGCATGCCTTCCTCGGCCCGTTGCACCGGCATGGCGGTGCGCTTGGAGAGCAGTTCGACCATCATGCTCTTGTAGTCGGGCGAGAGGTGCTGGATGACAATGAAGGCCATCCCGCTGTCGGCCGCCATGTGCGAGAAAAACGCCTCCAGCGCCTCCAGGCCGCCGGCCGAGGCGCCAACCCCGACATAGTAGATCGGGCTTGATGAGGTGGTGCCGTGCTGGAAGGAAGACTCTTGCATGGATTCGGCCCTAACGGGTCAATGGATGATGCTGGATTGGGATATGGGTGCGCGGCCGTAGTGGCGTGGTGAAACGCCCCTTCAGCCCTCGCTCAGCACTTCGCGCAGTTTAGCCAACCGGATCGGTTTGGTCAGGGTGATCACCGAACGCAAGCCCTTGAATTCCGCCAGCAGGCGGGCGTCCTTGGCGTAGTCGGGGCTGTAACCGGTGATGATGATCAGACTGGCCTCGTAGTTTTGCTCCACCAGCCACAACACCAGTTCGTTGCCGTCCATTTCCGGCATCACCATGTCCATGACGATCAGGGTGGGGTGCAGTTCGAAATATGCTTGTTGGAAAGCGCGGCCGTCGGTGACGACCCGTACTTGATAACCGAGATCGGAAGCCACCTTGCTGACGAGTTCGCCGAATTCCGGTTCGTCGTCGACCACTAGAAGCCGTTTTTCACTCATTTCGTTCTTTTCGCTCATGAAATTATCCCGCAGACGAGCCGATACAGTGCAGTTTCAGAATAACATGCTTTACGCTGGGATCATCGTGATCGGTATGGATGGCGAAACCCAGCGCGCGATCCAATTGCAGCATGGGTTTGTTTTCCTGCAACACTTCCCCGTAGATTTCGCCGATGCCGCGCCGGCGCGCATAATCGATGATGCGCCGCATCAGCAGATTGCCCAGACCCAGTCGCATCATCGCTCGATCGACGATGATCGAATATTCCGCCCGCTCGCCGTTCGGGTCGGCGCTGAGGTTGACGATCCCGTAAATCTCCGCCTTGCCGGGCAGTCCGGGGCCGACCGCCACCAATGCCATCTCTCGATGGTAGTCGATTTGGGTCAGCGCCGCCGCCATCTGATGCGACAACTCGCGGATCGGCTGGAAGAAGCGCAAGCGCAGGTCTTCGGGCGAGGCGCGCGATACCAGCGCTTGCAACGACGGTTCGTCCTCCGGCAGCACTGGGCGCAGCAGCAGTTCCTTTTCGTCGTTCGGCGAGAGCGTTTCCTCAAGCTCCTTCGGATAGGGGCGAATCGCCAGACGGTGGGCCGGCGCCTTGGGGGTGAGCTGTACCCGGGCATCCAGCGCCACCACACCCTTGGCGTTGAGTCGCAACGGGTTGATGTCCAGTTCGACCAGTTCACCCAGGTCGATCACCATCTGCGAGACTTTGACCAGGGTCAGCGCCACGGCGTTGAGGTCGGCGCGGCGCAGCAGGCTGTAGCGCAGACGCTGATAGAGGCGGGTCTGCGCCATGATCTCGCGCGCCAGGTGCATGTTGAGCGGCGGCAGGCCATAGGCCATGTCGTTGATGATCTCGGCTTCCGTCCCGCCCTGGCCAAAGCAGATTACCGGCCCAAACCGCTCGCCGGAGCGCACGCCCAGAGCGATTTCGTAGGCACCCTCCCGAGGGATGATGGGCTGGAGCGCAAAGCCGTCGAATTTGGCCGCCGGGGCCACGGCGTGCAGTTGCGCGAGCATGGCGGCGGCGGCTTGGCCGACCGCCTCGGGAGTGTTCAGATAACGCACGACTCCGCCGATCTGCGATTTCGCGCCGATATCCGGCGACATGATCTTCAGGGCCACGGGCTGGCTCAGATCGGCGGCGGCGGCGGCGGCGGCGGCCGGCGAATCGGCAAACCGGGTTTCCGCGACCGGGATACAGTAGGCGGCCAGCAGTTGCATGGCCTCGTACTCGTTGAGGTAGCGACGGCCGCTGGCCAACGAATCGGCGATCAGGGCTCGCGCCGCGGCGACGTCGGCGGTGAACTCTTCCGGCAGCGAAGGCGGGGTTTCCATCAGCAGCGCCTGATTACGCTTGTACTGCACGATCCGCATGAAGGCCCGCACCGCGCCGCTGGCGGTTTCGTAGGTCGGGACTTGCCGTTCCAGCAGATGTCGCCGCGCTTCCTGCCCGGTAATTGGGCCGGGAAAACTGGCGATGACGCAACAGCGCTGATTGGGCAGGCGCTGGATCAGCGCGTCGGCCACCGCCGTGGCGTCGCTGAGCGCGCTGGGTGTCTTGATGACCAGCACGCCATCCACGCCGGGGTCCGCCAGCAGGAGATCCAGGGCTTGCTGATAGGCCTTGACATCGGCCTGATCGCCGAGATCGACCGGGTTGGGCGGGGCGTTGGGTTCGATCAGCTTTTCCAGTCCCTGCTGGGTGGCCTCGGAAAATTGCGCCAGCCGCCCGCCGAAGTGATAGAGCGTATCGGTGGCCAGCAGGCTCATGCTGGAACTGTTGCCGAGGATGGCTAGACGGTCGTTGTGCAGCAACTTGGCCGCTTTCAGCACCTCGACCATCTGCAGCAGCTCGTCGTTGTCTTCCACCCGCAGCAGACCGGCGCGGCGAAAGGCGGCGTCGTACACGGCGTCGTCGGGCTCCTCGGGATGGCGGCGCGGTTTCAGCACGATGACGGGTTTGACGCGTGCCGCGTGCCGTGCCGCCGACATGAACTTGCGAGCATCGCCGATGTTTTCCAGGTACAGCAGGATCGCTCGGGTCCGATAATCCCCGGCCAAATAGTCGAGGATGTCGGCCAGGTCCACATCGAGACTGTCGCCCAAGTGAATGAGATGGCTGAATCCGAAACCGTAGTGATTGCCGATGTCGAGCGCGGTTTGCGCGATGGTGCCGGACTCGGTGACGAAGGCGATTTGGCCAGGTAGCAGCGATTGGCGACTCAGACTGACGTTGAGATTGGACAGCGGCACGCTGAACCCTTGGGAAGCGGGTCCCAGCACGCGCAGTAGATAAGGTTCGGCGGCATCCAGAATCGCCTGGAACAACGTTTCGCGTTCGGCTTGCGGGATGCCGCGGGTTTCGCTGATGAGCACCGCCGCCCGCGCGCCGCGCTCGCCCAATTGTTGGATCAGTGCCGGCACTTCCTTAAGCGGTCGGGCGATGATGGCCAACGCCGGAGCCAGGGGTAGACTGGCAATATCGCGATAGGCGAGGGCGCCCGCCAGTGCCCAGCGTTTGGTATCCACCGGCATGATCGGCCCAGTGAAACCGCCGTTCATCAGGTTGCGGATGATGATGGTTTCGCTGTCGCCGCCACCGCAAATCAAGGCGATCGTGTCTGGTTTGAACAGGTAATCAAGGTTTCGGATAGTCATGACGACAGGGTTCGAGCAGGTGCGGAGACCGGTTCGATTTTTGGCGAGCCGGCGGGTTTCGTAAATGAAAGGTGGGTATCGTAGGCGGGGGCGGATGATCGATCAAGCAGCGGAAGATTCCAATTGGAGGGCGAAGCCGTCGGGGTGATGGAAATCCGGTGGACCTGATGGATGGCGAAGCGCCCAGTACGACAAGCCGCCATCCCGTGCTTCGACGACAGTGGCCACGGCGAGCCGCCACGCCGCGTCCGCCGGCAGCCCGTCGAGATGCGCGATCGCTCGCAGTTCGAACCGATCTGGATGGAGCCAAGAATTTACCCGCGGCGGCGGGTTCGTGGTGGCGGAGTTCATCCCCGCGCGGTAGCCGGCAAACCGATAGCACGCCCAGGCGGTCGAGGGGGAAAAATTAAATTCGTAATAGCCCGGTTGGCCGTCCACCGCGAGGAATACTTCGCAGCAGGTATGGCGCCAGAGCCCATCGGTGCGATGAGGCTCGCTAGGGGCAGGAAGTAGCAGGCCGCTCGGATCGCCCTCGATCCGGTAATCCAGCACAAGCCGCGCCCCGCGCCGCCGGACCCGCGCCTCCACGCGCCAAAGGGACGGATGCGGCGTGGTGGGATGAAGAGTCAATGGGATGAAGGACATTTTCAACGTAATGAGATGGTTCGCCTCGCTCTCCCAACGAGCACGGGTAGTGTTCTAAATTTGGATGGCTCTAGGGCGTGTCGTCAGTTAGAAGATTCGCAAAGCAGGTAAAGTGTGATGCATGGAAGATCGGCC
>DAOTGT010000078.1:0-14475 GCA_035447285.1 Candidatus Competibacter sp.
TTAAGGAGAATTCGGCAATGGCGACCATTTCCATGCGCCAGATGCTGGAGGCCGGTGTGCATTTCGGCCACCAGACCCGTTACTGGAATCCCAAGATGGCCCCGTATATCTTCGGGGCGCGCAGCAAGATCTACATCATCAATCTGGAAAAAACCCTGCCGCTGTATCTGGAAGCGCTGAATTTCATCGGGCGGCTGGCTTCCAAGGGTGGCAAGATTCTGCTGGTGGGCACCAAGCGCTCGGCGCGCGAGGCGACCGCCGAAGCGGCGCTCCGTTGCGGCATGCCGTATGTCAACCACCGCTGGCTGGGCGGCATGCTGACCAATTTCAAGACCGTCCGCCAATCCATCAAGCGGCTCAAGGACCTGGAGTTGATGGCGCAGGACGGTACTTTCGAACGCTTGGCCAAGAAGGAAGTCATCGGTTTGCGACGGGACATGGACAAGCTGGAGCGCAGCCTGGGTGGCATCAAGGACATGGCCAGCTTGCCGGACGCGCTGTTCGTGATCGACGTCGGTCACGAAAGCATCGCCGTGCAGGAAGCCAACAAACTGGGAATCCCGGTGATCGGGGTGGTCGACAGCAACAATTCGCCCGACGGCATCAGCCATGTCATCCCCGGCAACGATGACGCCATCCGCGCCATCCAGCTCTACGTGGGTGGTCTGGCGGAAGCGGTGCTGGAAGGCCGCGCGGTGCTGACTTCGGGCCGCGTCGAGGAAGAGTTCATCGAAATCCCGGAGGAAGAGGCGTTGCCGGCGGGCGATGGTGTTTGATCCCCGCTGATCTTCCGTCAATACCGGGTTTTGTCGGAAAGGCTCGTGCGCCTGACGCTCGCGAGCCTTTTTAATGAGTTCGGTTCAGTCCGGTTTCAGATTGAGTGCGGTAAATTTATCGTTGCGAGGTATGTGAGCATGGTGGCAATTACGGCGACGCTGGTTAAGGAACTGCGCGAACGCACGGGTTCGGGAATGATGGAATGCAAGAAAGCCCTGCAGGAGACGCAAGGCGATATCGAGGCGGCGGTCGAAGCGATGCGCAAGGCCGGCCAGGCCAAGGCTGACAAGAAAGCCAGCCGGGTGGCGGCCGAGGGTTTGATCGTCATCAGGCAGGCGGCCGGCGCGGCGGCCATGGTCGAGGTGAACTGCGAAACCGATTTCGTCACCAAGAACGACGACTTCCGGGAATTCGCCGCCGCCGTGGTCGAGGCGGTCCTGGATAGCGATCCCGCCGACCTGGAAGCACTGCTGGCCCTGACCACGGCAAACGGCCGGAGCATTGAGCAGAATCGACGGGAATGCATCGCCAAGATCGGCGAGAATATCAATGTCCGTCGCTTCGCCCGGCTGACGACTCCCAGCGGCGTGTTGGGTAGCTATCTGCACGGTACCCGCATCGGCGTGCTGGTCGAACTGGCTGGCGGCGATGGCGATCTGGCCCGGGACATCGCCATGCATGTCGCCGCCAGTCGGCCGCTGTGCGTCAGCGCCGATCAGGTGCCGGCCGAACAGGTGGCCAAGGAGAAGGAAATCTTCGCGGCACAAGCAGCGACCAGCGGCAAACCGGCCAATATCGTCGAGAAGATGGTGGAGGGGCGGCTGCGCAAGTACTTCGATGAAATCACCTTGCTGGGGCAGCCGTTCGTCAAGGACCCCGAACAAAGCGTGGAAAAACTGCTCAAGGCCCATCAGGCCCGAGCGGTCCGTTTCGAACGCTTTGAACTCGGTGAAGGGATCGAAAAGAAGTCCGACGATTTCGTCGCCGAGGTGATGGCTCAGGCGCGAGGCGGCTGAACGGGCGACGCGCTTCACTGCCGCCACCGCCGCGATTACAGTACAATTCTCTCAGTGCCGATATTGCAGGTTGCGCGATGCCCATGCCGGATTCCAGACCAACGTTCAAGCGAATTCTTCTCAAGCTCAGCGGTGAAGTCCTGATGGGCGAGGGCGACTATGGCATCGATCCCGACGTGCTGGCGCGCATTGCGGGCGAGGTGCGGGAACTGTGCCAGCTCGGCGTTGAAGTGGGCATGGTCATCGGTGGCGGCAACCTGTTTCGGGGGGCCGGGCTGGCCAAGAAGGGAATGGATCGAGTCGCGGCCGACCACATGGGCATGCTGGCCACGGTCATGAACTCGCTGGCGATGCAGGATACCCTGGAGCGACTGGGGGTGTTCACCCGAGTGATGTCGGCGATCCGCATCAATGAGGTTTGCGAGGACTACATTCGCCGTCGCGCCATCCGCCATCTGGAAAAGGGTCGAGTGGTGATTTTTGCCGCCGGCACCGGCAACCCCTTTTTCACCACCGACTCCGCCGCCAGCCTGCGGGCCATCGAGGTCAACGCCGAGGTGATGCTCAAGGCGACCAAGGTGGACGGTATCTATTCGGCGGATCCGTTCAAGGATCCCAAGGCGCTGCGTTACGATCGGCTGACTTACGACGAAGCCCTGGCGCGCAAGCTACAGGTGATGGATGCCACGGCTATTGTCATGTGCCGGGAAAACGACATACCGCTGAAAGTTTTCAACATCAATCGCCACGGGGACCTGGTGCGGGTCGTGTGCGGCGAGAGCGTGGGCACCACCGTGGTGCGGGAATGACGATCATGATCGATGACATCAAGAAAGAAGCCGCTGACCGGATGGCCAAGAGCGTGGATAGCCTCAAGCAGGAATTGACCAAGCTGCGAACCGGCCGCGCGCATGCCAGCCTGCTGGATCACATTACGGTCAGCTACTACGGGAGCGAGGTGCCGCTTGGTCAGGTGGCTTCGGTCGGCGTCAGCGACGCACGCACGCTGTTGGTGACACCGTGGGAAAAAAACATGGTGGGACCGATCGAGAAGGCCATTTTGAAATCCGATCTAGGTTTGAATCCCGCGTCCGCCGGGACGGTAATCCGGGTGCCGCTGCCGGCGCTGACCGAGGAGCGCCGCCGCGATCTGGTCAAGGTGGTTCGGCAGGAAGGCGAAGGCGCCAAGGTGGCGATTCGCAACATTCGTCGTGACGCCAACAACCAACTCAAGGCCTTGCTCAAGGAAAAGAAGATCGCCGAGGACGCGGAACGGCAGGCCCAGGACGAGACTCAGAAACTCACCGACCGACACATTCAGGACGTGGACAAGGTACTTGCGGCCAAGGAAGCCGAATTGATGGAAATTTGAAGCGTCGGCGCGGGTTGTCCGCAGTGAGTGCGAACCTGACGAGGAAGCTCTCGAATGTCGGTTGACGTCCCGATGTCACGGGCGCCGTGCCAGCCGTTACCTCGCCATATCGCCATCGTCATGGATGGCAACGGTCGTTGGGCGCAGCAGCGGTCCCTGCCACGCACGGCGGGCCACCGAGAGGGTGCCAAGGCCGTGCGCCGGATCGTGCGGGCGTGCAGCGAGCGCGAGATCGAAGTACTGACGCTGTTTGCCTTCAGCAGCGAGAACTGGCGGCGGCCGCGACCGGAGGTCGAGGTGTTGTTGAAGCTGTTTCTGACCACCCTGCGCGGCGAAATCCGCCGGTTGGACACCGCCAACGTGCGGTTGCGCTTCATCGGCGATTACAGGGCCTTTCCCGAAAATCTGCAGGATTACATCGTCAAGGCCGAGCGGCGGACCGCCGCCAACACCGGGTTGACCCTGGTCATCGCCGCCAATTACGGTGGGCGCTGGGATCTGGCCCAGGCGGCGCGCCGGGTGTCCGAAGCCGTGCTGGAAGGCCGATTGCAACCGAGCGACATCACGCCGGCTGTCCTGCATCCCTTCACTTGTTTGTCCGATCTGCCCGAACCGGATCTGTTCATCCGCACCGGCGGCGAGCAGCGCATCAGCAATTTTCTGCTGTGGCAGATGGCGTATGCCGAGCTGTATTTTACCGACCGATTGTGGCCGGATTACGATGACGGCGATTTGGAATCCGCTTGCGCCGCGTTCGCCAGCCGGCAGCGGCGGTTCGGTCGGACCGCCGAACAGGTGGCGCAAAGCCAACATGCTTAAACAGCGAATCGTCACGGCGGTCGTGCTGGCCATACTGGTGGTCTGGGCGGTGCTGAAACTACCGCTGGCCGGTTTCGGCCTGCTGCTGCTGGCGGTGATCCTGCTGGGTGCCTGGGAATGGGCCGGATTGGCGAGACTGAACAGGCCGCGTCACCGCCTGGTGTACGGTGGATCGGTGCTGACCCTGATCCTGGCGTTCTGGCCGTGGGTGGGCAACGCCGCCTTCGTCATCGGTTTGCTGGGCTGCGTGTTGGCCGGCTGGTGCTATGCCCTGTTTTGGATGTGGCGCTACGCCACACGCCCCACACATCAAGAGGACCGCTCGGCGACCGTCGCGGTGGCCGGCGTGATCGTGCTGGCGGCACCTTGGGTGGCATTCATGGCGCTGCGGGACGAATTTGGACCGGCCTATGTGCTATTTCTGTTTCTGCTGGTCTGGATCGCCGATATCGGTGCCTATTTCGCCGGCCGCCGCTGGGGGCGGCGCAAGCTGGCGGTCACCATCAGCCCGGGCAAGACATGGGAAGGGGCGCTGGGTGCCGGCATGGCCGCGCTGATGTTCGCGCTGGCCGGCGCGGCGGTGTTGGGTGTGGGCGCGCGCTGGCCCTGGTTCGTGGCGATCTGCATGGTGACGGTCGGTTTTTCCATCGTTGGAGATCTGTTCGAGAGCATGCTGAAGCGACAATGCGGCATGAAGGATAGCGGTACGCTACTGCCCGGCCATGGCGGCGTGCTTGATCGGGTCGACAGTCTGACCGCCGCCGCGCCGATATTCCTGCTGGGGCTGTACGGAATGCGGGGATGAGCGAGCGTATCGGAGTCGCCATCCTGGGGTCGACCGGTTCGATCGGTGTCAGCACTCTCGATGTGCTGCGACGCCATCCCGACCGTTTCCGGGTCGCGGCCCTGACCGCTCACCGGGATGTCGAGGCGCTATTCCAGCAGTGTCTGATGCACGCGCCGGATGTTGCGGTGCTGGCCGATGCTGTCGCCGCCGAGCGATTGCGGAAACGGTTGCGAGAGGCGGGCCAGTCGGTCGAGGTGTTGGCCGGCGTCGCCGGACTGGAGCGTGCGGCGACCCTGTCCGAAGTCGCTTATGTGATGGCAGCCATCGTCGGCGCGGCCGGTCTGCCGCCGACCCTGGCGGCGGCGCGGGCCGGCAAGCGAGTGCTGCTGGCCAACAAGGAGGCGCTGGTCATGGCCGGGCCGCTGTTCATGGCGGCGATCCGTCAGCACGGCGCGGAGCTGCTGCCGATCGACAGCGAGCACAACGCTTTGTTTCAATGTTTGCCGGCGGATTTCGCGAGTATCGGCCTCGCCGCCGCCGGGGTGCGCCGGCTGTTGCTGACCGGTTCCGGCGGACCGTTTCGAACCGCGCCACTGGCCCAATTGGCGGATGCCACCCCCGAGCAGGCTTGCGCCCATCCCAACTGGAATATGGGTCGCAAGATTTCGGTCGATTCCGCCACCATGATGAACAAGGGGCTGGAGGTCATCGAGGCGCACTGGTTGTTCGAAGCGCCGACGGCGGCGATCGAGGTGGTGGTGCATCCACAGAGCGTGATCCACTCGATGGTCGAATATCGGGACGGTTCGGTGCTGGCGCAATTGGGAAATCCCGATATGCGCACCCCCATCACCCATGCCTTGGCTTGGCCGCGGCGATTGACCTCCGGGGTGGCCTTCCTGGATTTTGCCCGTTTGGGGAAACTGGAATTTCAGGCGCCCGATTTCGCCCGCTTTCCCTGTTTGCGGCTGGCCTTCGCCGCACTGGAAGCCGGCGGGACCGCGCCGGCGGTGCTGAATGCCGCCAATGAAGTCGCGGTTCAGGCCTTCCTCGATCGGCGCATTCGCTTCACCGACATCGCCGCCGTGGTGGAGCATGCCTTGGAACGGGTGCCCACGGGCGCGGCCGAAGAACTGGCGGCGATTCTCGCCGGCGACTCACAGGCACGAACCGTCGCCGCCCGCTGGATCGCCGCCCGGACGTTGGAGGTGTGAGATGAGCAATTCGCTGATTTCGGCGCTGGCCCTGATCGTCACCCTGGGGGTGTTGATCACCGTCCATGAATTCGGTCATTTCTGGGTCGCGCGTCGCCTGGGCGTCAAGGTCTTGAGGTTTTCCATCGGTTTCGGCCGGCCGCTCTGGCGACGGATCGGTCGGGATGGTGTGGAGTATGTGATAGCCGTGCTACCCTTGGGTGGCTATGTGAAGATGCTGGACGAGCGCGAAGGCGAAGTGGCGCCGGACGAACGGCAATGGGCCTTCGATCGCCAGCCGGTGGGTTCGCGCATCGCCATCGTGTTGGCCGGACCCGCCTTTAATTTTCTGTTCGCCGTGCTCGCGTATGCCTTCATGTTCATGGTGGGCATACCGGGGGTCAAACCATTGCTGGACGAGCCGCGGCCGAAGTCGTTGGCCGAAGCGGGCGATTTTCGCAAGGGCGACCTGGTGATGGCCGTCGACGGTAAAGCGACTCCGACACTGGGCGCGGTGATGCTGGCGTTGGTGGATCGGGCCATGACTGGGGAGGCGATCGAGGTCGAAGTGCTGGATGCCGACGACCGGACTCGAATCCGTACCTTGGATACCCGCGAGTCCCAGGGGTTGACCGATCCGGCGCAGGTTTTCGAACGGGTTGGGCTGGTGCCCTGGCAACCGGTGTTGCCGGCGGTGATCGGCCAGGTGATGCGCGACGGCGCGGCCGAGCGGGCTGGCTTGCGGCCGGGTGACCGGATCGTGTTGGCCGACGGCAAACCCATCGCGGATTGGCGGCAATGGCGTGAGGTGATCGAGCAACACCCCGGCCAAGCTTTCCGCGTGCGTGTCGAGCGCGAAGGGGTCGAGCAGTCGCTGGAGTTGATCCCGGACGCGCGGGAAAACGAACGAGGCCAGCGGGTCGGGTTCGTCGGTGCTGTCGCCGATATGCCGGAAGACCTCGCCCAAAACTTGCGGGTCGTGGTACGTTATGGGCCGCTGGACGCGGTCGGCGCGGCGATCGGCAAAACCTGGGATATTTCGCTGCTGACCCTGCGCATGTTGGGACGAATGTTGGTCGGCAGGGCCTCGCTGGACAATCTCAGCGGTCCGTTGACCATCGCGCGGTTCGCCGGTCAGGCGGCCAGCGCCGGTTTGATCGCGTTCGTGTCGTTGCTGGCCCTGGTCAGCATCAGCCTGGGGGTGTTGAACCTGCTGCCGGTGCCGGTGTTGGACGGCGGCCACCTGCTGTATTACCTGATCGAACTGATCAAGGGCAGTCCGCTGTCGGAAACGGTACAGAATCTGGGGCAGCAAGTGGGGATCGCTGTTTTGCTGCTGTTGATGGGACTGGCCCTGTTCAATGACTTCAGTCGTATCATCGGATAAGAACCAATCGCCCGGGCCTTGGGGTAACCACCTACTTATGAACTTGTATCGCCGCCTGATTCTTTCTTTCGGTCTGATGGTCGTGGCCTGCGGGGCGCGCGCCGGCGAATTCGTCGTGCAGGACATCCAGGTCGATGGTCTGCAGCGTATTTCCGCCGGTACCGTATTCAACTACCTGCCGGTGCAGGTCGGTTCGTCGGTTTCCGAGCAGGAATATCCGGAAATCATCCGCGCGCTGTTCAAGACTGGATTCTTCAGCGATGTCAGCCTGGAACGCAAAGGCAATGTGCTGGTGGTGACCGTGACCGAGCGTCCGGCGATTTCCGAGGTACGGATCACCGGCAATGAGGATATCAGTACCGACGACCTGAAAAAGGCGCTGGCCGAGGTCGGCCTGGTCGAGGGCCGGGTCTTCGACCGCTCCCTGCTCGACAAGGTGGAGCAGGAACTATTGCGGCAGTATTACAGCCGTGGCCGTTATGCGGTGCGGATCGACAGCCAGGTACGGTCGCTGGAGCGCAATCGCGTCGCCATTACCATCGAGATTTCGGAAGGCGCGGTGGCCAGCATCGGTCAGATCAACATCGTCGGCAATCAGGCTTTTTCCGATAAGGAACTGTTGGGGCTACTACAGTCTTCCACCACCGGCTGGCTGTCCTTTTTCAGCAAGGACGATCAGTATTCCAAGCAGAAACTGGCGGCGGACATCGAGACGCTGCGCTCCTTTTATCTGGATCGGGGCTATCTCAAGTTCAATGTCGATTCCACGCAGGTTTCGATCACACCCGACAAGAAAGATGTCTACATCACTATCAACATCACCGAGGGTGAGCCCTACACTATTGAGGATATCCAACTGACCGGAAATTTCGGCGACGTCCCGGAGTCGGATTTGCGGGAGTTGATTACGATCAAGGCGGGTGAGACCTTTTCCCGCGCCAAAATGGCCGAAATCACCAAGAAATTGAGCGAGCGTCTGGGCGAGGATGGCTATGCGTTCGCCAATATCAATACGGTTCCCCAGGTCAACGACGAAACCCGCAAAGTCACCTTGAACTTCATGGTGGATCCGGGCCAGCGGGTTTATGCGCGGCGCATCAACTTTCAGGGCAACATCAAGACCCAGGACGATGTGTTGCGGCGGGAACTGCGCCAAGCGGAAGGTGCCTGGGTTTCGACCAAGGATCTTGAGCGTTCCAAGACACGCTTGCAACGCCTGGAGTATCTGGAGAGCGTCAGTGCCGAGACGCCGGCCGTGCCCGGAACCAACGATCAGGTCGATGTGAATTACACTGTCGTCGAGCGCCCGTCGGGGAGCTTGATGTTTGGCATCGGCTATGGCCAGGATTCGGGGTTGTTGCTGAATGCGAGTGTGACCCAGAATAATTTTCTCGGCACTGGCAATCAGATGAGCTTGGTGCTCAACAATAGCGACGCTGGCGCCAACTACAGTATTTTCTATAACAATCCCTACTTTACGCCGGACGGTGTCAGCCGCGGATTCCGGCTTTACTATCGAGACATCGATGCCGCGAAGGTCAATACCGCCGACTACGTGCTCAACAACTACGGTGCCCAGGTCAGTTTCGGATTTCCGCTCAACGAATTCGATACGCTGCTGCTGTTGCCCGGTTACGATCATGTTACGATCGATACGACGAGCAGCACGCCCGTTGAAATTCTCGATTATATCGACCAGAACGGCGACACCTTCAACGAGTTCAAGCTGGATGCCAGTTGGGCGCGTGACACCCGCAATCGGGTTATTTTTCCGACCAGCGGCAGCCTGAATCAAATTTCGACTGAACTCGCCATTCCGGGTAGCGATGCGGAATACTACAAGATCAACTACCGGGGCGTGATGTATTACCCCTTTGCCCGGTGGCTGACTTGGTCGCTTAGCGCGGATATCGGCTATGGCGACGGTTACGGTAATACCGATGGCTTGCCATTTTTCGAAAATTTTTACGCGGGTGGCCTGCGGTCGGTGCGGGGGTATAAGGCCAATACACTGGGTCCCCGTTACAGTGACAACGAACCGAGTGGTGGTGCATTTAAGACCGTTGCCAGCACGCAGATGATCTTGCCGGTGCCATTCTTGGAAAAATCGGAAAACGTGCGGACGGCGGTGTTCTTCGATGTCGGTAACGTCTTTGCGACTCCGAGTGATTTCGACGCCAACGAACTGCGTTATTCGGCCGGTATTGCCGGGTTGTGGCTGTCTCCGCTGGGCCCCATCGCGGTAAGCGTCGCCGCTCCGCTCAACGACAAGCCGGGCGATGAGACAGAGGTTTTCCAGTTCTCCTTTGGTGTGCCGTTTAACTGATGCGGGATAGAAGGCGGGTTTTTAACTTGCTGATGTATACTCGCGTTTTTTTGATGGAGGTTATCGAGTGAAGCTTATGTACAGGTTGTTGGCCGCGACCGCCTTGGCGCTGCCCCTTTCGTTGGTCCAGGCGGCCGATTTGAAAATTGGTTTCGTCAGCATCGCCAAGATTTTGAGTAGCGCGCCGCAAGCCGAATCGGCTAGCAAGCGGCTGGAAAAAGAATTTGCGCCGCGGCAAAAAGGCTTGGTCGAGGCGCAGAAGTCGCTGCGTCGGTTAGAGGAGAAACTGGCTAAGGATGGAGCGGTAATGAGCGACAGCCAACGCCGCAATCTGGAGAGCGACATCCGCAATCAGGCTCGGGAATTGAAGCGGACCAGCGATGAGTTCCGCGAGGACTTCAACCTGCGCCGCAACGAGGAACTGGGCAAATTCCAGAAGCAAGTACTGGATGTGATCAACAGTGTCGCCAAGGAAGAAGGTTTCGACTTGGTCATTAACGATAGCGCAACGCTGTACGCCAGCCCGCAAGTGGATGCCACCGACAAGGTCCTGAAGCGTCTCACGTCCAAATAATCCCGATGACCACGCTGGGCGAGGTGGCGGCGGCGGCGAACGCCCGCTTGCAAGGGTGCGATGCCACAACCGTCATCACCGGTGTGGCACCCCTGAGCGGCGCGGAATCCGGTCAGATCAGCTTCCTGACTCACCCGCGCTATCGCCCGTTTCTGGCCCATACCCGAGCGGCGGCCGTGATTTTGTCGCCCGAAGATGCCGCGTATTGCCCGGTGCCGGCTCTGGTGGCCACCAACCCGCATGTCGCCTATGCCCGAGCCGCGGCTTTGTTCGTGCCGATCACCGGGCCGTATGGTGGGATTCATCCCACGGCTTGGGTCGATCCCACCGCCCAGGTTGCGGCCAGCGCCTGGATCGGTCCACAGTGCACGGTGGAGGCCGGCGCGGTGGTGGGCGAGGGGGTGTGCGTCGGTCCCAACTGCGTGATCGGCGAGCAAGCGGTGGTGGGTGCCGAAACGCGATTGGTGGCACAGGTGACCCTGTGCCACCGCGTTCATATCGGCCGGCGGGTGCTGGTGCATCCGGGCGCGGTGATCGGCAGCGATGGGTTCGGTCTGGCGCTCGGGCCGGATGGACGCTGGGTCAAGGTACCCCAGCTCGGCGGCGTCTGGGTCGGCGACGATGTCGAGATCGGCGCCAATACCACGATTGATCGTGGTGCCCTGGAAGATACCGTGATTGAGGAGGGGGTCAAGCTGGATAACCAGATTCAGATTGCCCACAACGTGCGGGTTGGTGCCCATAGCGCGTTGGCCGGTTGCGTCGGCATCGCGGGCAGCGCCCGCATCGGACGCCATTGCATGCTTGGTGGCGGGGTCGGCGTTGCCGGCCATCTGGAAATAGCCGATCGCGTGCAAGTGACCGGTATGTCGCTGGTGGCCCGATCCATCGCCGAACCGGGTGCCTATTCTTCGGGTTTGGCGGTGGAGCCGAACCGACTTTGGAACAAGATCAGCGCCCGCCTGCGTCGCTTGGACGAACTGTTCCGGCGGGTGGCGGCACTGGAAAAAATCAGTCGAAATGGCTCCATTTGAGAGGATAAGGTTTTGGAACCGATGGATATTCAGGAAATTCTGGAATACCTGCCGCACCGGTATCCCTTTTTACTGGTCGACCGGGTTCTGGCCATCGAACCGGGGCTGTCGCTGATTGGCCTCAAGAACGTCAGCTTCAACGAGCCGTTTTTCCTCGGCCATTTCCCGCAACGACCGATCATGCCCGGCGTGCTGATCCTGGAAGCGCTGGCGCAGGCGACCGGGATTCTGGCGTTCAAGAGCGATGGTGTGCGACCGGATCGCCAGTCGATGTATTACTTGGCCGGGGTGGATAACGCCCGCTTCAAGCGGCCGGTTGGGCCGGGTGATCAATTGATCCTGGAAGTGCGGCTGGAGCGTATCAAACGCGACATCGGTAAGTTCATCTGCGAAGCCAAGGTGGATGGCCAACTGGCGGCGAGCGCCGATTTAATGTGCGCCAAGCGAGGCATCGACTTGTGATCGATGCGCGTGCCGTGGTGGACCCTTCGGCCCGATTGGCGGCGGATGTGGCGGTTGGTCCCTTTTCCATCATCGGTTCGGACGTGGAGATCGACGCCGGCACCTGGATCGGCCCACATGTCGTGATTCAGGGGCCGACGCGGATCGGTCGCGATAACCGGATTTATCAGTTCAGCTCGCTGGGCGAAATCCCGCAGGATAAGAAATACGGTGGCGAGCCGACTCGCCTGGAGATCGGTGATCGCAACACCATCCGCGAATTCGTGACGATCAACCGTGGCACAGTGCAAGACGCCGGCCTGACCCGGTTGGGCGACGATAACTGGATCATGGCCTACGTCCACATCGCCCACGATTGCGTGATCGGCGACCGGACCATTTTCGCTAACGGCGCATCGCTGGCGGGTCATGTCCATATCGACGACGATGTGGTGCTGGGCGGGTTCGCGCTGGTGTACCAGTTCACCCGGCTGGGAATCCATAGTTTCTGCGGATTCGCTTGCGGGGTACATCGGGATGTACCGCCTTACGTCACCGTGGCCGGCTATCGCGCCGAACCCTACGGCATCAACGCCGAAGGGCTGCGCCGCCGCGGTTTTCCCGATGAGGAGATTCAGGCGATCCGCCGTGCCTACAAAGTGATCTACCGTTCCAACATGCGCTTGGATGAGGCGACCGAAAAGGTTCGGGAAATGGCGACGGAATGGCCGCGGCTGGAGGTTTTGGCCGAGTTTCTGACGGCGCCTTCGCGCAACGGTATCGTCCGCTAGGAGCGTGTCGCTCATGCACATCGCGCTGGTGGCCGGCGAGCTGTCGGGCGATTTGCTAGGCGCCGGCCTCATCGCCGCCTTGAGGACATATTTTCCGCATGCCCGCTTCAGCGGCATCGGCGGACCCGGCATGATTGAGCAGGGATTGCGTAGTTTGGTGCCTTTGGAACGGTTGGCGGTGATGGGTCTGGTGGAGGTCCTGCGTCATTTGCCGGAGTTGCTACGCATTCGACGGCGACTGTACCGGGAATTGCTTGCCGATCCGCCGGCGGTGTTCATCGGGATCGATGCGCCTGATTTCAATCTGGATTTGGAACGCCGGCTGCGGATTTGCGGTATTCCGACCGTGCATTACGTCAGCCCTTCGGTGTGGGCGTGGCGGCCCTGGCGGGTGCGCAAAATCGCCCGGTCGGTCGATCTGATGTTGACCCTACTGCCGTTTGAGGCGGCGTTCTATCAGCGGCACGGCGTGCCGGTGCGTTATGTCGGCCATCCGCTGGCCGATAGCATCCCTCCGCATAACGATCCCTTGCTTGCTCGGTGGTCGTTGCACTTGGCGGTGCCGACCGAGGCGTGCATCGTTGCCTTGTTGCCTGGCAGCCGCCGAGGCGAAGTGGGTCGCTTGGGGCCGCTGTTGCTGGATACGGCGGCTTGGGTATGGACCCAGCGGCCGGAGGTGCATTTTCTGCTGCCGGCGGCGACCCCCGAGTTGCTCGAAGTGTTGGAGTCGATGCGGGCCGAACGCGCTCCGGCGTTGCCGCTGACCCTGATCCAAGGACGATCACGTGAGGCAATGGCGGCCGCCGATGTGGTGCTGCTGGCGTCGGGAACCGCGACGCTGGAGGCCATGTTACTCAAGCGGTCGATGGTGGTCGCGTATCGGGTGGCGCCGGTGACGGCTTGGATCGCCCGACGGTTGCTGACGGTGTCGTATTTTGCCTTGCCGAATCTACTGGCTGGACGCGCGTTGGTGCCGGAGTTCGTGCAGGATGCGGCGACGGTGGATAATCTGGGTCCGGCGGTGTTGCGCTGGTTGGATGATGTGGTTGCTCGCTCGGAGTTGATGGTGGAGTTTGAGGCGCTGCACACTCAACTGCGTTGCGATGCCAGCCGGCAGGCGGCGGCGGCGGTTGCGGAGTTGTTGGGGCGAAGGTGACGTGGAGGAATGTAGGCGTTCCGTTCGAGCGGAGGGGTTAGGCATCAACGCTGCTACGTGACTACAGCGCAGTAGCCTGCCCTTGGGTGTTGACGACCTTCCCATCGGCTCTGTGGAGGACTTGTCCTTCATCGTCGTAGCATTGAAGGCCAGCTTGAATTGCTGCCCGCGCTATGGCGACAACCAAGACTTCATCGGTGAGCTCTTCCTTGAGAGCAACGCTTTTGACGCTGCCGCTCGACGTTTGCTCGCTCAAACCTTCTTCCCACACATTCTCATCGTTGTCACCATCCTCATCCTCCTCAGAAGGGTCTGGGTAGGACTGAGTTATCGCCTCTTTAAAGGCGGCGAACTTGCTAGTCCACGCTGGTGGTTTCCCACGCTCTTGGGCAAGGAAGGCATCTGCGGATTTGGGGTCGGTGACATTGGGTGCATCAATGATGCGAAGTTGGAATGCTATTTGTTTAACTCCATGGCAAAGTGACGGGGATGCTTTTGACGCCTACTCTACTAACGGACGCGAGTACGGGACGACGAAGTTGCCGCGAAGCAGTGACACTCGAACTTCGGGTTCTCAGCGCTCGCGCCGAGAACCCGAAGTTCGACAACTCGCATAGATTAATCATCATAAATTGATTTATGTCAACATAGGCTGATGTTAAATCTAATACCAATTCTCTTTCAAAGAGTAACTATATCCAAGGGAAAGCAGTGATGGAACGGACGGTTTCGGGATGATCGGCGTAGTGGGCACCTCGAAAAACCCCTGATTATGAGAAAATGGGATTATTGATTTCCGCCA
>DAOTGT010000079.1:0-4481 GCA_035447285.1 Candidatus Competibacter sp.
CAGCTATCCACCCAGTTGCCCGGCGCGATCGATTGCAGGTAAAAGCGGCGGGAACGCGCGGTGTAGATGATCGCCGCCTGATTGTGGAGATCGATCGTGACATCACCGAAATCCAATCGAATCCGGGCATCCGCGCCGCGGCCGATATCGTTGACCCCGTAGCCCAGCGCCAGTACCTCGCCGCGCCCCGGACCCTCGACGACCGCCAGCCAGCCGACGACCTGGGTCGGTGCCGGATCGCGGGCGGGCGTCGCCGCAACCGGAATCGCCCGATCTCCGGCCGGCCGGGGTTTAACCACCGACTCAGAACGGGCAACACGGCGAGTCGGCTCCACGGGCGGAGCCTCGGACGGACCTTTTCTGAAGAAACCACCACGATAAAGGGGCATGACCGATCTCCTTCGGGATCGACGCCAAGCAGGTGGACGGGCGGGCGCTCAGGTATCGCCGGTTCGGAAGTGCAAACGGACCTCGCCCAACTCCACCACATCGCCGTTACGCAGCGGATGGGCGTGAACGCGTTGGCCGTTCACCCAGGTTCCGTTGGTGGAATCCAGATCGCAAATCTGGAACGTGCCATCGGGCAGATGGTGAACCTCGGCATGGTGGCCCGACACCGAATCGTTGTCGAAACGCAGATCGTTGTCCGGCACCCGGCCCAAGCGGCACAATGGCGAAGATAAGCGCAGATCGCCCCCGCTGAACCGATCGGTGCGAATGAACCGCGCTCGCACCAGCACCTTTTCCGACTGACCGCGCCGACGGCGGGGAAAAGGCCACAGCGAAAATTTCATTTCTGATTAAAACCCGTCGAGGTGGGCGGTTCCCAGAGCTTTCGGCTAGCCGGCGCCGGTTGAGTTCGCCGCAGTGCCGGAGGCGTCACCACAATCGGTTTGAGTTCATCCCGTTTCTGGCTTGCCCTGGATCGCTCGGCTCGTCGTTCGGTTTTCCTGGATCTCGGCGCCGGCTGGGCGGCAACCGGTTTAGAAGCAGGTTGGGCTGCCGACGACTCGCCACCGCGCGCGGCGGCGGACAGCGCGGCGGCGGACAGCGCGGCGGGCGCGAGGGGCACCACTCCGGTTCCGGCGGTGGATTCCGCCGCGCCGGCGGCGGTCGTGGGTTCCTCCTGAAACGGCGGTTCCACAACTGCATCGGCGGCAGTGGCTGGTTTTTCATGAGATGGTGGCTCTGCAACCGTGTCGATGACGGTCGATGGCGGTTCGGCTTGCTCGTCCGACCCGGCCACGGGTTGCCCCGACGGACTTGGGCTCAATGGCGTTGCGGATGGAACGCCCACCACTACCGGCGCGGTGGGCGACTCCAGCGCGGCTATTCCGTTCGAAGCCGATATTCCAGAAGGTTTCGTAACGGCGGGGGCTGAAACCATGACCGGCTGCCCGTGCTGACCGAGACTGTAGCGGGGCGGCGATGGTTCCTCCGGGGTGGGCGAGGATGGCCACAGCCAGACCACCACGGTGACCACCAACCCCGCCGCCACCGCCAGGGCCAAACTGCCGCCAATCTGCAAACCCAGCGACTGCCACTGCAAAGCATGCGGCACGAAAGGCCCCGTCTTCTTCGATTTTCGCGCACCCAGCGACCACCGGCTCGCGGCGGTGGGTTTCTCGGTCATCTCCAGCCAGTTCTCGCCGACCGACTGGCTCTCCATCGGCGTTTGCGCTGGTTCGTCCCTGAGTGGGGACAGCTCCGGTACTGGTGTGGCTTTGCCGGATCGCACTCGCGGCAACATGATCACTGTCTCGTCGCTGTCTTCGACCTGCGAGCCATCGAGCACCATCTGCATCTCGGCCACGGTGCGAAACCGCAGCTCCGGCCGCACCGCCAACGCCCGATCGATCACCCGCAACAAATTGGTGCTGTAGCGACCGGCGCCCACTTCGGTCGCCGGCTGCAAGTGATCATCTAGAAGACGTTCTGCCGCTTCCATCGGAGGATGGCCGGTCACACAGCGATACAGCACGGCGGCGAGAGCGTAGATATCCGTCCAGGTCCCGTAACGTTCGTTGCGGGTGGTGTACTGCTCAGGCGGCGAATAGCCGGGCGTGACCAAGCTGGTCACGCTCTTGCTTTGGCGACCAATCGCTCCCCGCGCCGCACCAAAATCGATTAGTATGACCCGATGGTCGCTTGCGCGCAGGTACAGGTTGGCCGGCTTGATATCGCGGTGCAGATAACCCTGCTCATGGACCGCCTGCAAGGCCGGCAGTATGTCCTCCAGCAATCCGCGCACCTCCTCCTCGTCCAGCGTTTCGCCGTCCTGCAACACCGCGCTGAGCGGCTCGCCCTCTTCGTAATCCATGACGATGTAGGCGGTGCCGTGGGCGCGAAAATAGCGTTTCACCCGCACCACATAAGGATGTTGAATCTGGGCCAGCACCCGCGCCTCGTCGAGAAAACGCTCCAATCCCCACGCATAGTCCGAGATCTGGCCGTCGTTCTGGCTGCTCTGACCTTGGGTATTGGCGTACACCGTCACGCCGTCGCTATCGCGGAACGACCACTCCACCGGAAAATATTCCTTGATAGCGACCCAGGTCTGTAGGTGCGTGTCCAATGCCTTGTAAGTGACGCCGAAACCGCCGGCTCCGAGAATGGAATCGATCCGATACTCGTCCAGCATGTAGTCCGATGGCAGGGCATTGGCCCGTCGGGACCCGCTCTTGGAGGGGGTGGTCGGAGAGGTGATGTCATTCATGGCGCGAATCGGGCAACCTTGGGGTCCAGCGTTAAAAATCGGCGCTGCGGGGCGTGCGCGGAAACGGGATGACATCCCGGACGTTGCTCATGCCGGTCGCGTAGCTGACGGTGCGTTCGAACCCCAGCCCGAACCCGGCGTGCGGCACGCTGCCGTAACGACGCAAGTCACGATACCAATTATAGGCGATCTTGTTGATACCCATTTCATCCAGGCGCGCGTCCAGCACGGCCAGCCGCTCCTCGCGCTGGCTGCCGCCGACGATTTCGCCGATGCCGGGCACCAGCACGTCCATCGCCGCCACCGTGCGGCCGTCGTCGTTCAGCCGCATATAAAAGCTTTTGATTTCCTTTGGGTAATTGACAAGAACCAGCGGCCGGCCCACATGCTGCTCGGTCAGATAGCGCTCATGCTCGGACTGGAGGTCCACACCCCAGCGGATCGGGAATTCGAAGGTTTCACCAGCATTTTCCAGAATGCGGATGGCTTCCCCGTATTCCATTCGCTCGAACGGCGTGTTCACCACCTGTTCCAAGCGGTGGATGCAGGTCTTATCGATACGCTGGGCAAAGAACGCCAAGTCGTCGGCGCGTTCCTCCAGCAGCGCCCGGAAGATGAATTTCAGCAGCGCCTCGGCCAGATCGGCGTTGGCATGCAGATCGGCAAAAGCGGTTTCCGGCTCGATCATCCAGAACTCGGCCAGGTGGCGACTGGTGTTGGAGTTCTCGGCGCGGAAGGTCGGACCGAAGGTGTAGACTTTCGACAGCGCCAGGCAGTAAGCCTCGACGTTGAGCTGACCGGAGACGGTCAGGAAAGTCTCCCGCCCGAAAAAATCCCGCGAGAAATCGACCTGGCCCTCGGGCGTGCGCGGCGGGTTGAGCCCATCCAGGGTACTGACCCGAAACAACGCGCCGGCACCCTCGCAGTCGCTGGCGGTGATGATTGGGGTATGCACCCAAAAATAACCCCGCTCGTGGAAAAAGCGATGGATCGCCTGGGACAGGCAGTGCCGCACCCGCGCCACCGCACCGATACTGTTGGTGCGCGGCCGCAGATGCGCCACCGTCCGCAGATATTCGAAACTATGCGGCTTGGGAGCCACCGGATAGGTTTCCGGATCGTCAATCCCTCCGATCGTCTCGATCGACTCCGCCCGCAGCTCGACCGTCTGTCCCTTGCCGGCGGAGGCGACCAACTCCCCGCGAACGCGCAGCGCGCAACCAGCGGTCAGGTGTAACACCTCGCTCCGGTAGTTCGGCAGTTCGGCGGAAGCAACCACTTGCAGCGGCTCGAAGCATGAGCCGTCGTGAACGGCGATGAAGGACAGGCCCGCCTTGGAATCGCGGCGGGTGCGCACCCAGCCCTGCACGGTCAGCCGGCTGCCCGGCGGAATCTGGCCGCTCAGCACGGCGGCGATGGCATGAACGGACATCGATCGGCCTGCTCCGATAACCGCTGGGCCGCTGGAGCCCGGCGTCACAAAAATTGAAACAGGTTACAGCGCTTCCTGATACTTCAGCAAATGCTGCTCCCTGGCCTGACCGACCCAGTCGTCGCGACGGATACGGCCAAACGATTTGATGGCGGCTTCGATCCGTTCGATGTCCGCATCGCCGAGCACCGCCAGTTGCCGGTACGTGAAGATGCCGCAGGCGTTCAGCTTCTTTTCCAGGGCCGGTCCGATACCGCCGATGAGTTTGAGATCGTCCGATGGCGATTCGGCGGGCGTTTCGACGATCCGCGCCGTTGGAGGCGGCTCGTCGTT
>DAOTGT010000079.1:4581-14462 GCA_035447285.1 Candidatus Competibacter sp.
ATGGCGATTCGGCGGGCGTTTCGACGATCCGCGCCGTTGGAGGCGGCTCGTCGTTCGCGGCGGACGGCGGCTCGGCGGTGGGCGTGACGACCGGAGGTTCGGCGGCGACTTCCACCATCGGTTCCGGTTGCGCCGACGCAGCGGCCTCGGGCGGCGCGCTGGCCGGTTTTTCGGAAACCGTCGGCGCCGATTCGGCCACCGGAGCCGATCCGGGAGTCGCGACCGCGTCGATTTCGGCCTGATCCAGTGTAACCAAGCCACCACGGCGTAAAACCGAGAAATATTCATCCCACCACTGATTTTGGGACTGAATCCAGCGTTGCAGCACTTCTTCCATTTGCCGCACCCAGGACGCCATCATTTCCGGCGTTCCTTTTTCGTGGGCGACCCGTTGTACCCATTGCTGGACCCAAGCGGCTTCCTGCTCCAGAGTTTGCCTGACCGCCGACTCCCAAGTCGTCAGATTTTTCAAATACGTCTCGCGCCAGGCTTCAACCCCGACCGGTGGCTGAAACGGCACCGCCGAGCATAGGCTTTCCCAAAGCCGTTTCTGGGCGTCGGTCCAAGTCTTGATGGTTTCTTCGTTGATCCACGGCTTCACTATCGCTACCCTCCACTCCCAACCAAAGTTCGGTTCCGGCCCGCACTCGCTTGTCGGACCGCAAGTTATCCCGCGAACGCAATCTTAGGACCACATACCGTTCAAAGCCATATATCCGTTGCTCGCGAACGAGCGCGATACTTCAATAACCCGATATTCGGGACGCCGCGACGATGGCCTGGAGTAACGCCATGTCCATGCGCCGGCTTGCTATAATCCTTCGCCCTCGCCGCCGCGTCACGCAGGCGGCTCCTTCACTTCAACCTCTGGATGGGTGACTATGACGTTTTGGCAGCGTCTGCGGGAAGACATCAACTCGGTATTCGACCGTGATCCGGCGGCACGCAGCGTGCTTGAAGTCATCACCGCGTATCCCGGCATGCACGCTCTGGTCTTTCACCGAGTCAACCATGTGCTTTGGAACCTCGGGCTGAAGTGGCTGGCGCGGTTTTTTTCGACCATGACCCGCTGGCTGACCGGTATCGAAATCCACCCCGGCGCCAAAATCGGCCGGCGCTTCTTCATTGACCACGGCATGGGCGTGGTGATCGGCGAAACCGCCGAAATCGGCGACGATTGCACCCTGTATCAGGGCGTCACCTTGGGCGGCACGAGCTGGAACAAAGGCAAGCGCCATCCCACGCTGGGCAACAACGTGGTCATCGGCGCGGGCGCCAAGGTGCTGGGTCCCTTCAAAGTCGGCGACAACGCCCGCATCGGCTCCAACTCGGTGGTCATCAAGGAAGTGCCGGCCAACGCCACCGTGGTCGGCGTGCCGGGCCGGGTGGTCGAAGCAGGCGGCGGCGCGGACGTGCGGCGGGAAATCGCTCGCAAGCTGGGCTTCGACGCCTACGGCACCACCCCCGACATGCCCGATCCCGAGGCACACGCCATCAACCGGATGCTGGATCATATCCACACCCTGGATCGCACCGTCCGCCAGCTTTGCCAAACGCTGCGGGAGGCGGGCATCGAACCGGGCACGCCGCAACTGCCCGAGCTGAAAGGCTGCGAGCTGCACTCGGCCGCCAGCCGGGAGGGCTGGCCCGAGAAAAACGGCAACGGCGCGGCCAACCAGCAACGGAACACCGGAGTTTCGAACTGAGCGTGGCCATGCTGGAATTAAGCGCGCCCGCGCGGGAACACTTCACGCATCCCCGCCATGCCGGCGAACTCGACCCGGACGCAGTCGATGTGGCGACGGTGCGGGTGGGCGAACCGGCCAGCGGGGATATCCTGCAACTTCAGATGCGGATCAACGCGCGGGAGACGATCGACGCGGTCCGGTTCAAGGCTTACGGCAGTGCCTGGCTCATCGCCTGCGGCTCGCTGCTGGCCGAACGCATCCAGGGCCGAACGCTGACCGAGGCCGCGCAATTCCAGCACGACGAGCTGGTCGAGACGCTGGAAGTGCCGCCGGCCAAGCTGCACTGCGCCGTGTTGGCCGAAACCGCGCTCAAGGCGGCACTGCGTGCTTGGGTCGCACCGCGAACTCCAACCGAGGTCACCACTCAAACTCATCAGTCCCACACTTGCTCATAGAGGAAAGCGCCATGCTGATCACACTGACCGAAAAAGCCGCCGCCCGCGCTCACAGTTATTTGGCCAAGCAGGCAAATGCTCAAGGCCTACGGCTGGGCGTTCGCAACACCGGCTGTTCTGGCTATATGTATACCGTCGGACTGGCGGACACGATCAACCCCGACGACCAGATTTTCGAATCGCAAGGCGTCAAGGTCGTGGTCAGCACCAAGAATCTGCCCTATCTGGACGGCATGGAGGTGGACTACGCCAAGGAGGGATTGAACGAGGGGTTCCGCTTCCGCAACCCCAACGCCAAGGAAATGTGCGGCTGTGGCGAGAGCTTCAGCGTCTGAAATCGATGTCAAATGCCCTCTCCTCGTGGGAGAGGGTCGAGTATTCGGCGGTGCGGTTCGTCCGCATGCTGAAATGACTTGCCCCGTTCAGATTCAAAATACCCGCCGCATCGGGATCATCCGCGAGCTCTTAAACCCCAGCTTTTCATAAAGCGCTTGCGCAAGCCGATTATCGTGGTCGGTCAATACGGTCACCCTCAAGCAACCCTGCTCTTGCGCATGGGTCAAAGCCTTGCTCAAGAGCTGCTTGCCAAGACCCTGACCACGCCGGTTGGGGTGCACGATCATATCCTCAAGTAACGCGACCCTACCGCCCAGCGCCGTCGATTCCAGGAACTGAAGGCTCACCACCCCCACCACATGCCCGGATTCCGTGACGACGAAAAACCGTCCCCGCTCTGGATGAGAGAGAATCGCCTGCACTCCGCGCGCCTGACGTTCATAATGGGGCTCGAAATCCGCCTCTTGCTCAAAGAGCAGGATCAATAACCGGCAGATCGCATCCAAATCCGAAACATTGGCTGCGCGAACTTCAATATTCATGGGACATGGCCTCTGAAGCACTACGTGTCATCCTGTTATATTAATAAAAAAACAATTACTTAAAGCGATTTTCACGCCTTGGTCCACCACGCGGAACCGCTCCTCTCGCATAAAAGGCGGAAACCCCATCACACTCGAACGACCTAATCGGTTTCGCGGTCGAGACCTGGACATGGCCCTGCCGAATTGTGGCTACTCCCACCCCGCCAGATCGGCACGCGCGATCCGAATCCGCCGCAGAATCGCTTCCCGCTTGAGATTGAACACCACCATGCCGACGGTGATGGTCGCACCCAATCCGAGCAGGATCAGCGCTCGGCTCAAACCCTGCTCGGGATAGAAGCGAAGCAGTTGCCCGATCACGTTGAGCACCAGGAATGCCACGCCGGCATACAGGAAAGCGCGGATGCGCAGGGCGATACCGGCGACGATGCCGGTCAAGGCCAGCGCCAGCGCCAGCACGAACACGCTCAACTCCGGCCGCAGGAACACGTCCAACCCCGCGCCGGCGTACAGCGTGCTCAGCGCCGCCAGCCGCGCTCCGTTCAGCACCTTCGGCCGCAATTCCCGGCGATGCAGGTGCAGTAGCGCCAGCACCGACACGGCTCCAGGCACAATGTAGAACTGCCACAGTCCGTAGCGCTCCGCCCACAGCGGCGCCCATAGGTACACCGCGCCGTTCAGCGCCAGCACGCCCAGATACAGCGGCCAAGGATTGCGCAGCGTGCCGGCCAGCGACAGGTACAGCACGGCGGCGGCCAGCAGCGCCCCACCGGTCCACGCCGAAGCAAGCTGCCACGGCGCGGTCGCCACCGCCAATATGGGCAACAGCAGGGCCAAACGATACAGCGGCCGTAATCCAGTGAATCGATGCAGCAGGAAAACGGCGGCGGCGGCGACCAGCAGCCCAGCGGTATCCCACGGGGTGAACGGCGCCAAACCCAGCACGACCAGTCGCCCGTAACCGATTAACAGCGCCAAGGCCAGCGCCGCCGCGTAAATCCAGTTTGGGCGATCCGGCCGCCGCCAAGCCCGAACCGTCGCCAGCCCCGCCAGCAGCGCCAGCGCCGCGCCAGCCGCCAGTGGATCGGCGGGAACGCCGAAACGCCATGGCGCCAAACCCAGTCCGGTCAGATACGCCACCAGAACGTAAGCGTGCAATCCCAGCCAGATCCCGCTCAGACCCAACAGCCAGGGGATCAACCCGCCGATGGCTTGCTCCAGTTCATACCACTGGCCGTATCGCTCCGTATCGGTCTCGGGATCGAGCGCGGCCAATCGGATCGTCACCCAGCGCTTGGCCGTCATGAGCCCCAACATCAGCAGCACGGTCTGCGCGGCGTACCAGGGCGCCAGTCCGGCCAGCGCCGCGAACGACAGGGCACCGCTCAACCAGATTGCGTAACCGCCGGCCAGCGCCAATAGCAACCCGAGTTGCAACCACTGCCGGTCTTCCCGCCACCAGCCGCTCGCCAGCGCCACCAGGGTCAGAAGCAGGAGGGTCGCAGTGCCAATCACCCAATTGGCCTCGGCCGTCAGCGGCAGCAGGCAAAGGCTCAGCGCCGGCAGGAGGACCAACCACTTGTCCAGCGAGGAACGCCAAACCGCCCAGTGACTGGGTCCATGGCGCCCTATCAGCAGCAGGCCACCCGCCCATAGCGCCACCACCAGCGGCACCCAAACCAGCGGTATCGCCAGATCGAGCAGGATCGCGAGTAGCAGCGCCCCGAACGCGGTCAATGACACATGCGCGGTCCAGGGTTCCGGCCGCAGATAGAAGGCATGGCCCGCCGTCGCCGCCAACAGTAGCGCCAACCCGCTCAGCGCCCAGGAAGAATGCCCCAGCCGGAGCGCGCCATCCCACAACAGGCCGCCGGCTTCCACCGATAACAGTCGAGCGAGTAACAAGACCAGTGTCGCGAACGGTATCCAGAACAGTGGCGCAGCCAATCCGTCCTGCCGCCAGGACAGCCAACGGACCAGGCGCCGACCATGGCGACTCCACAACGGCACCAGCAGGAACAGCAGGTTCAGCCAAACCAACGCTGCCGCCAATCCGCCGCCCGAACCGAACTGCCCGTCACCTCGGCCCCACCAATTCCACTCCAGCGCGCCAGCGGCCAACAAGCCGCTCCCAACCAGCATCGCGACCGCCAGCCAGGCCATTCCCGGCCATGCGGTATTGCGCAACAGCAATAACAGGTACGGCGCCAGCCCGGCCAGCGCGACGGCGGGCGTCCATGCCCCGGCCACCACCGCCAGGGCGCCCGCGCCAAGAACGACGATCAAACCCAGCAGCGGCCAGAACGCCGGTGCCACCGCCCAGTCCGGTTGGAAGGCGTTCCAGCGTGGCAGCGGCAGGTTGCCGGCGAACCAGAGCGCATAACCCCAAGCAACGGCAATCGCCATACCTATGGCCGGGTTGAAATCCATCCGATTCGTCACGCTCCAGACCAGCGCGCTCGATAGCAGCGCCAGCCCCAACCCTCGCCAGGCGGCGGCGCTGGGCAAGGGTCGCGCCACCGGGAACAGGGCGACGCACAACAGCGCCAACAGGATCGGCAATCGAGGATCGGCGACCAGGAACCCCAACACCGTGCCCGCCAACGCCAACACGTACAGCAAACCGCTCACTCGGTACAACGGCCCGCGCCAGTACGCCAGGGGCGCGACCCGCTCTCTCTCCAATCCCACACCCAGCAACGCCATGCCCAGACTCAACATCCCGTTGCCGAACGGCTGCCCCAGACCGAACAGCGTCGCCGGCGCCAACCAGAAACCGATCAGCCAAACACCGACCGTCACGGTGGCCAGCGCCGCGTAAGCGTGCACCGCCCGCCGGTAACGCCAACCAACCAGCACGAACGACAGCAGGCTCAGCGTCAGCGCCGGCAGCAGTTCCGGCGCCGGTGCCCCCAGCAGACCCAACGCCGGACCGGCCGCCACCGGCAACGCCGCCACGAACAACGCTGCGTAATGCAGACTTTCCTCGATCCACCGCCGGCCACCGGCGCCGCCCGGCACGGTGAAGCGCAGCACCCGCGCCAACCGCCAAGTCAGCGGCCGATTCAATACCTCGATCGCCACCCACCAGATCAGCAGCACGTACAGCACGGCCGTCGCTCCCAGCCATGGCGGCGGCAATCCGAGCCGATCCAGTCCGACCAGCACGCCCGCCAGTCCCAACAGTACCGGCAGCACGATCCAACGAAACACATGGAAGTGACCGACCAGCAACAAACCGCTCAGTGCCGCCAAGCTCGCCGTACCCGCCCACTTCACCGTCACCACGCCACCCAGCAACCGCAAGCCCAGATGCACCAGCCCGATCACCCACAGCAGGGCCATGGCTTGCTCCAGCGGTGTCCGAACCCAAGCAAAAGAGTCTCCCTCACATCTTTCCGATGCTTCGGGGGAATCCACATCCTGCTTGATCGCCCGCCGGCCCGCCAGCGCCTCGCCATCCAGCGGAAACCGCCAGGCCAGCCACCACAGCAACGACCAAAGCAGTAAAACTCCAGCAAATGGACCTAGGCCGGTACTCGGACCGGGAAAATAACCGCGCTTGATCAGCACGGCGATTCCCCCGATGCAGACCAGAACACCGTAAACGAATGCTTGCCGACGCAACCCCAAACCCAGCCACAACAGCAACCCGCCCGCCAGCGCCAGCAGTAGAATCGGCTCCAACCGGCCCAGCAATACCGGCCACGACAGCCAAGCCTCCAACGCCAGTGCCAGCGCGACATTCGACAGGGCACCGGCGACGAACACAGTTCGACTAAGGGCGGACTGCTGGCGATCATGCAAACCCAGCCCGATCCACAGCGCCGCCAACGTCAGTAGCCCGAAAGCGGTCCGCGTTTCCCAGGCGAACGGCATCCACGCTGGCGCGTAGGCGACTGCTGTCGCCGCCAGCACCACCACGCCGGCATCGACATAGGCCCAGCGCGGGTCCGCCGCCGGCAACGCCAGTGCCAATCGCACGGCGGAGTATCCAAGTAGTGTCCCCGCCACCGCAGTGGCGAAGCTCAACCCGCCCGGCCGTGCCCCCAATAGGCTCCAGACCATCACGCCAACCAGCGCGATCCCAAACACGATCAGGCATTGCAGCGCGATGGCACGCGAGCGCGAACCCGCCCAGCGCCCCACGCCAAGCAGCGCCGCCAAACCCGGCAGGCTGGCCAAACCGTGCCATGCCAGCGGCAGATAGGCGACGATCCCAAATCCGTACAACCCGGCCACGCAGCCGAACAGCAGATACAGCGGCGGCAGAGTCCGATAGCGCCAAGTCATCCACCCGTACAGCATCGCGCCCAGGGCCAGGGTCAGCAATGTCGCCGGCGTGCTTTGGATCGCCACCGCCACCGCCACCACCGATAGCGCGTACAGCGCAAAACTGAAACGGGACAGGAAGGTATATTTGTTCACCCACTCCTTGAATGCGGCGTCCACCGGGAACAACAGCCCGCACAACGCCATCACCAAGGGACCCGAATAACCGGCCGGCGGCGATTCGGGCCAGATCCAGGTGAGATGGACAAACGAGACCGCCGCCGTATAGACCAGCAGGCCCGCCGCGTAATAGGCCGTCAGCCGCTGATCCACGAACAACCGCCGCAGCCAGGTCCTGGCGAAAACCCGCAAGCCGTAGCCGAGTAGCGCCAGCAGAACGATATGCAGCGCCGCCAGTCCTCGCCAGTCCGGCGCGACTGCCGCCAGCGGCGCGGCCAGTTGCACCGCCGCCAGCGCCGCCAGCAGATGCGCGTAGCGCCCCGGCAATGCCCGGTCCACCAGCGCGCTGGCCAAGGTGGCGGCCCAGACATAGGCCGCGAGCGTGATCGCCGCAATCACCAAACTGATCGCCAGCAGCACGCCATCACCGCCGCTGGCGTTCGCCAGCCGGACCGCGACCGCCAGATCCAACGGTGCCAAAAGCATGGCGAGTGTCAGCAACACGCTGCTGGCGACGAGCAGATCACCTCCCTTGCGGCGAAACCGATAGCCGGCCCAGAGCAGGAAGGCGGTGGTGCCGAACAGACTGGCGAACACCACCAGGGCGTTGACGAAACCACTGGTATTGGCAATCAGAAACAGCGCGCCGGCCATGAAACAGAAGCCGCCGACGAACCAACCGATGTTTTGCGCCAGAAACGGCGCGATCAGCTTCGGCCAACCGGACAGGGCGCGCAGCGCCTTCTCCAGCGGGCTGGGCGCGGCCGGTCGCCAATCGTCGTCGGGAGCCGCCGCCTGACGAGGAACAACCGGCTCGTCCGTTTTTTGTAATAAGGCCAAGGCGGGCGTCGAGATTGCCGGCGGCAACGGTCGTGTCGGCGCTGGCGGTTGGAACGAGGGTATCGATACCGGTTCGGAAACCACCTGCGGCGGCCCGTCGATCACTTCGATCGGTTCGGCTCCCAGCGCGAGTTCCGGGACTGACGGTTCCGGTTCGGAGACAACGGATGACGATTCCGAAATGCTTGGTTGCCAGGGCGGCGGCCCCAGGGGAACATCCAGCGATTGGACCAACAAGCTCCAGGCCACGGCACGCCGACGTTGCCAAACGGGGTCATCCGGTTGCAGCCCACCTTCACGTAAATGCCGCGCCCACGATCCATCCAAGGCATCGGTCAGTTGCCGATGCCGTTCTTCCGTCAGCACGCCGGTTTCGAGCAGCCGTTGCAATTCCAACCGCAACAGCAGCAGATTTTCCAGATCGACTGGCGCGAGAGAGCGGTCGCCACCGATCATGGGCGGCGGCACCTTGGTTCGGTCGGCCGACATTGACGCAACCGGTTCGCCCGGCGAATGCCCCGCCAGCCGCTGACGCGCCTCCTTGAGCCGATGGCGGGTGACGATGAGGGCGATCAGCAGAATGATCGGCGAAACCAGCCACAGCACCGCCAACGCGATCAACAACGTCCAATTCATGATCCACCCTCACCCCAAACGACAAGAGTCAGAAACGTTTAGCCTTTAAGCTCTTTCCGCAGCGCCGCCAGTTCCGCCTCGACCTCGCTGTTGGTCTCCATTTTCAGGAATTCCCGTTCGATTTCACTGTATTCGCCGTACAGTTCAGCCCGCGCCTCCATCCGCGCTTCCATTTCGCCCACCTTATCCGTCATGCGGCCGAAAGAATGATCGAGATCAAGGCCGGTCTGAAACCGGTCGCTGACCCGATCCATCTGCTCGCGCGCTTGGGCGGCCCGCTGCCGCGCCACCAGGCTGCCCTTCTTCAAACGCGCTTCTTCCAGTTTCGCTTCCAGCGCCCGCAACTGGGCTTTAAGTCGGTCTCCGGTGCGGCGGGCCGACTCCCACGAGGCTTCCAGGTTGGCGACGATGCCGTCATGCTCCTTCTTGCGCAGCAGCGCTTCCCGCGCCAACGCTTCGTTGCCGGCCTCCAATGCCCGGCGGGCGCGGCTGTGCCATTCCTCGGCTTGCCGGCGCTGGCTATCCAATTCCTTGGCCAGTTGCTTCTCGCTGGCCAGGGCATCGACCACCCCTTCCCGGGCGCTGTTGATGTTCTCCTCCATTTCGCGGATAAGCTGCTTGATCATCCGCTCCGGGTCTTCGACTCGATCCACCAGATCGTTGAGATTGGCGGCGATGACGTCACTGATACGCTTGAACAGATTGGCCACGGAACACCTCCTTACTGAGCGATTGGGATAGAAACGACTTGAGTATAGTCAGGATGATTTTAGTTGAACAGTGTTTAATTAAGCCCGAAAATAATTTTACCGGGTGAAAAATTTGAGCAGCTCCGGGCGTTGTTGCATAAATCGAGCTAGCCCCCATATCTGTAGGTATGAGCAAGTAAAAGTAGAAGTATCGCATTCGGCACTGGCGGGCGTACAACG
>DAOTGT010000080.1:0-8165 GCA_035447285.1 Candidatus Competibacter sp.
GCCGGATTGATCGCGCCAGGGTCCTGGAAATTCAGCGTCAGCTTGCCCCGCCACTCACCTTGGGCCAGGGTGGCCTGAGTGTCGAGCACGAATTCCGGCTTGCCGCGCAGCAACGCCTTCACCAGTTTCAGCAGTTCGTCGAGCGCCTGAGGATCGTCGGTATTGCCCACAGTCTTTTCTTGCCATTGTTGGATTTGGGCAGCGGTGGAACCATCCATCTGGCGAAGCGCCATCCGCACGCTGCCGGTACCGCTTTCCTGGTCCACGGTAACCTTGTCGGCCTTGAACACCGCCTCGACAGCTACTTGCTGGGGAGTCGTTTGGCTCAGATTGCCGATCACGCTCAGGTTGCTGATCGCAAATGGAACTCCCGTCGATTTATCCTGGCCGCGCAGTTCGCCGATCTTGAAGCTGGATTCGCCGAACATCAGATCGAAGGCGCCCTTGCGCTGATTCACCGTTAGGGTGAGATTGCGCAAGCCAAACTGGCCAATCCCGACCGGCTGATCAATACCGGATTCCGTCGGCTTGCCGACGATTTCCAGGCTGTCGGCGCTCATGCCACCTTGGATCGCGGCGTTATGGGGCGCCACCTGAAACTGGCCTTGCAGCCCGGAAAACTTCAAGCTTTGCAGGTCGTCGCCCACTTGTTCGAGGTTCAGCGGCGGTATGGTGATGGAGGTATCGCTGGCGCCGTCGAAACCGACCCGCGAAATAGCCACCATTGGCTCTTGGTCGCCATACCACTTGGCCAGTTCGCGGGTCCAGGCGCTGCTGTTCGGGTCCAGCGTGGCACGCACCACCGCGCCACCCCATTGCATCGGCACGCCCGGCACCCCTCGACCCGCCAGCGGCAGCGGGCCGTGATAGACTTCTTGCCGGATCGTGAAAGAGGGGTCCGGCTGGTTCGGATCGTGCTCTTCCGGCAGCGTGAACTGGACGCGGGTTTCGATTTGCGACGAGAACAGGCCACGCTGGTAACGGGCCGTGCTGAGCTTGATGTCAGGATTGTTCGTGCCTTGCGCCAAGACATCCTGGTACCAGCGTTCCGCCTGCCGGCCCGACCAATAGGCCGCGCCGACGAAGCCCGCCACCGCCAGTATCAACACGACCACGATGATGCCGAGTAACTTTTTCATGCCTGTTGTCCTCCAGGGTTCCAATGGGCGGCATTATTCCACAAACCGCCCATAAAGCAGCCCTGACGAAGCAGGGCATTTTCGAATTTCGCTTGTGGCGGGCAGGGCGTCAACCGCATCGCCGACGGTCCCGGCCTGTTCCATCGCCTGCCAGTGTCAGACGGCCCCGCGCCAGCAACCGGCCATCGTCTCCCAGGCAGTCGAAGCGGACCTCATCGCCGCCGGATTCCTTCAGACGGATCGTGAATGGCTGCTCCGGGCGCAGCGGCGCCAGAAACTTCACCTGTGGAATGCCCATCGGCCGGTCGGTCGGCCGCCAGGCCGCGAACGCCCGTAGCACCTCATCCAGCAGCACGATCCCCGGCACGATCGGGTTGCCAGGAAAATGCCCGGCCAGACCAGGGTGATCGGCGGCGATCAGGCCGCGCTGTTCGAAACTCATGAGCGACCTCGACGAATGGTCGCAGCCGAACCGAGCGCCCGCAAGGCGTCCCGTGTGACCTTGCCGGTTTCGTTGCGCGGCAGGCGATCGACCTTGAGCAGCGGGCGTGGCAGAAACACCGGATCGAGGCGTTCGGCCAAGGCGGCGAGTATCTGGCGCTCGCTCAGATCCGGCGCGACAACCGCGGCCAAGAGCCGCTGAATCTCGCTTCCGGTGTCGTCCGGCAACCAAAACATGCCTTCGACCACGCCGGCAATCTGGTTGAGATGGTGATTGAGATACCCCAGCGAAGTGCGCTTGCCGGCGATGTTGACCAGATCCTCAATCCGGCCGAGCAGCCTGAATTCGGCCTTGTCGCAGGGTTCAAGCTCGTCGCTCAGGGGAACCGGCTCCAGTAAGTGCGCGCCGGATAGCGCACCATCCCGCAGGGAAAAACCGTCGTACAGCCGCCAGTGCTTGCCGTCCAGGGTGCGACGGCTGGCAATGGAACCCGCTTCGGTGCAGCCATAGATTTCCAACACTGGTGCGCCGAATGTGGTTTCGGCTCGCCCGGCAAGCGTTGCCGCCAGCGGCGCGGTGGCCGAAATCAAAAAGGCCATTGCCGGCCAACGCAATTCGGCCTGGACGCAAGCGTGCAGGTGGACGGGGGTGGTCACCAGCACTCGCGGCGGCGGCACCGATTCCAGGGCCGCGCGCACGTCCTCGGGGAAAAACGGCCGACCGGCGTGGATACTGGCACCACTGGCCAGCGGGGTCATGATCGTCGTCTCCAGGCCGTACATATGCTGGGCCGGCACGGTCGCGACGACGGTCATGCCGGGTTCGAAGCCGAAGCGTTGCCGCGCCTGACACGCGCCGCTGACCAATTCACCCCAACGTTTCGGATGCGGTTTGGCGCGGCCGGTACTGCCGGAGGTAAACGCAATCGCCATCACCTGGTCGGCCGGTAACACGGGAACGGCGGGCATCGCGTCGCCATCCATCGCCTCCGGCGCGAGCCAGAACTCGACATCGCCATCCGTGAGGGAATAGTTGTCGGGATAATCCTCGGTCAAATCCCGCAGATGCAGGTGGGCACGGCTGGAGGGCAGCAAACTGGTTTGTCCGTTCGCGCCCACGGCGGCGAACGCGACCAGAAACAGGTAGCGATCCTCGCACAGATTGAAAATAAAGCGCGCGGGCGGCAAGCGGCGGGCGACAGCGCCGACATGGCGCAGAAACGCCGCGCGACCGATGGGTCGATTTCGCCACCAGGTGATCGGGGCATCGGGCGCGGTCGCTGACAGCAAGGGCAGTTTGACTGGCATAATGGCAAGGATGATCCGGTAAGCCCGGAAAAATCGACGAAATCCGCGACGCAAGCACCGCATTCTCACAGCAAGACGGCAAGGGCCACGCAGAGGGCAACTGTCGTTAATTTAGCAAAATTTTAGAGGAACCCGATGTCTTCCAAACCCGATTCCGACAAGACCGATAACACCCCCACCTCTTCTCCCGGTCCGCTGAGCATCATCCTGAGCGTGCTATCCGCTTTTTTCGGGGTGCAAAGCGAGAAAAACCGCGCGCGGGATTTCCAGCACGGCCGCCCCATCCACTACATTCTGGTCGGGTTGATCATGACCCTGCTGTTGATTCTGGGGGTGCTGATCGCGGTCAAACTGGCATTGCGCTCCGCCGGCGTCTAACCTGAAGCGGCGACTCTCCATCAAAAAACCACAACCCACCACAATAGGGTTTGACGATGAGCCGCATGGTACTGACCGATGAACTGCGTGACGATTACCAACGCGCATTCGCCACCTGCGTGATCCGCGAGGAGCGGGCCGCCGAGGTGGAAGCATTGATGGAAACCCTGCTCACGCAACGGGCGCGCTACCAAACCGTGGGCGAACGCTTGAACCTACCCTGGTTCGTGGTCGCGGCACTGCACCATGCCGATACCGGTTGCGATTTCGAGGTTCACCCGCACAATGGCGATCCGCTGACCGACCGTACCCAGCACCTGCCGGATGGGCGACCGGTCGAGGGTGAACCGCCGTTCACCTGGGAAGACAGCGCCGCCGACGCTTTGCGCCTGTACCACCTCGATCAATGGCGAGATTGGAGCATTGCCGGGACCTTGTTCGTGCTGGAGGGACGCGGCGGTTGGGGCTACCGATTGCACCATCCCGAAGTACCCTCGCCCTATCTGTGGAATTACGCCACCCACTATTGCCAAGGCAAGTACGTCACCGACGATACCTGGAACGAGAACGCCATCGCCCAGCGTTGCGGCGCGGCGGTACTGCTACGCCGGCTGGCGGAGCGCGGCCTGATCGAGTTCACCGCGACCGGCGAACCGGTGGCATGGCCACTGCTGCATTACGACGAAACCGTGACCTCGCCCTGGGTGGAGACATTGCAACGGTTTCTGAATACCCTACCGGGGTTCTTCGTGAAGGTGGACGGCCGGGCCGGGCCGCGCACCTCGGAAGCATTTCGCCAGTTCACCGGTTTGGATTGGCCCGGCGATCGGCCATCCGGGCACCCAGAGTGAAGGCTCAAGAAGATCGCCCGCGAATGTAACCCAACCCTTCCAGTTTGAGCAGGATGCGTTGGGCCGCCTCGCTGGGGCTGCAATCGCGGGTATCGATCACCAACTCCGGGTGCTCGGGCGCTTCGTAGGGATCGCTGATCCCAGTGAATTCCTTGAGAACGCCGGATCGGGCCTTGGCGTATAACCCCTTGCGGTCACGGGCCTCGCAGGTCTCCAGCGGGGTGGCGACGTGGACCTCGATGAATCCACCGAGCGGCGCGATCATCTCGCGGACCTCGCGGCGGGTGACGGTGTAGGGCGCGATCGGGGCACAGAGGGCGATGCCGCCGTTCTTGGTGATCTCGCTGGCCACGAAACCGATCCGCAAGATGTTGATGTTGCGGTGTTCCCGCGAAAAGCCCAGTTCGCTGGACAGGTGCTTGCGAACGATGTCGCCATCCAGCAGCGTGACCGCCCGGCCGCCCAGTTCCAGCAATTTGACCATCAGCGCGTTGGCGATGGTGGATTTGCCGGACCCGGACAGGCCGGTGAAGAACACCGTGAACCCCTGCTGGCGGCGCGGTGGATGGGTGCGGCGCAGCTCCGCTACTACTTCGGGGTAGGAGAACCATTCGGGGATATCCAGCCCTTCCTGCAAGCGACGGCGGAATTCGGTGCCGGAAAGGGTCAGCATCGTCTCGCCGGCGCGCAGATCGTCCGCCGGAACGTACTGGGCGCGCTCCCGCACATAGATCATTTCTGGAAACGCCAACATCCGAATACCCAGTTCGTCCTGATGATGGGCAATCAGTTGCTGGGCGGCGTAGGGTTCGTAGAAGCCTTGCCCGAACTGATCCCGGCCGGGACCGGCGTGGTCGCGGCCGACGATGAAATGGCTGCATCCGTGGTTCTGGCGGATGATGGCATGCCATAGCGCCTCGCGCGGGCCAGCCATCCGCATCGCCAGGTTGAGCAGATACAGCGCGGTGGTCGGTTCGGGGTAGGTCTTCAGCAAATGCTCGTAACAGCGCACCCGCGAGTAATGGTCGATGTCGCCCGGCTTGGTCAGACCCACCGTGGGATGAATAAGCAGATTGGCCTCGGCCTGCTGGACGGCGCGCAGGGTCAATTCCTGATGGGCGCGATGCATGGGGTTGCGGGTCTGGAACGCCACCACCCGCTGCCAGCCCAGTTTGGCGAAGCTGGCGCGCAACTCACGCGGCGAGCCGCGCAACTGGGGAAAATCGTAGTGAGTGGGTGGTTCGATGCCATACAGCCGGCCACCGACATAGACCGGACCGGTTCGATGCAGCAGATGAAATACGCCGGGATGCCGCTCGTCGGCGTCGCCGAAAATCCGTCGAGCCTCGTGCAACCGATCTGGCCGCCATACGTCGCCCACCTCCAACACCGCGATCAACACGCCCTCGGGATCACGCAGCGCCACCCGAGTGCCGCGATCGAGCTGGCCGGCGAACTCCTCGGACACGTCGAGCGTGATCGGCATCGGCCACAAGGTGCCGTCGGCCAACCGCATGTCCTCGACCACCCGCTGGTAATCGGCCCGATTCAAAAAGCCGTCCAGCGGCGAGCAGCCACCGTTCAACAGCAGTTCCAGATCGCAAAGCTGGCGTGGCGTCAGATCCCAGGACGGATATTCCTGGGCCTGGGCCTTGAACGGAGCTGCGTCCTCGACGCTGAGATAAAGTTCCTTGAGGACGCCTCCGTGAGGCTCGGTCAGATGAATCATGGCGTTCGTTTCGAGTGGAGTGGAATGATAAGAGTATTGGTTGAAGTAGAACCATATTTTCCAGCATAAAAAACCGGAATTCCAATAATGATTGGCTATATAGTTGTGGGAAATCGGTCCGGATCTCGAAACTTCAGGATAGTGCTTGATCCGACGGTTCGATCTTGCGGGGTTTCGCCCGCGTTCGCCCCGCGTTGCGCCCTTGCGATCACGCTCCGATCAGGTTCCGCAGTTCGGCGACGCGCCGGTTGAGCAGCTCCGGGTCGCCGCGCGTTTCAACGTTCAGACGCAACAGCGGTTCGGTGTTGGAACAGCGCAGGTTGAACCGCCAGTCGGCGAATTCGACGCTAACGCCGTCGGTTTCGTCCACCACCGGCATCAGGGGTGCATAAGCGGCCAGAATTTTCTGGATCGTGGCCGGGGCGTCGTTGACCCGAAAATTGATCTCGCCGCTACAGGGGAAGGACTGCATGCGCTGGTTCACCAGCGCCGACAGCGGCTGACCGGAGCGACAGAGCCGTTCGGCGACCAGCAGCCACGGGATCATGCCGCTATCGCAGTAAGCGAAGGGGCGGAAATAGTGATGGGCGCTCATTTCTCCGCCGTACAACGCGCCTTCCCGCCGCATCCCTTCCTTCATGAAGGCATGGCCGGTCTTGTTCTGCACCGGCACACCGCCGGCGGAACAGACCACATCCAGGGTATTCCAGGTCAACCGGGGGTCGTGGATGATCTTGGCGCCGGGATGTCGGATCAACAGGGTTTCCGCCAACAGTCCGACCAGATAATAACCCTCGATGAAACGGCCCGCTTCATCGAAGAAGAAACAGCGGTCGAAATCGCCGTCCCAGGCCAACCCCAGGTCGGCCCGATGTTCGCGCACCGCCTGTGCCGTGGCATCCCGGCATTCCGGCAGCAGGGGATTGGGAATACCGTGCGGGAAGGTACCATCCGGCTCGTGGTGGATTTTGACGAATTGGAACGGCAAGTGCGGCTCCAGGGCATCGATGATCGAGCCGGCGCCGCCGTTGCCGGCGTTGACCACGATCTTCAACGGTTGGAGCGCGGCGCCTTCGAGATAACTCAGCAGGTGGTGGACATAGGCATTCTTGCTCTCGCGCCGTAGCAACTGGTGGCGGCGGTTGGCAACCGCGAATTCGGCATCGGCGGCCAGATCGCGGATGGCGAACAACCCGCTGTCGCCGCTGATCGGCTTGGCCTGCTCGCGCACCAGCTTCATACCGTTGTAATCCATCGGATTATGGCTGGCGGTTACCATGATGCCGCCGTCGAGCCGGTAATGAAAAGTCGCGAAATAGATTTCCTCGGTGCCGCACAGCCCGATGTCCCAGACCTCCGCGCCACCGTCCAGCAAGCCCTTGGCCAGCGCCGCGCTCAACGCCGGGCTGGTCAAGCGCACGTCGTGACCGACCGCCACTCGGCGTGGCTGGAGAAAAGCGGCATAGGCTCGGCCAATGCGATAAGCCAGATCTTCGTTCAGTTCGTCAGGAATCCGCCCGCGAATGTCATACGCCTTGAAACAGCTCAGCTCGCCACTCATCGTTGCCGCACGTCCCGCAGGGTTATATTAGGTAGTCGTTGGGTTGTGCTGATAACTGTAGACGATGACGACGTTTGCTTCCGTCACGGCTATTCGCGACGATGCCGCGCCCGATTCGTTCAGACCAAGCCCAACAATCGCGCCGCCACGGGCAGCACCCAGTCCGCCCGCGCCGCATCCACCTCGGTTTCAGCCGCGATGGCGGTCCGCGCCGCGCCGCCGTGCTTGACCCGTTCGCCGATCTGGCGCCGTTCGGGGGCGGGGAAGCTGGCGAAAGTGCGACGCAACAGCGGCAGCAATTGGGTAAACGCCTCACCGGGCAGGCTGCTTACCCAAGCGTCCAGAATTCCCCACAGCACCTCATTATGCAGCAGTAACAATCCGCTACCGTGCAGGAAACCTTCCAGCCAGGCCGCCGCCTGGGCTGGCTCACCGACCGGGGATAGCGCCAGCCCCATGCGCCGAGCGGTTTCCGGTGGCGGTAGCACTTCCTGTTCGAACAGCAGTCGGCAGGCGTAACCGGCCAGCAGCCCGTGCAATCCCACCTGATCGGCCAGTTTGGCCAGCGCGTCCCGCCAGATAGCGGCCTGTTCCGGGTTTTGCAACAAACCGATAGCGGTATTCATAACCCGCACCTTGTCGAACATCGCTTCCGCTGCCTCGTCGTCCAGCGAACCGCAAGCGGACGGGAGACCGATGGCGACACGGGTGATCAGCCCGTCCACCACGTGCCCGACCAGCCCGGCATCGGTCTGCCG
>DAOTGT010000080.1:8265-14384 GCA_035447285.1 Candidatus Competibacter sp.
CACGGGTGATCAGCCCGTCCACCACGTGCCCGACCAGCCCGGCATCGGTCTGCCGAACGTTACCGTAGCGCAATACCCGCGCTAGTGCCGGCAAGCTGTCCATCAGGTGCGGAATGTCGCTGGTCAGCGCGGCTACGTTTTGCAGCCGCTCCATCACTTCGCCGATGGCGTCCGGCAGTTCGGCCAACAGGGTTTGCTCGACCAGATCGGTCAATTCGCTCAACTGTTCGCCGTGTTGGGCCTGGTCACGGGCGCGAGCGGTGGCGGCATCCAGCACGGTATTGCCCCACAGGTTGGCTTCGATCACCGCGACCGCCAGTTCCGGCTGCCATTGCAGCCGCCAGTGCTCCTTGAAGGTACCCTTGCCGCTGGCGCGCTCCGGCCGGCCCCAGGGGACACCGAGCAGCTGGAGCCGGTGCAGCAACTGGCTGCGCTCCAGATCGTTCGGCTTGCGCAAATCGAGTTCCAACAGGCGCTGCCCGGCCTCCGGGGGCAACCGCAGCCGCTTCTGCTGACGCTGCACATCCTGCTGCAACGGCAGCATCGGCGTCCTATCGGGTACTTCGCCCAGCCGTTCGCCGATGCTCAGTTGTTCCTCGATCAGCCGCAACGGCGCGGCCTCGCCGTGGCAGAGCACGGCCAGCGCCGCCTCGTTCAACTCCTCCAGCGTCGGCCGGGGCCGGTCGCGCAAGGCGGCCAGCGCCTCGGCCAGCCGCGCCGCTTCGATCACGCTGGCGGTGGACGCGATCAGATCGTGCTGGCGCAGCAGTTGGGCGATGCGCGCCAGCCAGCGGCTGGTCGGCTCGCCGGCGCTATCCCACAGGTGTTGATAAAACCCCGGCGCCTCAACCCCCGCGCCGTAGCCGCTGGCATGGGTCAAGCGGCCATGCGTCCACGGCACCCAGGTCGCGGCCAGTTTGCGCTTGGGCAACCCCTTGAGGCGGGCATTGTCCTCGCGGGCCGGCGGCAAGTCGCACAAGGCCGGGACGTGCCAAGCGCCGCAGATGACGGCAATGCGTTCGAATCCCTCCTTGCGCGCCGCGCGCAACTGGACCCGCATCGCCGCTTCGCGTCGTTGCTCCTCTTCTTCCGATGGCGACTGGGCGTCGGCCTCGGTCCGCAACGCCGTCATCAGTTCCCGAATCGCCTGGAACAGCTCGTGGCTGTCCTGACGCTGCTCGACCAGATGCTCCCACCAGCGTTCGCCGTCGCCGTAACCGGCCGCTTCGGCGACCCAGCGCAACGGATCGCGGCGCAGATCGGGCAGCGCGGCAGTGCTGTCCTCCGTATCGTTCTCGGTCGTCTCGTCACCGTTTTCTTCCGCGAGGGTGACCGCTGGGGGTTCGGTAGTGGCGGCCTCGTCCATCGGCTCGACAGGCTCCGCCGCTGATTCCACTTCGCTTTCCAGCGCCAAGCGGATCGCCTGTGGCAGATCCATGAGGCGCACCGGGATGTCGTTTTGCAGGCCGTGGCGGATCGCCTGCCATTCCGGGGAGAATTCGGCGAAGGGATAGTAGACGGCGCGACGCGGTTCAGTGGGATCATACAGCAGTAGCGCCACCGGCGGCTTCATGTCGGGGTCGGCAGCCAGTGGCAGCACGCCTTGAGCATCGGGCGGACCTTCGACCAGAATCAGATCCGGTCGCAGCTCCGCCAGCGCCTTCAGCACGCTGCGCGCCGAACCCGGCCCATGATGGCGGATGCCGAAAATCGCGGGGTCGTTCATGGTCGCCCGCGTTACGAGACGTCGCGGCAGGCGCGATAGAGATCCTTCCAGCCGTCGCGTTCCTTGACGATGGTTTCCAGATACTCGCGCCAGACGATGGCATCCTGCACCGGGTCCTTGACCACCGCGCCGATCAGGCTGGAAGCGAGATCACCGGCCTGCAAGCGCCCGTCGCCGAAATGCGCCGCCAGCGCCAAGCCGTTGTTCAGCACCGAAATCGCCTCGGCCACGCTCAGGGCGCCGCTGGGCGATTTCAGTTTGGCCTTGCCGTCCAGCGTCACCCCGGCGCGCAGTTCGCGGAAGATGGTCACCAGCCGGCGGATTTCCTCCAGCGCCGGCGCTTCGGCCGGCAACTCCAAGGCCCGGCCCAGCGCGGCCACCCGCTGCTGGACGATCTCGACCTCCTCTTCCAAGGTATCCGGGGTCGGCAGCACCACGGTGTTGAAACGCCGCTTCAGGGCACTGGACAGTTCGTTGACCCCCCGGTCGCGGTCGTTGGCGGTGGCGATCAGGTTGAAACCCTTCAACGCCTGCACTTCGGTATCCAGCTCCGGGATCGGCAGGGTTTTTTCGGACAGCACGGTGATCAGCGCATCCTGCACGTCGGAAGGAATGCGGGTCAGCTCCTCGACCCGGGCAATGCTGCCGTCTTGCATGGCGCGCATGACCGGACTGGGGACCAATGCCGCCAGCGACGGGCCTTCGGCCAGCAGGCGCGCATAGTTCCAACCATAACGGATGGCATCCTCGCCGGTACCGGCGGTACCCTGCACCAGCGCGGTGGAGTCACCGGAGATCGCCGCCGCCAGATGTTCCGACACCCAGGTCTTGGCGGTGCCGGGCACGCCCAGCAGCAACAGGGCGCGGTCGGTAGCCAGCGTGGCGACGGCGACTTCCATCAGCCGGCGGTTACCGATGTATTTGGGGGTGACGGCGAAACCGCTGTCCAGGGTACCGCCCAGCAGATACATCGTTACCGCTCGCGGCGACAAATGCCAGTTGGGCGGCCGAGGGTGCCGGTCGGTCTCGGCCAGTACGTGCAGTTCCTCGGCAAATTGCTGTTCCGCGTGTTCTCGTAGCAGGGTGCTCATGAAGTATGGATTCCCGATGAAAGGTTTGAGCCTATTGTGCGATGGCTTCCCGCATCGCCCGCCGAAAGCGTAGCCGGTCGAGAAACTCATTCACGGCGGTTTCCCATTGCGACCATTGTCGGGATTCGGTCGGCCAGCCGGCGGCGGCTTCCTCGCTGAATTCCGGCGGCAGCCAGCGGGCGAAACCGCGCAAGGCGCTGGCCAACCACCAATCCGGCTGTTTGTCCTGGCGAATTCGCTGGCGGACCTGTTCCAATACCGCCCGACCCAGCTCGACGCTCCAGGGCCGTTCGACGTGGCTCAACACCACCAGCGCCGATGCCCGGCCGCCGCCCGAAGCCTCGCGCAACAGTGTCAGCAGATAAGCCTCGAATCGCGCCGGCGGCAGAATGTCGGCCAGGGCGGCGGTCAAGGTGGCATGGTCGGGATGGAGCGGCAGCAACGCTTCCGCCCAGTCGGCGTCGCGATGCCGTTGCGTCGCCAGCACCCATCCGTCCAGCAGGGCCTGCCGCCACTCGCCATCGCGGCTGGCGGCCAGAATTTCCGCCGGGGTTCGCCGCCACTCCCGACACCAGATCGCTGGCGGCGTCGCGCCGACGATCTGGCTGAGCCGCCAAGCTTTCTCGCCCAGTTTCACGTTGGAGGGCGGATCGGCGATGCCGTCGCGGCGCAGCGCGGGCTCGTCCTCCGGCAAGTCCGCTTCCAGGCGGTCGCGCTTCAGCAGACCGGCGGGTCGAAAACGCAGCAGCCGCAAGGCTCGCGCGGTCAGTTCCCGGCTCAGTCTGGATTGCGGCAAGCGCGCCAGCAGATCGGCGGCGGCGCGAGCGACTTCGCCGTTGCGGTCGTCGAGCGCGATTTCCAGTAACGGTTCGTCGGCCGGATTCAGTCCGCTCGCCAGCGCCTGGATGAATTCGCGCCGGTGGCGGACCAACTCCTCGCCCCAGGTTGCGGCCAGCAGTTCTCGCCCTCGTTCCGGCTGAAACGCTCGTAACTGGCGCAGCAAGGCCAGCCGTTCCTCGAAACGGCCGGTTTGCCAAATGGTCTCGTCAATGGTCCCGATGGCGTAGCTCCAATCCGAATTGTGCCGGGCCAGCCAGTGCCCGCGCCGACCCAGCACCGGCAACAACGCCGGGCGGAGCGCGGTCTGTTTCGCCCCGACATCCAGCAGCGCCGGCAGCCATTCCTCGGGCACGCGCCGTCCGGCCGCGCCCAGCGCTTCCAACCATTCCGGCAGCAGTTCCGAGTCGTGACCTTGCAGCAGCAGGGCAAGATGCTGGCAAGCCAAGCGACCGCAACCGGGCGCGGCATCCGGTTCGCAGGGTGGGGGTGGAGACTGAGGATCGTCGGCGAGCCGCCGCCCCGCCCGCCGCCATAACGCCACCACGCCCGCCGCGCGCAGCAGCGCGCCTTCGCGGTCGTCCTCATCCAGCCGGCCAAGTACCTGCCCCAGCGCGTCTTCGTCGCCGGCAACGGACGGGGCTTGCCGTTCGGTGCCCAGCAGGGCGCAAGTCACCAGTTCCCGCCATGCCATCGTCGTGCCTCCGTCAAAAGGCCGTGAGCTGGCCATCGCTCCAGCTACTCAGTGGCCAGAATTGCTGGCCGTTCCATTCGCCGAACACGGTCAGGGGCGACCCACCGCTACAGGCCAACAAGCGCCAAGTCTCGATGAAGCCGGGATGACACGGCAGCAGCTTCGCGGCGGCGTCGCGCAGGAACCAGGTATCGGACTCGCGCCGCACCGGCAGGGCCTCGGCCACGGCCGCCGGCAACACCGCCAGCCACGGTTGCCGGGCCAGCGCCGCAGCATAGCGGTCCAGTAGCGCCGCGCCATCGGCCAACCCAGTGGGCATTTCCTGATCTTCGACGGCGACGGCATGACGCAATAACGCCCGTTGCGGATATTCGCTGGGAAAAAAACCGAGTTCCGCCTCCAGCCAGCTTCCCGGCGCGGCCATGGGCGGCATGGGCTGACTCTGATGGGCGAAGTCCAGCACCAGCGCCAGTCGATCATGATGCCGGCCCCACAGCCAACTGCGCCGCACCCGCATCTGTTCTTCCTCGTAGCCACGCTGGCCGACCAGCAACCAGCGGTCGCGCAACCAGGCATCTTTCGGCAAATCCGCCTCCTGCCAGCTCCAGCCGATGCGAGAACGGATGTCGGCCCGCAACGATTCCGGCAGGACATCAAGCCGACGGTGGCCCTCCAGCAGCAGATACAGCGACCCCAGTTGCGCCAGTAGGCGTTCATCCCAACCTTCGCCGCTGGCCGGAATGCTGGCCAGCTCCCGCAGCCAGTTGGCCAATCCTCGCGCCTGCGCGTCCCACAAGCGTTCGGCCATGCCGTCCCAGTAACGGGCGGGTTGCTGCTGGGCGTGGGCCAACCCCTGCCGGACCAGATCGCGCAGCCAGCGTTCCAGTTCCTCCAGCCCGATCTCAACCTTGCGTTGTCGTTCGGCAACCCGTTTGTCCTTGGCCGCCGCTCGCTTGGCCTGCTGTTCCGGGTCGAGGTCGCTGTCGGCGCCGGCCCTGGCGGCCTTACGGCGGGCGGTTTGCTCCCGTTTGGCCAGCCATTCGCTCAACCAGGCGGGCGGCTCGCCGACGGGAACCGCGTCGGGCTGGTTGGCGGCAAACAGCAACAATCCTAGCGCGTGTTTACAGGGAAATTTGCGGCTGGGGCAGGTGCATTTGAATGCCGGTTCGGTCAGGTCGACGCAGACCTGATAGAGGTCGCTACCTTTGCACTCGCCCCACAGCGCTTGGTCGTTTTGACCGGCCGTCGCCCATTTGCCGGGCCGAGCCAGGCCACGGGCGGCTTTCACGGAAGCGTTGTCCGGGGCGAGGGCAATGACTTGTTCGGTGGTTAAAAACATGACGGAGTGATTTTTGAATGGGTGTAACCAGTCAGGCACCGGGCTTAAATCAATGCAAGCCGCCTTTCCAGACAAGGCGGGAAGGGAAGAGAGTGATTGACCCGCTGTTGTTTGGGAATCATGCAGTCTTTTGCATCATCAGGATCGCTTTGAACCATCCCGGGATTCGTGAAGGCCCGGTGGTTTGAGTCAGACTGACGCAGTCTGCTCGCAAAATTGCCGATAGTAGTTTGCCGCAGCTTCCGCTGGTGGGATATAGCCGATGGGCTCCAACAGGGTGAAGCGGACTGAGAGCCCTTCCTGCCAACGGATCCAGGTGGCGTGATCAGTCGCCGCGTCGGGAACACGGCCGAGCAATGGCAACGCCGCGATAATCGCCGTTATAGTCATGGGCAATAATTTCCATAAGATTTAATGAGATCAGCGAGTGAG
>DAOTGT010000081.1:0-3516 GCA_035447285.1 Candidatus Competibacter sp.
GTCGAAGTCGGCCAGTTTCCAGCCAATCCTTGGGGGCTGCACGACCTGCACGGTAACGTCTGGGAATGGACCAGTTCCGAGTATGACGAAAAATATGGGGGTGCCGAGTTGCGTGCTGTCAGCGCCCGTGATTCCAGCAGTCCTCGGGTGTTGCGGGGCGGTTCGTGGAGCTACGGACCGGAGTGGTTGCGGTCGGCCGCTCGCCGCGGGGGCGACCCGCGCGGCAGGTTCAACATCGTGGGATTTCGTCTTGCCAGGACATTAACAATTTGACCTATTTGCTTTTTCCCTTTGCGGGGGTCCAGGGGGCGAAGCCCCTTGGTCGCCACAAATTTTACATGCTCATCGCCGTATCCGGTTGCTGAAGGTTTCGGTTGAAGACCGCCAACAAGTCGGTGGTTTTCAGATCGTCATTGGAATCCATGGCTGCGACCTTTTCGAGCAAAGGGATGCCTTTCTCCGTTTCGCCCTGCCTCGCATACAAATAGGCTTCGCCCTTCAGGCAAAGCAAATAGAATCGGACCAGCACCATATCGTTTTCATGGCCCTCGCGAAGTTGCGCCTCGCTGAGTGTGCTCCAGTCTTGGGGTAATCCGAGTTTTTGGCGCACGACTTCACGGGCTTTTTGACTGATATCTAGAGCCTCGGGATAACGGTGCTGGTAAAAGAAATAGCGAAACAGGGAAACCAGGACCATCAAATTTTCTGGGGCCAGTCGATAAGCGCGTTGTAAACCCGCCTCGGATTGTCCGTCACTGTAATCTTCGGCGGCTTGTTGCAGTAACTGCACGACCTCTTCGGAAGGCGGGTTGTCGAAATACAGCGGTTCGGCATCGAAAGATAATAGATCCACAACGAATTTCCTCAGCGAATCAACAGGATCGGAAGAGCACATTAAAGCCGAAGGGACCGGCACAATCAAGGCGTAAGAGTAGATGTAATGTCGTCATATCATTTCCATGATTCGGTAACGAACCGGGAAAGATCGCGACCCAGAATCATGCTGACGCTTTTCCAGCCTTCGCGATTTCCGCCATGATCAACTGGGTCCACGCCCCGGAGCCGGGCAAGTTCTGGCCTCCGTCGGCGACCACCAGCGTACCGGTGATGTAGGATGCCAGCGGCGAGGCCAGGAACACGCTCAACTGGCCGATGTCGTCCGGCGTGCCGAAGCGACCCAGCGGAATCGCCTGTTTCAAGGTGTCGGCGCTGCCTTCCGGCACCAACCGCCGTACCCCCTCGGTACCCTCGATCGGGCCGGGTGCGATGCTGTTGCAGCGGATGCCGAACCGGCCCCATTCCAGCGCCAGGTTGCGCATCATGTTGTCGATACCGGCCTTGGCGGCGCCGACATGGGCTTGAAAAGCATACGGCATGAACGCCATGCCAGCGGAGATGAAAATGATGTTGCCCCGAGTTTCCTGGAGTTGCTCGAACGCCGCCCGGCAGGTGTGAAAACTGCCCAACAAATCGATGTCCACCACCGCCTTGAAGCCGTTGGGACTGATCTGTTCGGCGGGACAGGGGAAGTTGCCGGCCGCGCCGCAGATCAGGGTATGAATGGGCCCCAGTTCCTCGCGAGCGTCCCGCATGGCCTTTTCCAGCGCGGGATAATCGCGCACGTCGGCGGCATGGGTCGAGACTCGCGCGCCGAGTGCGCGCAGTTCCGCCGCCGCCGTGTTCAGCTTGTCTTGCGAGCGGCCGAGGATGCCGAGATCGGCACCGACCGCCGCGAAGTTGCGGGCGATGCCGAGATTGATGCCGCTGCCGCCGCCGGTGATGAATACGGTCTTGCCCTGGAACAGATCGTGAGCGAAACAAGAGCGGATGTTCATGATGTTCTCCTGAGTTGGAGTGTGATAAGCCCTTAAAGTCCAAGCAAGATTGGATCGACCAACCTGCCACGGTTTGGCTGACTTGACCGTTGCGGCACCCTTGTCGAGAATCGCTGTTCGAGCGTTGATTCCTACCGGAGTTCGTTTATGGCCGACCGTGATCTATTGATTATAGGAGCCGGTATCAGTGGCTTGAGCATGGCCCATTACGCCGCCGCCGCTGGCCTGAACGTGCTGGTGTTGGAGCGGGAAGACCGGGTGGGGGGATGCCTGCACTCGCATCGTTTCGGCGGCGAGATGGACGGGTTCTGGCTGGAGTTGGGCGCGCACAGCGGTTTCAATTCCTACGGTAATCTGCTGGCGATTCTGGAACGGGTCGGGTTGCTGGGTCGATTGCAACGCCGAGTCAGGGTCGGGTTCCGGTTGTTGGTCGGCGGCGCGGTCAAAAGCATTCCTTCCCAGTTGTACTTCCCGGCACTGGCGCTGGCCCCGGTTCGCATGCTCGGCCTGATCAAAACCGGACGCACCGTCGCCGAGTACTACGGCCACATCGTCGGCCGCCGCAATTACGCGACGGTGTTCGAGCCGGCCTTCAACGCGGTGATTTGTCAGCCGGCCGGCGAGTTTCCCGCCGACAGCCTGTTTCAACCTCGGCCCCGGCGCAAGGACGTACCACGCGGTTTCACGCTGCCCGGCGGACTGCAAACCATCGCCGACACCCTGGCTGGGCAAATGGGCTTTTCCGTCGAACTCGGGCAAAGCGCGCGGGAGATTCGGCGCGATGGTGAGGGTTGGGTCGTTCGTACCGATCGCGGCGAGTACGGCGCCCGCGCGCTGTGTCTGGCCACGCCGGTGGCAACGGCGACCCAACTGCTGCGCGCGCCGTTTTCCGAGGTCGCCGGGCGACTGGCGGAGATCGAGACCGCCCAGGTCGAATCGGTTGGTGTGGCGTTGCCGGCCGCGCGCTTATCCCTGCCGCCGGTGGCGGGGTTGATCGGCAGAGGCGAGCCGTTTTACTCGATGGTGTCGCGCGATACCGTGTCCGATGCCCACTGGCGAGGTTTGACCTTCCACTTTCGGCCAGGCGTATTGGACGAAGAACGGAAGATCGAGCGAATCGCCCAAGTGCTCGGCATCGATCAAGCCCTGCTCGAATCCGGGAACGTCGTGTCCAAACTCAACCAATTGCCCGCGCTGCGGGTCGGTCATGGTGAACGGGCCAAGGAGCTGAACCAGGCATTGGCCGGACATCGCTTGGCGCTGGTCGGCAATTACTTCAGCGGAGTGGCGATCGAGGATTGCGTGACCCGCTCGCGAACGGAGTTCGAGCGGTTACGAGGCGAGGGACTGTGAAGGGTTTGAGCCGGACCCGGGCGCGAGTCGCGCCGGTCGGGTCCACTCGATCAAGCGGATTAAAAGTTGGGAAAAACCGTGGACGTTTCGCCGGCCGGGACGAAGAGATTTTCGCCAGTCGACCAGACATCGTCGTTAATCAGGAACTTGCAAGCGACCGCACCCTTTTTGAGATCATTGTTGGTCCACACCCAAACGTCGTTCTCGACGTTTTTCATTTCCACCCCGGTTTCCCAACTGAGGCCGGCGCCCTCGCCACGGATGAACAGCTTGTTGCCGAATCCGACATCGTATTTGGCGACGACGACCGTGGCGGTTGAGTCGATGG
>DAOTGT010000081.1:3616-7639 GCA_035447285.1 Candidatus Competibacter sp.
TTGCCGAATCCGACATCGTATTTGGCGACGACGACCGTGGCGGTTGAGTCGATGGACTTTTTGGCTGTAGCCGTGGCTTTGGCGGGCGAAGCTGGGGCTTTGGTGGTTTTGGTGGCTTTGGTGGATGCCGGTTTCGCGGCGGGTTTTGGAGCCTCGGCCTTGGCGGTCGCGGCGGTCGCGGCGGGTTTTGGAGCCTCGGCCTTGGCGGTGGTTTCGGCCTTGGCGGGCGGCGCGGCGGTCGCGGCGGGTTTTGGTGCCTCGGCCTTGGCGGTGGTTTCGGCCTTGGCGGGCGCGGCGGGCGCGGCGGGTTTTGGAGCCTCGGCCTTGGCGGGGGTTACGGGTGCGGCAGGTGTTGCGGTGGCGGCTGCCGTGGTCGGTTTGGTGGTTTTCTTGGGGTCCTTGTTGACCGGAGTGCTGGTCGGCTCTTTCTTCTTCGGCATGAATCGATCCTCTGGTGAGTAGTTTGATTACGAAAATACGGTTTGCCATCATGGCGACTTTTTGAGTCTAACCCAAGCGCGAACGAGTCTCCAACTGACTGACAGCTTGGAATAGTGTGGATTATCGTGCGCCATTTTTAAATCCAACTTGAGCCAGCCGCATGCTTCAACACGGTTTTTTCTTCGATCCGACCCATGGCTACGATCTTGCCACCTTGCTGGCGGTGACACCACCGGCCGAGCCACCCGATTTCGCCAGTTTCTGGCGAAACTTGTACGCCCGTGCTCGCGAGGTCACGGTTGCGCCGATATTGCGGGAGGTTCCCAGTCCACACCCGCGTATCCATATGTTCGAACTGGAATTCACATCGCTGAACGGGTTTTTGGTCAAGGGCTGGTTGACCCGGCCGCGCGATGCGCCCGTCGAACGCGGCGTCGTGGTCGGTCACGGCTATGGCGGTCGGGATGGCCCGGATTTTCATCTGCCCATCCCTCGGGCGGCGATGCTGTTTCCCTGCGCCCGAGGCATTTCCCGCAGTGCCTGCGCCGGGATTCCGGCGAACCCGGACGATCATGTGTTGCATGGGATCGGTGAGCGGGATACTTACGTGCACGGCGCTTGCGCGGCCGATACCGTGTGGTGCGCGGCCTCCGCGCTTCTGGAGCTGTTTCCCACGGCGGCGCGGCGGCTGGAATATTTGGGAATCAGTTTCGGTGGCGGCATCGGCGCGCTGGCCCTGCCGTGGGACGAACGGTTTCATCGAGCCCATCTGAACGTGCCTAGTTTCGGCCATCATCCGCTGCGGCTGGGAATGCCCTGCGTGGGTAGCGGCGAGGCGGTCCGTCGCCACCAGCGGCGGACTGGCCAGGTCCTGGATACACTGCGCTACTTTGACGCCGCCGTTGCCGCGCGCCATTTACGCATCCCCATGCACGTTGCCGCCGCTCGCTTCGATCCGGCGGTGCCGCCGCCCGGCCAGTTCGCGGTTTATAACGCGCTCGCCGGTCCCAAGGAGCTGTTCGTGCTGCGGGCGGGCCACTTCGATCACGCTGGCACGATCGTCGAGGACCGACGCTTGCTGGATGCGCTGGCGTACTTCTTCAACCGCGATTGAGCCACGCCGGGCGGCTGGAGACGATGGGCGCTCCACACCGCGCGGACCTGTCATTCCTCTTTCATACGCATGTCAAATTTATGCGGTAAATTTCAACCAATTCAATTTGTTGAAATTGATCCGCAGGCATGAATCGAGAATATCACAAGTGGTATAGCCATCGACTGAACCGGGATATGGAACTGCTGGTCTTCGGCCACGCCGGAGCCAAGGTGCTGGTCTTTCCCACTCGTTGTGGCCGGTTTTACGAGTACGAGAATATGGGGCTGACCGAGGCGTTGCGCCACAAGATCGACCGGGGTTGGCTGCAATTGTACTGTGTGGATAGCATCGACGAAGAAAGCTTCTACTGCTTCTGGAACCAACCCTGGGATCGTGTCCACCGGCACATGCAGTATGAATCCTATCTGTTGAATGAAGTGCTGCCGCTGATGTGGGCGAAGAACGGTCACCCTTGCGTCATTGCGCACGGTTGCAGCTTCGGGGCGTTCCATGCGGTCAACTTCGCCTTTCGTCATCCGCAGGCGTTTCACAAGGTGGTGGCGTTGAGCGGTCGTTTCGATCTGACGCAGCCGGTCGAGCACTTCAACAATCTGTTCGACGGCCATTACGACGAACAGGTTTATTTCAATACCCCCAGCCACTTTGTGCCGAATCTATCCGATCCGTATCTGCTGGATCGTCTGCGGCGTCTGGACGTAGTGCTGGCAATTGGCGATCGGGATCCGTTTCTGGACAATAATCGACAACTCAGCGAATCGCTGTGGCACAAAGGGGTCTGGAACGCCATGCATGTCTGGCAGGGGCGGGCGCACAGCCCGAAGCATTGGCGCAAGATGGTGGAGCTTTATGTTTGAGCGCGATTCCGGTCGGTGGCGGGATCGTGGCGGTCAATACCCCAGCAACCGCGCGCTCTGATAGAAGACGAAACTCAGCAGCCAGGCCAGCGCCAGCGACCAGGCGATGCTGACACCGGTGAAGGCCAGACTCTTGGATTCGCCGCGCAGAGTCGCCACCGTGGACAGGCAGGGGGTGTAGACCAGCGTGAACAGCATGAAGCTGAACGCCTGCACCCAGTCCATGTGCTGGGCCGTCAATTGTGCCAGCGCGCTGCCTTGCACCCCGTAGACCACCGCCATCGCGCCCAGCACGATCTCCTTGGCGACGAAACCGAACAGCAGCACCACCGCCATCTGCTGGTCGATGCCGATCGGCCGCAGCAGCGGTTCCAGCCAGCCGCCGAACATTCCCGCCAGGGTTTCGGGACCACCAGCCGGCACGCCGGTGGGAAGGTGGGTCAGCAACCAGATCGCCACCACTCCCGCAACGATGAAGCGGGTGGCGCGACTGAGAAAATGGTGGATTTCGTGCCAGGCGCGCAGTACCACCTGCTGGAACGTCGGTAACCGGTAGGGCGGTAGCTCGATCAACAGCGGCTCGCCGCCGCCCAGCCGATTCTTGAACAGCAGGGCGGTGGCGAGGGCGATCAGGAAGCTGGTTGCATACAGCGTGAGTAGGACCAGCGGCGCTTCGGTCGGGCTGAACAATGCCGAGATCAGGAAGATGAAGACTTGCAGCCGGGCCGAGCACAGCGAAAAGGGGATGATGAGCATGGTCAGCAAGCGCAGGCCGCGCGCGCGTATCACCCGGGTGCCCATCAGCGCCGGCACGTTGCAGCCGAATCCCATCAACAGCATCACGAAGCCACGCCCGTCCAGACCGACTCGCGCCATCAACGCATCCATCAGAAAGGCGATGCGCGACAGGTAGCCACTGTCTTCGACCAGTGCCATGCCCAGAAAGAACAGCACGATTACCGGCACGAACGAAGCGACCGTGCCCAAGCCGTCGTACACGCCTTCCACCAACAGCCCGTACAGCCAGCCGGGCAGAATCGCCTGCAAATGCACCAGTCCCAACTCGCGAAACTGCTCCAGTAGCCAGGCTACCCCATCCTGCAGCGGTGTACCCAAGGTATAGACTGCCTGAAATAGCAGGAACAGGGCCAAGAAGAACAGCGGGACGCCAAGCACCGGGTGCAGGGCGAAGCGGTCGATGCGCTCGCTCAGGCCGTATTCCAGCACTCGCGGCATCTTGACGGAGCGGGCGATCAACTTCTCGGCTTCGGCGATCAGCGCCTCATCGGCGACGAAATCGGTTTGTGAGGTGGGGGAGGCGGTGGGGGCGTCCAGGCTCAGGACATGCCGCAGCGTCTCGCGGGCCTCCGGGAAGCCACGACCGTATTTGGCGCTGATGAAACAGACCGGACAGTCCAGCCCCGCCGCCAGCGCCGCCGCGTCGAAGCGGATGCCCAACTGTTCGGCTTCATCGGTCATGTTCATGATCGCAACTGCCCTGAGTCCCAGCCGGCGCAGTTGCAGCGCCAGCGGCAGTTGCTGGTCGATCTGGGTGGCGTTCAGGATGATGCACAGCAGATCCACCGGGTTGTTCAGCAGAAAGCGCCGCAC
>DAOTGT010000081.1:7739-14377 GCA_035447285.1 Candidatus Competibacter sp.
CGGCGCAGCATCACGTTGACGCTGCCGATTCGGACTTGCAGTGGTCCGCCGAACAGTGCTTGGCGAATCAACTGCACTTCTCGGCCGATGCGAAAACCCAGGGCTTGTAGCCGCCAGCGGAATTGCTCCTCGGTTTCCACTTCTTCGATGACGCCACGCTGGCCGATCGCCAGTTCGGAAAGGCAGATCAAGTTCATGCAAGCACACCCCGCGAATGCGAATGATTCGTATTTTTCAATAAGTGTGCATAAACCGCAATGGTGTCGTGAGAATTTTGTGGGTGGGGATCGAAAAGACCCGCCGTGCACGGGTCTGAGTGTCGTGGCGCTCCTTCAGCGGTAAAGTTGGGATACGGGGGCAGGTGGCGAGTTGGGGAGCGGCGGCGCCAGGGATGGCCGAAGGGATGTTGGGTGATTGGCGAGCAAGGCACAACCGCGTCCGTGGTAGCGCTGCAAGTCTTGCCAGGCTTCGAAGGAATATTGATGAAAATCGTGTTCCTGGGCCGTGGCTTGGGTAGCGGCGCTTCCGGTTGGGTCCAGCACCGCAAGGGTATTGCCCGGCGTGGGCAGTTGCTGGGCATCCAGCAGGGCGACCGCCTGGTGGGTATAGGCGCCGTCCGCACGTTCGCCGATACCGATTCGGTATAGACGAAAATGTCGCATACGCGCCATTCTCGGCAAATGGCGCAGCAAGCGGTTGGCCGCGCCGTCGCGCGGATCACCAAAAACGCCGTCGCTCAGTCCGAAGCGTATGTAGGCTGCGTCGATTCGAAGTAGCTCCCGCGCTTTGTCGGGTTCAAGGTTTTCGAACCGGGAGGCGATCTGCTGTAGATAACTGGGCATGATTGCTTGACCTCGTTCGACCGTGACCAAGGATCGACGCCTTCCCGGAACAAAGACCGAGCCTGAAAAGGCGGATTCAAGCCGGCTTGTGAATTCGAGGAGCCTGATCACAGAGCTTGGATAGTCATTATTGTAGTATTCATGGAGCGGCTGTATAGGTTTGAACAATAAAATATTTCGTATTGCGCAATCACAAAAAAGCCCGGCGGAGCCGGGCGGGGTGGGCGAGACAATCGGTTCAGGCGGACGGCGTGTCAGTCACGGTATTGGACTTGCTGACGGCTTCTTCCATCAGTTTTTGCAGTTCGCCGCTCTGGTAAAGCTCCAAGGTGATGTCGCAACCGCCGATCAGTTCGCCGCCGACATAGATCTGGGGAAAAGTGGGCCAGTCGGCATAGCGCGGCAAGTTATCGAAAATCTCCGGGTCTTCCATTACGTTCACGTAGGCAAACGGCAGGCCGGTGGCCGCCAGCGCCTGGGTCGCGCGCTGCGAGAAACCGCAGCGCGGCATCTCCGGGGTGCCTTTCATGTAGATAACCACCGGATTGGATTCCACTTGCTGTTTGATCAGTTCCAAGACGTCCATTACATGACCTCGGGTTAGAGAGTGATTCGGCAAGAAAACGGCATTGCTATCCTGGATGGATATACGCGATTTTAGACCGGCGGCGCGCGAGAGGTTGCATGGCGGATATCCGATTGGGAGAGATCAGGGCGCGTCGTTCCGGCCAACCGAATCCACGTTCAGTTGCAGCCACAGTTCCAGCAGTGCCGCATGCCACAGCTTGCTGCCCAGCAGTCGGGTCAGGTGCGCTTCCGGCTCGGCCAGTAGCCGATCCAGATAGTCACGCTGGAACAGGCCGCGTTCCCGACAGGCGCGCGAGTCGAGGATGTCGCGCATGAATGCCAGAAATGGCCCACGCACGAACTTGAGCGCCGGCACCGGAAAATAGCCCTTGGGCCGGTCGATCACCGCATCCGGCAGTAACCCGCGAGCGATTTTTTTCAGTACGTATTTGCCGCCGCCGCCGATCTTCAATTCCGGCGGCAGTTGCATCGCCAGTTCCACCAATTCGTGGTCCAGGAACGGCACTCGGGCTTCCAGTCCCCAGGCCATGGTCATGTTGTCCACGCGCTTGACCGGGTCATCCACGATCAGCGTGGTGACATCCAGCCGCAGCACCTGGTCCAGGTATTCTTCGGCGCTAGGTTCCGCCAGCCGCTGGGAGATGAGTTGGGCGGTGTGGTCGGGGCCGTGGTAGGCCGGCGCGACCGTGGCCAGCCACTCGTCGTGATCGCGGTCGAAGTAGTGCCGTCGGAACCGCTCCAGGTTGTCGCCAGCCTCGGCGGTCATCCGGGGGTACCAGAAATAGCCGCCGAACACTTCATCGGCGCCTTGACCACTTTGTACCACCTTGACCGCCTGGGAGACCTGTTCGGCCAGCAGGAAAAACGCCACCGCGTCCTGACCGACCATCGGCTCGGCCATGCAGGTGATCGCCTCGGGCAGGCGTTCGAGCACGCGGTCGTTGGGGATCAGGTATTTGTGATGGCGAGTCTGGTAACGGGCGACGACCTGGTCGGAATATTCGAACTCGCTGCCTTTCTCTTCCGGCTGATCCTCGAAGCCGACCGAAAAGGTCCGCAGGTCGCGCACCCCGGATTCGGCCAGCAACGCCACCAGCAGGCTGGAATCCAGTCCGCCGGACAACAGCACGCCCACCGGCACATCGGCGATATCCAGCCGTCGCCGCACCGCCAGTCGCAGCGCATCGTGCACGGCATCGAGCCATTCCCGCTCGCCGCGCGGCGTCTTTGGCCGTTCGGCGCGCAGATGCCAGTAGACTCGGCTGGTTTCCCGGCCGTCGGCGGCGATGCTGAGCGTGGTCGCGGGCGCCAGCTTGCGGATGCCTTGCAGGATCGTGCGTGGCGCGGGGATGACCGCATGCAGGGTCAACTGATGGTGCAGACCGATCGGGTCGATCGCGGTATCCACATCCGGCGCTTCCAGCAGGGCTTGACTGTTGGAGGCGAAACGGAAGGCGCGCGGAGTGCGGCTGTAATACAACGGCTTGATGCCCAGGCGGTCGCGCGCCAGAAACAGCGTACGCTCGCGCAGGTTCCAAACGGCGAAGGCGAACATGCCGATGAGGTGCTCGACGCAATGCTCGCCCCATTCGGCGTAAGCCTTGAGGATGACCTCGGTGTCGCCCTCGGAGAAGAAGCGGTAACCCTTGGCCAGCAGATCTCGCCGTAGTTCTCGATAGTTGTAAATGGTGCCATTGAATACCAGCGCCAGCCCCAGTTCAGGGTCCACCATGGGTTGGTTGGAGCGGTCGCTGAGATCGATCACCGACAACCGCCGGTGACCCAGCAACAGAGGACCATCGGACCAGGTGCCTTCGTGATCGGGGCCGCGCCGGGCCAGACGCCGCAGCATCCGCCCCATCAGGGCTCCATCGGGTTCGCCGCCGTCGAGGCGCAATTCACCGCCAATGCCGCACATGGAATCGTCGCGCTTGTGGGATGGGTTGGTATTTCGGCTTATTCAGGAATGTAGTCGATGCTGGACCAGACGACCCGATACACGCCGGGTGCCGCGCGAGCCAGCGACATGGCACGGTTGGCGGCGCGGGCGGTCAAGCGGCCGCTCATGCTGACGACACCCTGATCGGAAGTGACCGTGATGCTGGCGTTCGACAACAGATCGTCCTGCTTGAAGGCGTCCTTGATGGAGGCGGTGATTTCGGAATCGCTGACCTTGGGACCACGGCGCGCATTGTCGCTGAGGCTGGTGCTGGCGCTGGTGCTGGTGTCACTGCTGGAGCCGCCACCCAGCCCGGCGCAGGCGGTGAGGGTCAGGGCGGCGAGAAAAGCGATAATGAGAGAGAGTTTATGCATTTGTTCGGTCTCCGTGGGCTGAAACGCAGGGCGTGCGGACCGACTTCGTACCAGTCCGGCGGCCGGTCTGGCGGCAAGAATAACACACCCCGCTTGGCTGAAACCCGCGTTGCATCAGTTGGAACCGGCGTCTAGACTAGCCCGGCTTTGCTGATCGGACCCCACACCGGCGGTAAAACTTTAATGCCTTCCCCATGCTCTAACCGGGCGCTGCGACCCTGAAGGCTTATCTGTCATCTACTGGATCAATGGAGAGACGACGATGGTTCATCAACTGCCCGAACTACCCTATGCCAAGAACGCGCTGGAGCCTCACATCTCGGCGGAAACCCTGGAATATCACTACGGCAAGCACCACCAGACCTACGTCACTAACCTCAACAACCTGATCAAGGGCACCGAATACGAAGAACTGCCGCTGGAGGCGATTATCCAGAAGTCGTCCGGGGGGCTGTTCAACAACGCCGCGCAGGTGTGGAATCACACTTTCTATTGGAATTGCCTGAAGCCCAACGGTGGCGGCGAGCCGACCGGAGCGCTGGCCGAGGCGATCAATAACAAATTTGGTTCGCTGGCGGCGTTCAAGGAGGAATTCACCAAGGTTTCAGTCGGCACCTTCGGTTCCGGCTGGGGCTGGCTGGTCAAGAACGCGGACGGTTCGGTGGAGCTGATGAGCACCAGCAACGCCGGTACGCCGATGACCTCCGGCAAGACCGCGCTGCTGACCTGCGATGTGTGGGAGCACGCCTATTATATCGATTACCGCAACGCTCGTCCCAAGTACGTCGAAGCGTTCTGGAATCTGGTCAACTGGGATTTCGTCGCTAGTCAGTACGCCTGATCCAGCTAGCCAGCCGCGCCAGAAAAGGTCAATCCCGCATGGGGTTGGCCTTTTTTTATGGCTCGCCGCCTTTGATTTTTCCGGTGGGCACCCGTGAATCAGGCCGTCCAAGCAGAATCTTGCGATGACGAAGTAGTGGTTTGGCGCGCTCTTGATATAGAGTCGAAAAATCATTGTGAGGAAGAGCAAAATGCCCCCGATTCGCCAAGCCGACGAACATGATTTTCGAAGTTGGGACGGTGCCAAACTGTTTTATCGGGCCTGGTTACCGGAGCGACCAAGCAAGCGCGCGGTGGTCCTGTTACATCGAGGCCACGAGCATTCCGGCCGCTGGCGGGATGCGGTGAATCAGCTCGACTTGCCTGATTTTGCCTTGTTCGCCTGGGATGCGCGCGGTCATGGCCGCAGTCCCGGCGAGCGCGGCCACGCGGAAAATCTCGGCGCGTTGGTGCGCGATGTGGATGCATTCGTCGCTCATGTGGCCCGGCAATACGGTATCCCGACCGAAAATATCGTGGTGTTGGCGCACAGCGTCGGCAGCGTATTGGCGGCAAGTTGGGTCCACGACTACGCGCCACGAATTCGCGCCCTGGTACTGGGTAGCCCGGCGTTGCGGGTCAAGCTGTACGTTCCCCTCGCGATTCCGGCCCTGCGTCTGCTGTTACGGTTCAAGCCAAAAGCCTTCGTGAACAGCTACGTCAAAGCCAAGCTACTGACCCACGATCCGGCGAAAATAGCCAGTTACGATGCCGACCCGTTGATCACCCGGCGCATCGCGGTCAACCTGCTGGTGGATTTGGCTGACGCCGGCCGCAAGCTGGCGGACGACGCGGCGGCGATCACCGTGCCGACTTTGGTGCTGACCTCCGGGGCGGACTGGGTGGTGGATCAGGGGACTCAGCGCCTGTTTTTCGAGCAACTGGGTTCGCCGGTGAAGGAAATGCACGTCTATCCGGGCTTTTTCCACGACACCTTCAATGAGCGGGACAACCATCTGCCGCTGGGCGCCGCGCGCCGTTTCATTCTGGAGATGTTTTCCCAGCCCCGCCACGAACCTTCGTTGCTGGGGGCGGATCGCAACAGCGCAACCCAGCGCGAGTACGAAAATCTCGCCAATCCGCTCCCGCCGTTTTCCTTCAAAGGCATCCAGCACGCTTTGACGCGTTTCGCGCTACGTGTCATCGGCGCCCGCCTGAGCAAGGGGATCAGGCTAGGCGTGGAAACCGGCTTCGATTCCGGCGCGACCCTGGATTACGTCTATCGCAATCAAGCCGAGGGTTTGACGGCCTTGGGCCGACTGATTGACCGGAATTATCTGAACGCCATCGGCTGGCGCGGTATCCGCCTGCGCAAGCTTTATCTGGAGACGCTGCTGCATCGGGCGATGGCCGATCTGCGCGCGGCCGGTCAACCGGTTCATATCGTCGATATCGCCGCCGGCCACGGCCGCTACGTGCTGGACGCCGTGCGGGCGCGTACGGATATTCCCGCCACCGGTCTGCTGCGGGATTTCAGCGAGCACAACGTGGCGGCGGGCCGGCAACTCATCGCCGAATACGGTCTCGCCGCGCGCTTCGCCTTCGAACGGGGTGATGCTTTCGATCCGACCAGTTTTGCCACGCTCTCCCGGACCGCCACCATCGGCATCGTCTCCGGCCTGTACGAACTGTTTCCCGAGAACGCGCCGGTGCGCGTCTCTTTGGCGGGTCTCGCCACCGCCGTCGCGCCGGGTGGCTATCTGCTCTACACCGGGCAGCCCTGGCATCCACAGCTTGAGTTCATCGCCCGAACGCTGACCAGTCATCGGGGCGGCGGCGCCTGGGTCATGCGTCGGAGGACCCAGCAGGAAATGGATCAACTGGTCGCTGGAGCTGGTTTCGAAAAGCTCGCGCAGGAAACTGATCCATGGGGTATTTTTACCGTATCGCTGGCCCGGCGTCGCGTGGAGGCCGCGCATGGCTGAGTCCAGGATGGCGGCTGATGAACCGCGCCCCTGGCGGGCGGGGATCGTTTGGATGCTGTTGGTGCTCGGTCCCGGATTTTTTCTGGTCTAC
>DAOTGT010000082.1:0-14364 GCA_035447285.1 Candidatus Competibacter sp.
GTATAGTCGGCCACCCGCTCGACGGGCGTATGGCGCTCGGCCAGATCCCACAGCGTCGCCAGAACGCGCGATTGCCCCGGCCAACCCTCGATCGCGGCGAATCGCGCCAGCAGGCGCTTGACGTTGCCGTCCAGAATGGCTTGGCGTTGCCCGGCCGCCAGAGCCAGAATCGCGCCCGCCGTCGATCGACCGATGCCCGGCAGTTCTTGTAAGGTCGCGCTGTCCAGCGGCAATTCCCCGTCATGCCGGTCGCACAGGATTCGCGCCATTTGGTGCAGGTGGCGGGCACGGGCGTAGTACCCCAGTCCAGCCCAGAACCGCAATATCTCATCCGGTTCAGCAGCGGCTAGCGTCCCGATATCGGGGAAGCGCGCCATGAAGCGCTGGTAATAGGGAATGACCGTCGTCACCTGAGTCTGTTGCAGCATGATTTCCGACACCCAAACCCGGTACGGCGTGGGATCTTCTTGCCAGGGCAACTGCTTGCGGCCGTGCGCATCGAACCATTCCAGGACGCGCCGGCCAAATTCGGCGGGATTCATCATTCACCTTCGCTATCGCCAACGAGGATTTCGACCATGGCACGTATTCTGATCGCTGGTTGCGGTGATATCGGCACAACGCTGGGCCTGAGTCTGCACGCCGCAGGCCATTGGGTCTGGGGTTTGAAACGCCGCCCTGACGATTTGCCGTCGGCGCTCGAACCATTGGCCGCCGACCTCGCCGATCCGGCGAGCCTGACCACGTTGCCACCAGCCTTGGATTACATCGTCTACAGCGCCGCCGCCGCCGGCTTCAGCGAAGCCCTGTATGAAGCCGCCTACGTCGCCGGGGTCCGCAATCTGCTGAACGCCTTGCGTCAGGCCGGGCAACAGCCCAAACGCTTGCTGTTCACTTCCAGCACCTCGGTCTACGCCCAATATCGGGGCGAATGGGTGGACGAGGATTCGCCGGCCGCCGCCGCAAGCTTCTCGGGCCGTTGCATTCGTGCTGGCGAACAAGTGCTGTGGGACAGCGGTTGGCCGGCGGTGGTGATCCGTTTCGGCGGGATCTACGGTCCCGGCCGCACTCGCCTGATCGACAGCGTCCGTGACGGTTCCGCCACCAGTCCCGCCGGGCCACCGATGTTCACCAATCGCATCCATCGCGACGATTGCGCCCGGGTGCTGGAACACCTGCTGTTCCTGCCGGACCCGGCGCCGTTGTACCTTGCCGTCGACGACGATCCCGCCCCGTTGGCCGAGGTGCTGAACTGGTTGGCGATCCAACTTGGCGTGCCGGAACCGTCGGTGGTGGCCAGTCCCGCGCTGAAGCCGGGGTCCAATAACGGGTCCGGCCTCGCGTCGCGCCAGCGTGCCAGCAAGCGCTGCCGCAATGCCCGGCTACGAGGCAGTGGATTCCAGTTTCGTTATCCGAGCTACCGGGATGGTTACGCCACCCTACTGCGCGCGACGGCCGATGGAGCGCATTAGAACGCCATGCCGGAGAAATCGTAGCTCATCTCGCGGTAGGGGCGTTGCAGGAAAAAGCCCTGAATCAGATCGACGCCCAGCGACCACAGGATCGGCAGGGTCTTCACTTCTTCCACCCCACCGACCACGGTGGCCGCCCCCAGCGCTTCCAACCCTTCCACCAAAGTCCGAAGCTGCGCTTGCTTCTTGGCGTCCTTGGCCAGATTGTTGACAAAGTACATGTCCAACTTGACGTAGTCGGCACCCAGGTTCTTTAGCAACCCCAGCGAATCCGTCCCTCGGCCAAAACGGTCCAAGCAAAACCCGCACCCCAGCAGCTTGATGCCACCCAGAAAGGCGAACATGTCGCGCAGGCTGCGCTCGGCGGTCGCTTCAGCCACCGCGAAGACGAGGTGCTGCGCCTCGACCCCGGTCTGTTCCAGCCGTTCCCGCAACCAGCCACTGAACGTCCGATCCTGCATCGTGATGGGTAGGATTTTGATGAACAGCGTGGTCGTTTGCCGTCGCTGCCGTAGCATTTCCAGAGCGTGATCGATGACCCAGCGATCCAGCGTTTGCCCCAGTTGATGGTTGTACACCACGCCGAACACGCTCCCCGGCACGATCTCCTGGCCCTCGCTGTCGCGCAGCCGCAGCAGCGCTTCATAGCGTTCGTTGGCGTCGCCGCGCATGCTGGCGATAGGTTGAAACAACAGCCAGAGCCGCTCGTGCTCGATGATTTCCTCGACCTGCTGGAGTATCCGTGCTCGCGACGACGCTTCGTGATCGCGTTTGGCTACGTTGAGGTCCTGTTGTACGTAGAGACGCTCGCCTTTGACTTCTCGCGCCAGACCGCAGGCCGAATCGGCGCGCTGGATCAACATCAGGGGGTCCTGGCCGCGACCGGTGGCCGTCGCCACGCCGATGCTGGTCCTCAGCAATAGAGCGTGCTCGCCGATTTTGTAAAATCCAATTTCCAGCGTGTCGCGGATGTGCCGGACCAGCTTGAGCAGCGGTTCGCCGAGCAGATTGGGAACCAGCACCGCGAAAATGGCGTCACTGAATCGCGCGGCCTGCTGCTCGTGGATCAGCAGTTGCCGCAATCGGCTGGCTGCTTGTCCCACCACTTCATCGGCGGTCGCCACCCCGGCGGAATCGCGGATGGCGCGCAGATTGTCCATCATCACGAACACCAACGCCAGCGATTGGGTCCGCAGGCTCAGGGTCTCGATCGCCCGCTCCAGCAGGTTCAGGAACCGCTGGCGGTTGAACAGGCCGCTGACCGAATCGTTATCGGTCAACAGGTTCAGCTTGACGCGGGTAGCGCGTGCTCGCTGCAATCGCTGCCTGACTTCCCAACACAGATAACCGACAGGCACCGGTTTGGCCAACAGGCTGGCGCCCGAGACGTCCAGATTGATAAGGTAATGTGCCGTGTCCGCCGGAAAGCACAGCAGGATCATCGGTAGAATCTCGAACTCACGGTGTTGAGCGATCACCCGCGCCAGTTCGGACCCGCTGATTTCCTTGATATCCAAATCGATGATCAATAGATCCGGTCGGAACTGGTGGATTTCCCGCAGCACTTGCAAGGGTTGGATCACGACCAGTGGCGTGATGCCTTGTTCCTCAAGCGCGCCCGCTATTTCCCAGGCTTCGGCCGGCCGGTCGTTGACGATCAAAACCCGGTAATAACCCTGCGCGGTTTGGGGCAACAACAATTCCCGCAGCACTCCGAGAACTTCGTCACTGTCGTAGGGCTTGTTGAAATACGCGGCGCTGCCGGCCTTCACCGCATCCAGTCGCGCGGCCATGTCGGTACGCTCGGCCAGAAACAAGATCGGCATCCGCAACCGGATTTGACCGCGCAGCGTCGTGATCAGCTTGACCACCGTCTCCGGTCCTTCAGGGAAATCCACATCCACGATGACGGCGCCGGGTATCCGCTCATGCAAGCGTTGCTCGGCTTCGGCCAGACTGGTTATTTTCCGCACCCGGTAGGCAGAGTCCTCCAGTTTGGCCACCAAATACGGTTTTTCATCCGGGGTGATCACGAAGATTTCCGGCTGCGGCGCCAGCAGAGGACGGGTGCGCGAGTCTTCGGGCAGGCCGGAGACATGATCCCTCGCCAGCAGGTAACGTAGGGCGTCGAGCAACGCTGTCAGCCGCTGCCGTTCCGCCTCACGGGGAGGAGTACCGGCGGTGACGCAGATTTTGACATGGTGCTCCAGTTGCACGGTCAGGTTGATCAAGCGATCGTCCCCGCGGGTCTGCGCACTCTGAAGCATTTCCTGCGCTAGCCGCGCCAGCATCGCGAACGACTTGGGATTCCACTTGACGTAGTACAGCTTTTGCCACAAATCCTCGGTTAGTTTCAGGTGATTGGCCAACTGGAGGCGTTGATTGTCCTGATCTTTAGCCTGATTCATGGCAAATCTCCCTAATTCCAAAAATCATTCCGAGCCAAATCGTCAAAGGTGTTTTTTGGGGACGCTGGCCTTCCAAACCACGCCGCCGGCGGTCGGTTTTACCTCGCGCCGCCGGCACCACGAGTCTCGTCAACGTTCGACCTGATTGACATCTCGCACCGCGCCGCGAGCAGCGCTGGTGGTCATGGCGGCGTAGGCCCGCAACGCGGCGGATACCGGTCGCTGGCGGGCAGTCGGCTTCCAGGCCGCCGCGCCGCGCGTCAGCATCGTGGCCCGTCGCCGTTCCAGTTCTCCGTCGCTGACCGCCAAGTGGATGCGGCGGTTGGGGATGTCGATCTTGATCAGGTCTCCTTCTTCCACCAGGGCGATCGTCCCCCCTTCGGCCGCCTCGGGAGAGACATGGCCGATGGATAGCCCCGAGGTGCCACCGGAAAAGCGGCCGTCGGTGATCAGCGCGCAGACCTTGCCCAGACCTTTGGATTTGAGGTAACTGGTCGGGTACAGCATCTCCTGCATGCCGGGGCCGCCGCGTGGGCCTTCGTAGCGGATCAGCACCACGTCGCCCGCCTGAATCCGCCCGCCCAGAATCGCCGCTACCGCGTCTTCCTGGCTTTCCACCACCCGTGCCGGTCCCTGGAATACCAGGCTGCTCTCGTCCACCCCGGCGGTTTTGACGATGCAGCCGTCCTCGGCCAGGTTGCCGTATAGCACCGCCAGGCCGCCGTCTTGCGAATAGGCGTGCGCCCGGTCGCGGATGCAGCCGCTTTGCCGGTCCAGATCCAGGCTGGGCCAGCGGGTGTCCTGACTGAAGGCCTCCTGGGTGGGGATGCCGGCCGGACCAGCGGAGTAGCGGAGCCGCGCCTCGTCCCAGGAGGTCGGTCGGGCGATATCCCAGCGGTCCAGCGCCTCGGCCAGCGTTTCGCCGTGGACGGTGCGCGCGTCGCGATGCAGCAGTCCGGCGCGGTCCAGCTCGCCAAGAATGGCGATCACGCCGCCAGCCCGATGCACGTCTTCCATGTGGTATTTCTGGGTGGCGGGCGCAACCTTGCACAGGTTCGGTACTTGTCGCGACATCCGGTCGATATCGTGCATGGTGAAATCCACCCCACCTTCCCGCGCCGCGGCCAGCAGGTGCAGCACGGTGTTGGTGGAACCACCCATGGCGATGTCGAGGCTGATGGCGTTCTCGAAGGCGTCGAAGGTGGCGATGCCGCGCGGCAGCACCGAGGCGTCGCCTTGTTCGTAATAGCGTTTGGTCAGCTCGACGATGCGCCGGCCGGCTTCCAGGAACAGTTCCCGGCGGTCGGCGTGAGTGGCCAGCAGCGAACCGTTGCCGGGCAGGCTCAGGCCCAGCGCCTCGGTCAGGCAGTTCATGGAATTGGCGGTGAACATGCCCGAGCAGGAGCCGCAGGTCGGACAGGCCGAGCGTTCCATTTCCGCCACCGTGGCGTCGTCGATGCGGTCGTCGGCGGCGCTGACCATGGCATCCACCAGATCCAGCTTGTGCGCCGCCAGCCGGGTCTTGCCCGCTTCCATCGGTCCGCCGGAGACGAAGATGGCCGGGATGTTGAGCCGCAGCGCCGCCATCAGCATGCCAGGCGTGATCTTGTCACAGTTGGAGATGCATACCAGCGCATCGGCGCAGTGGGCGTTGACCATGTATTCCACCGAATCGGCGATCAGCTCGCGCGAGGGCAGTGAGTACAACATCCCGCCGTGACCCATGGCGATGCCGTCATCCACAGCGATGGTGTTGAACTCCTTGGCGATGCCGCCGGCCGCTTCGATCTCGCTCGCCACCAGTTGGCCCAAATCCTTGAGGTGGACATGGCCAGGCACGAACTGAGTGAAGGAGTTGGCGATGGCGATGATCGGTTTGCCGAAGTCGCCGTCCTTGACGCCGGTGGCCCGCCACAGGGCGCGGGCGCCCGCCATATTGCGGCCGTGGGTGGTGGTGCGGGAACGATAGTCGGGCATGAGAGAACTCCACAAGGCTGGGAACGGGGTCGGAGCCATCAAGAAAGACCGCCGAATGTCTGGAAAATTCTACGTCAATTTTCAATCATTGTGACATCGATTGGTCGGCGGCGGTCCACGACGCGCATCGGCCGGGCGGTGTCAAACGGTATCTGGCGTGGCGCCGTCGGGTCCGGCGCTGCCGGTGGCCATCAATGCATCCAGCGCCGCCACCAGCGCCGGCGCCGGCCGGTCGTGGAATACGCCGCAATCGGATCCCAAAGCCGGGTCCATGCCGCGCAGGAACAGGTAGAACACGCCGCCGAAGTGCCGCTGGTAGTCGTAGTTCGGCAGCCGCAACCGCAAGTAACGGTGCAGCGCCATGGTATAGATCAGGTATTGCAGCAGGTAGGCTTCGCGGGCCATGGCCTCGTCCAGGCGCTCGCGCCGGTAGGCCGCCGGTTCCGCCCCGAGCCAGTTGGATTTGTAATCCACCAACCAGAACTGGCCGTCAGCCTCGAACACCAAGTCGATGAAGCCTTTCATGTAGCCGCGCAGAGGGCTGAATTCCAGAGTTTCGATCATGTCTCGGAATGGGCCGACGGCATAACCGTGCCGTTTCAGCACTCGCCGCAGGGTATCGGCGCGCAGCTTGGCGAGCGGATAGGTGAATTCCATCTCGTTCAAACGCCGATCCGGCGTCACGGTCGCCAGCCGCAGCCCGGCGGAGTTCAGAGGTGTTGCCAGCACGCGTCGCGCCAGATCCGCCACCACTGGCGTCCATTCGGTCGCATCCAGTCCGTGGCCTGCCAGTGTCCGGCCAACCAGCGTTTCTAGCCGCTCGTCTTCGCTTTGCGTGAAATCCAGCCGCTCGAACAGGGTGTGCAGGCAGACCCCGGCCCGGGCACCACGCGGAAATTCGAAGATGCCCTTGCTGGGCGCGGCAACGGCGGTTGCTTCCGCAGTTTCGGGAATCGTGGCGGTCATGTCGTAATCGGGTGCTTCGACCGAATGACCGGCGGTCAGCGCGGTAAAGCTGCCGACCCGCCAGAACTCCGGCAGCGGTCCGGTAAACTCGCGTGCTTGCAGCGTCGTCTCCGCGAGGGCCAGCGGCCGATAGCGCTGGCCGGATGCCGTCGGTAGCGGCGCGATGGCGATCGTCTTACCCGCTGCTGCGAAGACGGTTTGCAAGTCGCCGCGTAGCGCCGACGCCGTCAGGTCCTTGAATCGCTGTCGGGTCACCTTCAGCGGATCCTGGGATGGCCCGACGACCGGCGGGTGGTGCAGCAACCAGGCCGGCGGCGCGGTTTCGGCCTCCTTGATCTTGCCCCAGACCAGCGTGCAGCGCTGTTTGGCGCGGGTCAGGGCGACGTAGAACAGTCGTAGGTTCTCGGCCAGTTCCTCGCGGCGGGCGTGTTGTCGGGCGGGGTGATCTTCATCCACGCCGACGGCGAGGATGGCGCGGCCGGCGTTAGCGGGATCGTGGTACAGCAGGGCCGTGTCGCCTTTCCCGTCGGCGCGCAGACGGCCATCCCACAGGAACGGGCAGAACACCACGTCGTATTCCAGTCCCTTGCTCTTGTGGACGGTGACGATCCGCACCAGGTTTTCATCGCTTTCCAGCCGCAACTGCTGTTCTTCGTCCCGGTTGGTCGGGACGCGGCGGCGGTCGCCAAGCCACTTGAGCAGACCCACCATGCCGGGATGGGTTCGGCCGGCGACCTGCAGCAGTTCGGCCAGGTGCAGCAAATTGGTCAAACGCCGCTCGCCGTCACGGAAAGCCAGCAACCGTTGCGGGACTTCCTCGCCGGTCAGCCAAGCGCGAAAAAAGCGCATGAAACCGTGCTCGCACCACAACAGCCGGTAGTCCTGAAACTTTTCCAGCCATGCCGTCCAGGATTGTTCCGCCTCGCGCAAGCGATGCAGATCCTCGCCGCTCAGGCCGAATAGATCGGAGGCCAGCGTCGTTCGTACCCGGCCCTCGTCGCCCGGTTCCGCCACCGCCGCCAGCAGCCATTCCAGTTGCAGCGCTTCGTCGGAGACGAACACGTTGTCGTCGGCGTGCTGGACGCTGGGCACACCCAGTCGCAGCAATTCCCCGCGAATCAGACGTCCCTGCCAGTGGCTGCGCACCAGCACGGCGATGTCGCCGCCGGCCAGCGGCCGGTCGCCGATGCGGGCTTGATCGCGCGCGCCCAGATTCAGCAGGCGGGCGATTTCGGCGGCGGTGGCCCGTGCGGCCTGGCGGCTGGCGTCGCCCTTGTCTAGCGGTTTGTCGCCATCCGGTTCCAGCAGCCAAAGGTGTAGCGGCGGCTCCTGTCGTCCCTGAATCCACAGTGGTTCCCGCTGCTTGCCGTCGGCCGGGATCGCGGGATGGAAAGGGATGCCGTCGAACAGGAACGGCTGGTCCCCGACTGCGCCGAATACGGCGTTCAGGGCGGTCAATAGGTGTGGATCGGACCGCCAGTTCACGTCGAGGGTATGGCGATTGGCGTCAGGCGTGTCGTTCCGAGCGGCCAGATAAGCGAAGATGTCCGCGCCGCGAAAGCTGTAGATGGCCTGTTTGGGATCGCCGACCAGGAACACCGGCTTGCCGGCGTCGGTGTAGATATCGCGGAAAATCGCGTATTGCACCGGGTCGGTGTCCTGAAATTCGTCGATCAGGGCGGCGGCGTAGCGGTGGCGCAGGGTTTCCACCAGCGCCGCGCCCTGTCGGGGATGGCGTAGCGCCGCGTGCAGATCGAGCAGCAGGTCGTCGTAGGATTGCAGTTGCTGCCGGCGCTTGCGGACGGCCAGTTCGGTATTACAGTAAGCCAGCAATTTGACCGGAATCTGATGCCGACAGTAATCCACCAGCGCCTCGCAGGCGGTTTGCAGCGTTGCGCAGGCGTCGAAAAACGGATGCTGAGGGGTGGCCTTGCCCTTGTTGGTCGAGGCTTGCAGTTTGGTGGCGGTGAATTGCGCGAACTTGTCGAACAGGACGAGCTTGGGGGTTTCCGCCGCCAGATAGGCGTCCATCGCTCCCAGCCAGCCGGGGATGTGTTTCAAGCCATATTTCTGCCGGTTGAGGCTGGATGATTCGAGTAGCAGTTTGGCGATGGCGGCGCGATCTTGCAGCCAGAGGGCGCGGGCCTGCCGGAACGCGGCGACGAAGGCGTGTTCGAGCGTCGGGCCGTCCGCCTCCGCGTTGGGCGTGACCACCTGTAGATAGGGTTTGCCCAGATGACGTTCGATCTGACCGAGCAGCTTGTCCGGGCTATAGCGTTCGTCCAGAAAATATTGCACCACCAGCGGCGAGCCGGCGTAGAACTCCCGCCGCCAGAAATCCTCGACGATTTCTTGCAGCAGGTCGCCGGTATCGGCCATCAACTCGGTCTCGAACGACAGGCCACTTTCGAAGGCATTGTCGCCGAGCGCCCGCTTGCAGAAGCCGTGAATGGTGAAGATCGCGGCTTCGTCGAAACCGCGCACGGCGTTGCTCAGCCGGCGGATGGCGATTTCCCGGTCCGGCGATAGATCGAGCAGGCGGGTGGCGAGTTCGTCGTGCTCGGCGGCGCGACCGCGCAGGAAGGCGGCGCGAATATCGCTCAACCGGGCGCGGATGCGGTCGCGCAATTCCTTGGTGGCGGCGTTGGTGTAAGTCACCACCAGGATGCGGCTGACCGGAATGCCGGCCTCGACCACCAAGCGTGCGTACAGCGCGGTGATGGTGTAGGTTTTGCCGGTGCCGGCGCTGGCCTCGATCAGGTTGAAGCCGGCCAGCGGGGTGTAAAGCGGGTCCAGGCGCTGCATGTTGGATGTCGCAAACGGGGATGTTGCCGAACAGCATACCGGCTTGGGGGTTCCCGCGCTCCGCTGAAAAGGGGTTGGGAGATGAAAAATCCGGGGATCGGGGCCTTGGCGACGATCATCGGGTCTTGCCATGACCAGGATAGCCGCAATGAGTGAAAACGCCAGTTCAAAGAATGCCTTGCCGACCGCGAACGCGGCCCCGGTCCTGTCGGTTCTGTACGAGCGGGGTTTGTTGAGCGATCTGGATGTGCATTTCGCCCGCTTCATGAACCGACTGGCTGGTGAGAGCTCGCCGGATCTGGCGCTGGCGGCGGCGCTGGCCAGTCATGCCAGTGGGCAGGGCGATATCTGCATCAACCTGCGCCAGTGGGCGCGGCGGCGATCATGGGGCGTGGAGGCGGAATCGGCCGAACCGTCGCCGGTCGCGCCGCCGCCGGTCGGCGATTGGTTGGCAAGCTTGCGGGCCAGTTCGGTGGTGGGTCGTCCGGGGGAGCGCCAGCCGTTGGTGCTCGATCGGCGCGGCCGGCTGTACCTGTACCGCTATTGGGAATATGAACAGTGCTTGGCCGACGATCTGCTGCGACGATCCCAGGCGGCGCCGCCGGACGTGGACGAGGTACGGTTGCGCGCCGATCTGGACCGGTTGTTTCCGCGTCACCCGCAACTGAGCGGCCCGGACTGGCAAAAGGTGGCGGCGGCGGTGGCGGCCCTGAAGCAGGTCTGCGTGATTTCCGGTGGACCCGGCACCGGCAAGACCAGCACGGTGTTGCGCATCCTGGCGTTGCTGGCCGGGCAGGCCGGCGAGCGGCCGTTGCGCATCGCCCTGGCCGCGCCGACCGGCAAGGCGGCGGCCCGCTTGCAGGAGTCGATCCGCGCCGCCAAGCCGTTGCTGGATCTGGAAGCGGAGCGGTTGGCGCAGATTCCCGAAGAAGCGTCCACCTTGCACCGCCTGCTCGGCGCCCGGCCGGATTCGGTCTATTTCCGCTACAACCGCGATGACCCGTTGCCGCTGGACGTGCTGGTGGTGGACGAGGTGTCGATGGTGGGTTTGGCGCTGCTGGCCAAGACCGTGACGGCGTTGCCGGCCGAGGCGCGTTTAATTCTGTTGGGGGACAAGGATCAGTTGGCTTCGGTGGAAGCGGGGGCGGTGCTGGGCGATCTGTGCGCCGGGGCCGGCCGGTTCTCGCCGGAGTTCCGGGCGCGGCTGGCGACGCTGACCGGCGAACCGCTGTCGCGTGGTCGGGAGTCCTCGTCGCCGCTGGTCGATGCCATCGTGTTGTTGCGCCACAGTTATCGCTTCGGCGCGGACAGCGGTATCGGCGCGCTGGCGCGAGCGGTGAACAGAGGAAAATCGACCGAGGCGCTGGACTTGCTGGTCGGTGCGTCGCACGAGGATATCGTTTGGCTGGAACTGGCCGATCCCGCCAGTCTGCCGGAACAGTTGGCGGAACCGGTGACGGCGGGGTTCACGCCCTATCTGCGGGCGGTGCGGGAAGGGGCCGGACCAGCGGCGGTGTTCGAGCAGTTCAACCGGTTCCGGGTGTTGGCGGCGCTGCGCGGTGGGCCGTTTGGAGTGGAGGCGCTGAATCGTCTGTGCGAGGCGGCGCTGTTCGCCCAAGGGCTGATCGATACCCACTCGACCTGGTACGCGGGTCGGCCGGTGATGGTGGTCCGCAATGATTACAACCTGCGGCTGTTCAACGGCGATATCGGCATGACCCTGCCGGACCCGGACGCGCCGGAGCGGGTGAAGGTGTTTTTCCTGGGCAACGACGGGGCGCTGCGGAGTTTCGCGCCGGCCCGGCTGCCGGAGCACGAGACCGTGTACGCGATGACGGTGCATAAGAGCCAGGGCTCGGAGTTCGAGCAGGTGCTGGTGGTGACCCCGAACGAGCCGTCGCCGGTGTTGAGCCGCGAGCTGCTGTACACGGCTTTGACGCGGGCGAAGCGAGAGGCGATGTTTTACGGTGTGCCCGAGGTGTTCGCGACGGCGGTCGGGCGGCGGTTGCGGCGTTCGTCGGGCCTGCGGGATCGCTTGTGGGTGGAGCCGAGGGTTGATCGTCATCGCTGAATGAGAACGGTGTGGATAGGGTAGCTTGAGGCTGCGCGGAACTCTTCAGAGTCGCATCCGGACACGGTTGTACTCGGGTCAGTTGGTCATCCGATACTGGGCTTCTTGGGTAGTGGTTGCCGTCGCTGGGGAAGCTGGTACGGTCATAACGGCTTCTCCGTTGGGGGATCCTTGACTACTTATGACAGTTCAGCAGACGTTTATGTGCCAACGCCATAGCCTCTTGATTTCAATGTAAAATAAGTTATTATCCAGCATGTCCTGCATAGGAAAGCCATAACATCATGAAGCATTCTTGCTTCACCGTCTTCCCGGAGCAGCAAAAACAATGGAATAGACTCACTGGGCACGCTCAGGAATACCTGCGGAACCGGTTTTATTGGCTATTGCTCGTTGTGCTGCTTTTGCCGTTTCACTCGGCCTTGGCCCAGGAATTGGGTGAAATCGTCAGCGTGGTGGGAATCGCCGAAGTGCTGCGCCAAGGACGCTGGCAACCCATCGGCACGGGGGAGTCGCTGGCGGCCGGCGAGATGCTGCGAACCGGCGAAGGCAGCCGCGCCGCGGTTCTGTTGGCGAACGGCGCGCAAATCAAGCTCAATGGCAACAGCCAATTGGAACTCAAGCAGGCCCAAGCAATCGTTCCCACCTCGAACGGCCTCCTGCAAAACATCCTGCGCCTGCTGAGCGGCGAAATCTGGGTCCGCGACAATAATCAGTTACTGGAGATTCAAACCCTGCCGGCTACCGCCACCATTCGCGGCACCGAGTTCAACCTGGCGGTCGGCCCCGCCGACGCGGCCCGACTGGCCGTGCTCGACGGATTGGTCGAGTTCAGCAACCCGCAAGGCAGTGTGTTGGTGGCGGCGAACGAACAGGCCAGCGCCAAAGTGGGCGAAGCACCGCGCAAGACGGTGTTGCTCAATCCGCTCAATGCGGTGCAATGGTCGCTCTACTATCCGAACGTCCTCGGTACCGCAACGCAACGCGACCCGCGCCGGGACGACCCGCGATCCTCCCTCTACTGGGTCCAGACCGCACAAAACCATCTGCTGCGAGGCCAAGTCGTTGCCACCCGACAAGCCATCGATCGCGCGCTGACCCTCAATCCCAACGACGCGCTGGCTTACAGCCTGCGTTCCAACATTAATCTGGTGCAAAACCACAAAACGCTGGCATTGGCCGACGCGGAGCGGGCGATCGCCGCCGATCCGTCCTCATCCACGGCGTATCTCAGTCTGAGTTTGGTCCGACAGGCCGAATTCGATCTGGACGCCGCACTGAAGGCGGCCAGCAAGGCAGTGGCACTTGATCCCAACAATGCCCGTGCCTTGATCCAGGAAAGCAGCCTGCTGTTTGGCATGGGTCGACTGCGGGAAGCCGTAAAAGTGGCGGAACGGGCACGGCAACGAGCACCGGACGACGCCATGGTCAACACCGTTTGGGGATTTTTACAACTGGCGCACAACCGGGTGAACAAAGCCCACGATGCATTCCAGGTAGCCATCGCCCAAGACTCGACCTTGGGATTGCCGCAACTCGGTTTGGGACTGGTGCTGTTCCGGCACAACCAGACCGATAAAGCCATCGAGGCCATGCACAAGGCAACCTTGCTGGACCCGAAGGTCTCGCTCTACAACAGCTATCTCGGCAAGGCGTTTTACGAGGACAAAAAAAACCAGCCCGCGCAAAAATATCTGGAGGCAGCCAAACGACTTGATCCCCACGACCCGACCCCCTGGTATTACGACGCCATTCGCCTACAAAGCATCAATCAGCCCATTGCGGCGGTGGAAAACCTGCAAAAATCCATCGACATGAACGATGACCGTGGAGTGTATCGGTCGCGGTTGCTGCTGGACGAAGACCTGGCTGCTCGGTCGGTGACTTTAGGGCGCGTTTATAACGAAGTTGGTTTTACGGAACTCGGTTTGCGGGAAGGCTGGCAATCGGTCAACCGTGATCCAAGCAACTACTCGGCGCACCGGTTGCTGGCGGATTCCTATGCGGCATTACCCAATGCGGAAGCCGCCCGCGTAAGCGAATTATTGCAAGCACAGTTGCTGCAACCCATCAATATCACGCCGGTTTCGCCGCGAGTGGCGGAAACCAGACTGCTGATTCCGCACGGCGGGCCAATCACGCCCTCCCTGTACGAATTCAATCCACTGTTCGTGCAAGATCGACCCACGCTATTTTTCTCAGGGCTGGGTGGGAATCAAAACACCTGGGGAGATGAGTTAATTGTTTCCGGCCTAGCAGATCGCTTCTCTTACAGCCTAGGCCAGTTCAGCTATCAAAGCAACGGTTATCGGGAAAACAATGATCTAAAAAACAATCTTTACAATCTGTTTGCACAAGTTGCCGCTACCCCGGATTTCAATCTTCAGGCAGAATATCGTTATCGGGAAACAACCACCGGAGATCTGGCATTCCAGTTCGATGGTTCATTCGATCACTTTGAGCGCAGAAAGATCGATCAGGACGTAGCTCGCGTGGGGGCACATTATTCGCCGTCACCTCAAACCGATATCATCGCTTCCGTGATTTATACAGATCGAGATTCCATCGTAAAATACCCAAATATAAACTATACTCTTGGAATCCATGCTAAAGGCACCCGATTACCCATAACTTCCAACTCATTGTATAAGACATAAATTTTTGT
>DAOTGT010000083.1:0-14356 GCA_035447285.1 Candidatus Competibacter sp.
ACAAAAATTTATGTCTTATACAATGAGTTGGAAGTTATGGGTAATCGGGTGCCTTCTAGATTGCCCGATGGCGGTTGCAGGATCGGTACGGTTCTGGGCTCGAATTCGCCGCGTGGCGGTTCGTGCTGCTCGGTAGCCACCGGTTTCGGAGTCAGTGGTGGCGGCGGTGCCGGGTTTGGTCGGATCGAGGTCGGTTCTCCAGGCAGCAATAGACCCTCGGCCTGAATCAATCCATCCTCACACAAGGTGAAGGCCCGTTCCAGGATATTTTCCAACTCGCGGATATTGCCAGGGAATGTGTAAGCAGCCAGCGCCGCTAGTGCAGTTGGCGCCAGCTTCGGTGACGGTAGACCGGACTGCCGGCTCAACCGTTCGAGGATCGCCTCGACCAGTTCTGGAATATCCTGCGGATGCTCGCGCAGGCTCGGCATTCGCAGGTCGATCACGTTCAGTCGGTAAAACAGATCTTGGCGGAAGGTGCCTTGCTTCACCAGTTCCGCCAGGATCCTGTGGGTAGCGCTAAGGATGCGTACGTCGATGGCCACTTCGGTTTGGGCGCCCACTGGTCGCACCGCTCGCTCCTGGATCGCTCGCAGTAACTTAACTTGCATCAAGATCGGCAGATCCGCTACCTCATCCAGAAACAGCGTGCCGCCCTGCGCCGCCTGGAACAGGCCGCCCTTGTCCTGAGCGGCGCCGGTGAAACTGCCTTTTTTGTAGCCGAAGAACTCGCTCTCCATCAAGTGTTCGGGAATCGCCCCGCAGTTGACCGGTACGAACGGTTTGTCGGCCCGCGGCCCGGACCAGTGGATCAGCCGTGCCGCCATTTCCTTGCCGGTGCCCGATTCGCCGCTGATCAAGATGGGTGCCTGGCTGCGCGCCAGTTTGGCGATCATCTGTCGCACGTTTTCCATCACCGCCGCATGGCCGAGCAGAATAGGGCGGTTGGTGTCGGCGTGGTTCTCGCCGCGGCTCAAGCGCAGCGCGGTCGCCACCATGTTGCGCAGCACCGCCAGTTCGAACGGTTTGGAGACAAAATCGAACGCGCCCAGCTTGAGCGCTTCCACCGCGCTTTCCACGTTGCCGTGCGCGGTGATCACCGCCACCGGCAGGTTGGGGTAATGCTTCTGAATATGCGCCACCAGTTCCAACCCACTGCCATCAGGAAGCCGTAAGTCAGTGATACAGAAGCCGAATAAGTGATTTTTGAGCAAAGCGTATGCTACGCCGAGATCTCCCGCTGGATGGCATGCTACACCCAGCGGCAGCAGGGTCATTTCGATCAGTTCGCGGATATCGGCTTCGTCATCCACGATCAAGGCGTTGCAGACATCCATCAATTCGTCTCCGATACGAAGTGCGCGGCGGTAAAGGTGATGCGAAAACAACCACCGCCTTCGGGTGGGGGGCGGTATTGCAACTGGGCTCGGTTAGCCTCGCACAACTCCCGAGCCAGATACAGGCCCAGACCGGTACCTTTGGTCCGGGTGGTAAAGAACGGTTCGAACAGTTTGGCGACATTGTCGGCCGCAACGCCAGCTCCGGTGTCGCGCACGTCCAGAAATGGTCGGGCGCGACCGTCGTCCAGGCCGGCCCGCAGCTCGATTTGCGGCGTTTCGCCGACCCGGCTCCCATGTTGGCAGGCATTGGCGCAAAGGTTCCACAATACCTGCCACAATTGATGTGGATCGAACATCACGGCCAGTTCGGCCGGCTCCACGCTCTGGCGCCACTCGGGTGTCGGCCAGTCCTGCCCGCGCAGGAATTCCTGCCTGAAATTCTCCAGCCACGCTCCTAGCACCAGTCGTTCCGGTTTGAGTTGGTCGCGCCGGGCCAGATCGAGCACATCGCCGATGATGCGGTTGGCGCGCTTGACATTGTCGTGAACGATCTGTGCCAGCCGCTGGTCGTTGGGGCTGGGACCAGTCGATTCCTGCAAGAGTTGGGCGGCGTGGCCGATCGCCGCCAGCGGGTTGCGGATCTCGTGAGCGATGCCGGCGGTCAGCCGTCCCAGTGCCGCCAGTTTGAGCTGTTGCAGCCGCTCGGTGGCTTGCTGGGAATCTTCCAGTAATATCAGCACGCTCGTTGCTTGGCGGCCGCTGAGTCGGGTGAAGCGGGGAATCAATTCCGGGCGATGCTCGGCCGGCCGGAAGGCCGGATGTTCCAGATTGTCGTCTAGCCAATCTCGCAGTCGCCGCGCCAGCGGTGGCGACAGGGCTTCCAGCGGCAGGCCGGGCACGGTTTGCGGGCAGTCCAGCCATTCCTGGGCGGTTTCATTCAGTAGCTGCACCTGACCGGTCGGATTGACCAGCACCACGCCGTTTTGCAGGTGGCGGATGATGCCTTGGCTCAGTTCAGCCGCCTCAAGCAGTTCCAGGGTGCGCTGGCACGCCAGCGCTTCGCCACGCCGGGCGCGTTCAGCCAGCGCGTAGGTGAGCCCGGCGGCGATGAACAGCGCGGCACCCAGCACGCCCAGTCGCACCAGATCGTCATTGGCATCATTCAAACGGTTCCACAGGTTGGGCCAGTCCGCCGGACCTCGCTCCGCCCGCGCCAGTACTTGGACAGTGTGCCATTGATCCAGCAACCAGGATGCTGTCAGCAACATGAAGCCCAGGGCGGCCGCCAGCAGCGCCGAACTGAGTGGCAGCAGGATGCTGCTGGCGGCGACGGCGGTGATCAACAAGCTGTTCAGGCTGCTGGTGATGCCGCCCGAGGCGTTGATCATCACGGTCAGCGTCACCAGATCGACCACCATTTGCAGGTGCGCTTGCACCGTCAGTCGCGGTTGCCGCCAATAGGTGCCGGCGATGGCGAGCAGTGCCAGTGCCAGGTAGCCCAGCGCCATCCACGAAAACAGTTGTGGGTTCTGTTTGCCGAACAGCCGGTTCTGCTCGTCCAGCGTCGCCGCCGCTAGCAGCAGCGCCGCCAGGATCAGCCGGAAAAAGCTGGAGGCGCGGAATACCCGCCACAGGTAGCGGCGGTCCATGAAGTGGTCGGGTAACAGGGCGGCGATCGGTTGGGTAACGGTCATGACAGGGCAGCGTGGGGTGGCGATTCCTCGGGGATGGGCGATTCCACGTATAATTTAATCACACCGGCGCCTTGATGGGCTGGCCATCGCCAATCTCGCGCAGGGCAATCGCGCTATGTGTTTTTCTCAATATTTATCAAGTAGTTGAACAACTAAGACTTGATGTGCCAACAAACAAATATTCAGTTAAATCAGTTTGTTATGCTGATATAGCGCGATTGCCCTGCAATCTCGCGGCGAATGCGTGAAGATTGGGGTATTTCGGGATACAATGGCAACCTCACTGTAAAAGGGGGATGTAATCCGCATGAACCTGCACGAGTACCAAGCAAAAGAACTACTCCAACAATTCGGCGTGGCGGTCCCACGTGGCACCAAGGTTACCTCCCAGCAGGAAGCGGTGGAGGCCGCCAAGGCGTTGGGCGGCCCGCTCTGGGTGGTCAAGGCCCAGGTCCACGCCGGTGGTCGCGGCAAGGCTGGCGGCGTCAAGTTGGCGCGCAGCCTCCAGGATGTCGAAGAGATCTCCGGTCGATTGCTGGGCTCCACCCTGGTCACCAAACAGACCGGCGCCGAGGGCGTTCCGGTTCACGCCCTGCTGATTCAGGATGGGGTGGATATCACCAACGAACTGTATCTGAGCTGTCTGGTGGACCGCAGCAAGAAGCGCATCGTCTTCATCGGTTCGTCCGAGGGTGGCATGGACATTGAGGAAGTCGCCGCCAAGAGCCCGGAAAAAATCCTGACCATCGCCATCGATCCGATCGCCGGCATCCAGCCCTACCAATGCCGCAATCTCGGCTTCCAGATGGGATTGGGCAAGGACGAAGTCAACCAACTGGTCAAGATCATGACCGGTATTTACAACACCTTCGTGCAAAAGGATTGCAGCCTGGTCGAGATCAACCCGTTGATCATCGCCGACAACGGCCAGATGATGGCCCTGGACGCCAAGATCACCCTGGACGACAACGCCATGTATCGGCACAAGGATACCGCCGAGCTGCGCGATCCCACCCAAGAGGACGAGCGCGAGCACATCGCCCATGAAATCGGCCTCAACTATGTGGCGCTGGACGGCAACATCGGCTGCATGGTCAACGGTGCCGGTTTGGCCATGGCAACCATGGACGTCTGCAAGCTGCACGGCGGCGAGCCGGCCAACTTCCTCGACGTGGGCGGCGGCGCCACCGCCGACCGGGTGGCCCGTGCCTTCAAGCTGATTTTGTCTTCCGAAAAAGTCAAGGCGATTCTGGTCAACATTTTCGGCGGCATCGTCCGTTGCGACCTGATCGCCGAGGGCATCATCCAAGCCGTCAAGGAAGTGGGCCTGACCCTGCCGGTGGTGGTGCGGCTGCAAGGCACCAACGTCGAGGCCGGGCGCGAGATGCTGGCCAAGTCCGGCATGAACATCATGACCGCCGACGACTTGACCGACGCCGCCAAGATGGCGGTGGCCGCGGCCGCCAAGTAACCACTGGCCGACCTTGGGCCTCTCACCTCATTAGGGGAACTAGCGCACCATGAGTATTTTGATCGACAAAAACACCAAGGTTATCTGCCAGGGGTTCACCGGCTCGCAGGGCACCTTCCACGCTGAACAGGCCATCGCTTACGGCACCAATCTGGTCGGCGGCATCAGTCCCGGCAAGGGCGGTAGCACCCACCTGGGCAAGCCGGTGTTCAACACCGTGTACGAAGCGGTCGCCGCCACCGGCGCCGATGCGAGCATGATCTACGTGCCGGCCGCGTTCGCCGGCGATGCCATCCTGGAAGCGGCCGATGCCGGCATCAAGGTGATCGCCTGCATCACCGAAGGCATTCCGGTGACGGACATGCTGAAGGTCAAGGCGACCTTGCAGACCAGCTATCCGGATGTCTATCTGATCGGCCCCAACTGTCCGGGCGTGATCACTCCCGGCGGCTGCAAGATGGGCATCATGCCCGGCCATATCCACCTGCCCGGCAAGATCGGCATCGTCTCCCGCTCCGGCACCCTGACCTACGAAGCGGTCTGGCAGACCACTCAGACCGGTCTTGGCCAGTCCACCTGCATCGGCATCGGCGGCGATCCGATCCATGGCATGAGCTTCGTCGACGTGCTGAAGCTGTTCAAGGACGATCCGCAGACCGAAGGCATCGTGATGGTGGGCGAGATCGGCGGCAGCGCCGAGGAGGAAGGCGCCGAGTACATCAAGGCCAATATCAAGAAGCCGGTGGTCGCCTACATCGCCGGTGTTACCGCGCCCCCCGGCAAGCGCATGGGTCACGCCGGCGCCATCATCATGGGCGGCAAGGGTACGGCGGCCGACAAGTTCGCGGCGCTGGAAGCCGCCGGCGCCAAGATCGTCCGCTCGCCGGCCGACATCGGCGCGGCGATGAAGGCGTATTTCCCCGGCTGACCCAATCAGGGTTACGGTCCGCTGGAATTGAAAGGGGCGCTTCGGCGCCCCTGTTCGTTTTTACGCTGTCCGGCTGAAAGGGCGGCCATGGGCGGCAAGTGGATGGATAGACGCGATGATTGATCCTGTTCCCGATCTCCGGGTCGTCATGGCCCAACTTAACCTCTTGGTCGGCGATATCCCCGGCAATACCGAAAAGATCGTCGCCGCCGCCCGAGAGGCCCGCGATCGCTGGCGGGCCGATGCGATCGTATTCCCGGAGCTGACCGTCACCGGCTATCCCCCGGAAGATTTGTTGCTGCGACCCGGTTTCGTGGGCCAGGTGGAACCGGCCATGCGGCGGCTTTGCGCCGAAATCCAAGGGATAACCGCCATCGTCGGCTATCCCGCCGCGACGCCGGAGGGACTGCGCAATTCGGCCGCCGTCATCGCCGACGGTGGGATTCGGGCGGTCTATCACAAGCAATGTTTGCCCAATTACAGCGTGTTCGACGAGAAACGCTATTTCGTGGCGGGCATGGAACCGTTGGTCTTCGAACTCAAGGGCGCGCGGGTCGGCGTCACCATCTGCGAGGATGTGTGGCAGGCTGGGCCAGCGCGCCAGGCCGCCGAGGTCGGCGCGCAACTGCTGCTCAATCTGAACGCCTCGCCCTTTCACGCCGGCAAAAGCCGGTTGCGGCTGGAGATCCTGCGACAGCGGGCGGTCGAAAATGGCCTGTCCATCCTTTACACCAACTTGGTTGGCGGGCAGGACGAACTGGTGTTCGACGGCGATTCGCAAGTGGTCAACGGACGCGGGGAACTGACCCAACGGGCTCCGCTTTGCGTCGAGGGTCTGTATCCGGTGGATTTCAGCGTCGGCGCGACGGTGGAACCCCGTCCCGGCGAAATTGCCGAGGAACTGACCGAGGAAGCCGCGATTTATCAGGCCATTGTGTTGGGCGTGCGCGATTATGTGAACAAGAACGGGTTCCCCGGCGTGGTGCTGGGACTGTCCGGTGGCATCGATTCGGCGCTGACCCTGGCCATCGCCGTCGACGCGCTGGGATCGGAACGGGTGGAAGCGGTGCTGATGCCGTCGCGCTACACCGCCGAAATGAGCAATTCCGACGCCGAGCAGGAAGCGCGGGCCTTGGGTGTCAAGTACCATCTGATGCCGATCGAGCCGGCGTTCGAATCTTTGCTCGGCATTTTGCAGCCGGTATTGGCGGGATTGCCGCCGGATAGCACCGAGGAGAACATCCAGGCCCGTTGCCGAGGGGTGATCCTGATGGCGATCTCCAACAAGACCGGCAAGCTGGTGCTGACCACCGGCAACAAGAGCGAGACCGCCGTGGGTTATTCCACCTTGTACGGCGACATGGCCGGCGGGTTCGCTCCGATCAAGGATGTGCTGAAGACGATGGTGTACCGGCTGGCGGTCTATCGTAACAGTCTATCGCCGGTGATCCCGCAACGGGTGCTGGACCGGCCGCCGTCGGCCGAACTGCGCCCGGATCAGACCGATCAGGACAGTCTACCGCCCTACGACCTGCTGGATGCCATCCTGCAAGCTTACGTCGAGGATGACCACTCGGTGGAGGAGTTGGTCGCGGCGGGTTTCGATCGGGCGACAGTGGAACGGGTGGCGCGATTGGTGATCGTCAACGAATACAAGCGCCGCCAAGCCGCGCCGGGCGTGCGGATCACCCCGCGCGCCTTCGGGCGGGACCGGCGCTATCCGATTACCTCGGGATTCCGGCGCTAACCAACCCGGCAAGCCGCCGGCTATCAGCCGCTCAGATGCGGCCGCATTTCCTGTAGCAGGGCCTTGAACACCTTGGGGTTGCCGGCAACGATGTTGCCGGATTTCATGAAGTCGTTGCCGCCGACGAAATCGCTGACCAACCCCCCGGCTTCCTGCACCAGCAGCGCGCCGGCCGCGATATCCCATTCCTTCAGGCCGAACTCCCAGTAGCCGTCCAGCCGGCCGGAGGCCACATAGGCCAGATCCAGCGAGGCCGCGCCGGCCCGACGCACTTCCACGCACTTGCCGAACAGGCTGCCAAAGAAATTGAGATAGGCGGGCTGGTGCTGGGGGTGACGGAACGGAAAACCGGTGCCGAGCAGGGCGTTTTCCATTTGTGGGATGTTGCTGACTCGCATGCGCCGGTCGTTCATCTGTGCGCCGGCGCCGCGCGAGGCGGTGAACATCTCCTGCCGGATCGGGTCGTAGACCAGCCCCGCTTCCAACCGGTTCTTGTGGCGAAAACCGATGGAGATGGCGAAATGCGGAATACCGTGCAGGAAATTGGTGGTGCCGTCCAGCGGATCGATGACCCATTGATAATCGTCGTGGCCGTGTTGTTCGCCGCTTTCCTCGGCCAGAATGCCGTGGTTGGGATAGGTCTTGCGCAGAGTCTGAATAATTTCCTGTTCGGCCTGCACATCCGCTTCACTGACGAAGTCGTTGCGCTGTTTGGCGGTGACGCTCAGCCGTTCGAGGTTATCGAAGTGACGGAGCAGGATGCGGCTGGCGCTCAAGGCGGCGCGCTTGGCGATGGTTAGAGCTGGATGCATGGCGGATCGAATTGGTTAGAGAGCACAAGCGGCCGGAGTCTTCGGCGGCGGGCGGGCCATGATAACAGAACCCGGCCAACATCTTGCGGGAGATCGTGCTTGAACAACACGGCGAATTTAGTCGAACGGATAAATCAATGCAGTCGAGGTTTGCAAATCGGCGGCGTGGGGCTGGTGTCAGCCTTCCAGAAGTTCCACCTTGTCGTAGACCTCCGCCAGCGCCAGATCACAATCGATGGACAGTAGCCGCAGCGTGCCGTCAAGTTCGCTGCATTCCCTCAACAGCCATTGTTGGTCGGCTTGCCGCCGGTAGGATTCGATGTGTGGGCGGTTTTGGGCGATCAGTACATATTCGACCAGCGAATCCAGCTTGCGGTAATGCTCGAACTTACGCCCACGGTCGTAAGCCTCGGTGGAGTCGGACAGGACCTCGACGATCAAAATGGGATTCAGCAAAGTGTCGAGGTGCGTATCGTCGAATTGGGCTTTGCCGCAAGTCACCACTACGTCCGGGTAGGTGTACAGCCCGGTCGGATCGACCTTGACGCGCATGTCGTTTGCGTAGACTTTGCAGGGGCGTTTTTTAAGTTGTTGCCGAATTTCGGAGCTGACATTGACCACGATCGTGTTATGCGACTCGCTCGCGCCGGGCATGGCGAAGATTTCGCCGTTGAAATATTCGCTCTTGAAATCGGCGCTGCGTTCGAGGGCCAGATAGTCTTCGGGGGTCAGACGAGGTTTGGGTTGCAGGGACATAGGGGCCTCGACAGTTTCGATTACGCGAAGCCATTGTGCCATAAACTACTGACGACGTTCATTCCGGCGGAGGAAACGAAATGACTGAAACCGTGGGTTTTATCGGTCTGGGTAGCATGGGCTTGCCCATGGCGTGCAAGGTGCTCGACGCGGGCTATCGACTGCGGGTGTACAACCGTACTCCCGGCAAGGCGGTGGAATTGCTGGAACGAGGCGCTCGGGAGGTGAAAACCCCCGCCGAGACGGTGGAGCCGGGTGGCATCGTGATTACCATGCTCGCCAACGACGCGGCGCTGGAAACGGTGACGCTGGGTGAACACGGCATGGTGGCGGCATTGGGGGCGGACGGCATCCATCTATCCATGAGTACGGTGTCGCCACATCTGGCTCGCCGCCTAGCGGAGGCGCATCGAGCTCACGGTTCGCACTACCTTGCCGCACCGGTGTTGGGGCGACCCACGGCGGCGGCGGCCGGCAAGCTGTTCATCCTGCTGTCCGGCATGGCGGCGGCCAAACGTCGAGTGTCGCCGTTGCTGGAGGCGATGGGGCAGGGCACACACGATCTGGGCGAGGACCTCGCCCAGGGGCATATCGCCAAGCTGGCGGCCAATTTCATGATCCTGGCGTCGATCGAGACCTACGCCGAAACCTTGACCTTTGCCGAAAAGAATGGCATCGGCCGCATGGAGATGATGAAGTTGTTGACCGGTACCATTTTGAACGCGCCGCTGTTCCATCTCTACGGCGAACTGTTGGCCAAGGAGGAATACACCACCCCTGGCTTCAAGCTGGCATTGGGTCTGAAGGATATCGAGTTGATTCTGGAGGCTGGGGCCAATTCCCGCATGCCGTTGCCCGCCGCCGATCTGGTGCACAATCGTTTGTTGGCAGCCATGGCGAAGGGGTATGGCGAAATGGATATGACGGCTTTGGCGCTAGGAGTGGCGGAGGACGCTGGGTTGCCGCGCGGGAAAGGATAAGGGGTATGAAGAAAAAGCCCCTCTCCCATGAAGGAGAGGGGGAAGAATTGAGGCTGCAAACGGTGGATGAGACTGTGCTGTCCACCCTATTCCGTGAAACCGACTGAGGATGGGTATTACTGTCCGTCCCAATTCCCGACCAGCGGTGTCCAGCCGGCGTTGGCGGGACCGAAGCGGAAGACTACATCGGCCGCGCCACCGCCGTAGCTGTTTTTCAGGTAAAAGGTGCTGGCAGTGGGGTTATAGAGGCCGACGGTAGTGATGCCGTTGCCGTTCCAGTCGCCCGCAATCGGAGTCCAGCCGGCGTTGGCGGGACCGAAGCGGAAGACTACATCGGCCGCGCCGCCCAAGTGCAGATTGCGCAGGTAGAAGGTACTGGTGGCCGGGTCGAACAATCCAACGGTATCGGTGCCGTTGCCGTCCCAGTCGCCCACCAAGGGTTTCCAGCCACGCCCGGCGGGACCGAAGCGGAAGACTACATCGGTCGCGCCACCCGCGTGGCTGTTCTTGAGATAGAAGGTGCTGGTGCTGGGGTTGAACAAGCCGGCGGTAGTATCGCCGTCGCCGTCCCAGTCGCCCGCAATCGGAGTCCAGCCGGCGTTGGCGGGACCGAAGCGGAAGACTACATCGGCCACTCCGGGGACGTTGCTGTTTTTCAAGTAGAAGATGCTGGTGGCGGGATTGAATAACCCAACCGTATCGGTGCCGTTACCGTCCCAGTCGCCAGCTAGTGGTGTCCAGCCGACGTTGGCGGGACCGAAGCGGAGGGTGATATCGGCCGCACCGCCGTTGTGGGTGTTCTTGAGGTAAAAGACACCAGCGGCCGGGTTGTACAGTCCGACGGTGTCTGCAGCGGTATTACCTCCTTGCCCACACGGCGTGACCTGATACGTTAGGTTGTAGCTCGGTATAGTGTTGGCGTACTCGTATGCGGCGACCTTGACATAGTAGGTGCCAGCCGGCAATGGAGATGAAGCGCAGGTACGTTCGATTCGCGAAAAAGCGCCCTCTCCACCATCATCATCATACGCCTGTTGGACCAAAGTTTGATTGTAGAGCCACATCACGGTGTCGCCACTGGGGCCACTCGTTTGAAGAACGACGCCTGATAGCTCGTTCAGGGTGAATTTGACCCAATCCTGATCGAACTCCGGATCGATAGAACGATTATTCTGGGGAGTACCCGCGATGATTTCTTGTTTAAGTTTACTCCTACGGTTGTCCGGTTCGTACACATCGCCGGGGGGGGCGTAATTAAAAAACCAATAGCGATTATCTCCATCAGGACAATAAACGCTTCGGTCAACTTGGTCATCACCGCCATTACCGTTATAATCGGCAGGTAGCGGGGTGCAGTACGCATTACCGAATCCTGGATATTGTCGGTCAATGCCGTTCAAGCCGTTGGAAGAATAGTCGATCTGCCAATTCCCACCGCAATAGACCGCGAAGTCGGTTTTGCCATCGCCGTCATAATCGTGTGGTACCGGGACACAGTTAGGATATCCGGGTTTACTCTCATCCTGCGTTCCGAAACCATTTGCGGAGTAATCAATATACAGAATGCCCGTTTCACAAAGAACGGCCGCATCGGTTTTGCCATCGCCATCATAATCGCCCGGCGCTGGCGAACAAGCGTTCATGTGGAATCCTTTATCAAAAGCTCCAAGCCCGTTGGCGGAATAGTCGATATACCAATTACCGTCGCCGCACCGCATAGCGATATCCGCTTTGCTGTCGCCATCATAATCGCCTGGCACAAACCTACAGGCGCTGTAGGCGCTGTAACCTGGAAAGCTGGTAGCCCAGTTCCCAAAGCCATCGCTGGCGTAATCAAGATAAAAAATACCGCCATTAGCCCTTAAAGCGATATCCGCCTTGCGGTCGCCATCATAGTCGGCCGATGCTACATCGTTGGAATTCGTACCGTAATAAAAGTAAGTACTGGTGCCACTGCTATTCCATCTAATGTACCACCGACCATTTTCACATTTGACAGACATATCAACTGCTCCATCGCCATCGTAATCGGCTGGCGCGGGCGAGCACCCACTGTCTCCAAATTGGGTACTCCAATCTGACCTTTGCGTAAATCGGGCGGTTGCATAACCCCGCACAACGAATAAACCCATGAGAGAAATAAAACTGAGTATGAGGACAATTCCTCGTGATCTGATCATAGCTAAGACTCCTAAAGATAAGGGGGTTATTCTAAATTCAAATAAAAATCGAACTTTCATGAGCTTGCATTACCAGATACTTCCAGAAATCCAAACTTATCCAATGATCAAGACCTGATTTTTTTGTTCTGCTGATGTGGCGATTGTTGTTTTTTATGGCTTTGTTGCATAAATAAGGATAACCAATTGATACTTATAAGTATTTAAGAATACTACTCATGAAAAATATGATTCCCAATCAATTGGTTACTGATTTATGCAACAAAGCCGTTTTTTATTGCAAGTGGGCTTTAATGGCATGGACGCGGGCTAGCTACAGAGGCAGGATAGTTGCCAAGGTAGCCACACCCCAAAGTGGTATCGATGACAGCGTTCCCGGGTCATGCCCAGTTCAAGTTACTCCATTCAGAGCTAGTGCCTTACCTAAACTCCCGTCAGTTCCGCCGTCCGTCAGCTGAACATGCTGTATCTAGGGTGTTGAGTGTGACCCGCAATAGCACTAGTGGAATCATCGTGGCTCCCTGAATCGCCGTAACAGATTTTTTTATGGTATTACATGTTGCGACTCATGAATGTCCTATCATGAGAGGACATTTGATGTTCGAGAGTGGAAATTCGGCGATGAAATTCAGCAAAGATCAAGCTTATATCCGCCAACTGTGCTGTCTTGGTCTCTCCCGTGAAACACTAATTGCGGAACTGTTACGCGCTCTTCACTGCATCATTCCGTCGGAAGACAACTTTTTTGTCGGTGTTGACGCGTGCAACCGCCCGGTCTACGTGCTTGCCGAGAAGTTTTCCTTGGAGGCCCTGGATCTGTATCTTAATGAGCCAGACCAGTTCTTCACCCCGGACTACAACGCCCGAGCGAATCAGTGGTTCAGCACCCACCGCCTCCTGCAGGATTTCCGAATTCTGGATCCCCAGTTCTACCAGCGCGATTTCTACCATGTGGTGATGCGGCCCAATAATCACCATTACGCGCTACAAGGAGGCGTCTATCAGAGTGGGCGTGGCGCCGGCGTGATGGTGCTTTGCCGACCTAGTAACCAACCCCCGTTTGAAACCCGTCACCAGCAGATTTTTGAGAGGCTACTGCCGTATATCGACCACGGCCTGGAGACAGGGCAACATGCGAATGAGCACGTCGATGAGTACATCGAGAGCGGTCAGACGGGCCTCGTCATCCTGACACGCGACGGTACCGTGATATCCCTCAGCGCGTCGGCTCAAAATCTACTGTTTCAAGCGACCTATGGCCTTTTTCCCAGGGGTCGGATTCGTTTTAGCCACGAGATCGCGAGGCCCGTCGCGCTGCAACAGGTGTGCGTCCGCCTCGAACGAATCTTCCAAAGCCAGGATACGCTGCCACCGGTCTCCACTCACACCAATGCCAGTGGTCGGTTTGTGTTCCGCGCCTACTGGTTGAATCCCCCCACACGCATTCCGAGTCCCCAGGGGCTCGGTGACTATCGGTCAACCGAGGCCCTGATCGGCATCCTCATCGAACATCAAGAACCGCTGCAGTTGCGGCTTTGCCGGGCCATGCAAAGTTCGCGCTTATCGAGCCGAGAGCAGGAAATCTGCCTAGCGATAGCTAATAAGCTGTCCTACCAGATGATTGCGGCGCGGCTCAATCTCCGCGCTTCGACGGTGGCTACCTATGTCCGTAGAATTCATGAAAAACTCGGAACGAACAGCCGTGAGGAGCTACTTAAGGCACTCTTGACAGGTGGCCCGAAACAACCTGGTTTTAGGGTGTCGTAAACCACCACGTTGGCAGTGGACTGTGCGAGGCTCTGCCGTTCCAGAATGGGTTTCGAACGCTGTCGATTCCACACATCTTGATCTCTGGTGTAGCTGTCCCCATCTGAAGGAATAGGTCGATGCACATGAGGCGGATGGAATGACGGCGACGGTGAGTTGGGCAGCGGCGGAATTGGGCGGAGCGGGGGCGATGCCCGGTTGAACCGACGGCGGGTGCGAGTGGCGGAACGGTTGGGGGCGCAACCGGATACCAGCATTCCGGGGGCCCACGACGGCTGGGTGGAAACCCATGCGGCGTATCGGTTGCTGGCCCATGCGGCGGTTACTTGGGAGCGGGTGCTCACCCCGCACGGGGACTGGAGCATTGAGTGGATGCGCGATCGGCCGGTGGTCTTTGTGCGTGCAGGACGGCACGGAACTGCATTATACCAGCCAGCCGGGCATCGCCGGGTTGGGATCGTTGAGCGATCTGCGGCAGCATGGGTGGTATGTCCACCCCACGCTGGCGGTCACCCAGGGCAAATGGAATGGACGCCTCCCGCCAGTTGCCCGGCGCTGTCGCGTGCCAGCGCCCGAACGATGCCGGCAGGTCCCACATGGACCGAATTGGCGGTTGGAGTACCTAGCGTCAGTTCTGGATCAGGATGGGGAGATGGCCCCCGGTGTGGAACCTGTTAAGGT
>DAOTGT010000084.1:0-14339 GCA_035447285.1 Candidatus Competibacter sp.
TACCGTGCAGGTCGTGCAGCCCCCAAGGATTGGCTGGAAACTGGCCGACTTCGACAGTCTTTCGCCGATACATGCCTTTTTGTCCCTTGCCATAGACAAAGTTTCCATCGTAGTTGGCTTGCTCGGTGCCGATCGTGGTCCCGAAACAAAACGGTGTCGTCGTTCCTGCTCGACAGGTGTATTCCCATTCGGCTTCGGTCGGCAGGCGATAAGTCTGGCCCGTCTGCTTGCTCAGCCAGTCCGCATAAGCCACTGCATTGAGCCAACTCACGCTGATCACTGGTCGCCACCCTCGGCCCCAACCTCCATCCTTGGGCAGTGTCTGCCCCATGGCATGGGCAAACTGATCGTATTCATCGAAGGTCACTGCGTACTTGCCCAGCGCGAACGACGCGACTTCGACTTCGTGCTGACGCTCCTCGTCTCGGCGCTCCGGCTCGTCCGACGGCGAACCCATCAGGAAACGCCCGCCCGGAATCACCACCATCATCGGTCCCTGACTGCCATCCTTGAGGGCATCCTGGAATTCCACCGGCATCTTGAGTGCTTGGGCGGTTTGCTGTTGCAGAGACCGCACCTGCTGCGCTGACCAACCGTGGATGTTTTGAATGACCGGCAAAACAGGATCAGCAGGAGTAATCACCAACGACGCAGGAGGCGTGGGTGATGACAAAGAAGACGGCGGCGCCACCACTTCGATCTTTTTGACGGTTTCGACTAACGCACCATCTTGTTTAGTGCGACTCATGCCGGACAATGGCTTTGCGGGATCGTGGGCAGCTTGATAATCAGCGATAACCGTCCGGGTGTAGTGGCTAGGCCGCACTGGAATCCAGAGAATGGTTAATCCTTCTGTTGCGTTTGCTTCCAACAATGGTGGCAATTCATTTTCATAAATGAATTTCGACGCCAGGAATTCTGGACTGACCAGCAGCACCGCCACTTTCGCCCGCGCCAAGGCTTTTTCGATCTCTTCCTTCCAAATCTGGCCTGGTTTGATAGCGGTATCCGCCCATACTGAAATCGTTCCATCGCGCTGCAACGGAGTGAGATGGGTTTGTAATTTCTCCAGCCATCCTTTGTCCTTATGGCTGTAACTGATAAACACTTGATCCCGGCTCATGTTGTTGAACTCGCAGGCTTGATTCTGAATTTGTAATGAACCGTATCATAACGCGCCAGCACGAGTTCCGCTGAGATTGGACGCGGAACCCCCGGCACATCCCCGCCAAAAGTGTGCTTCCGAAAAGTTCTTCTCGCGCAGCCCCAGCGTTTCCGCATGACGGGCGTGACCGATCCACGCCTGCACGCTCAAAGAAATCGGATCGAACCCCAACCGACCGCAACGGCTTGAGTTACAATGGATAGAGTAGCCAACGACAAAAGCGGGCGGCCATCGGCCAACGCGAGTCAACTTCGGAGCAGACGATGAAACAACCAGCATTCGATTTGAACGACATCACTCACGAACCCTCCGACGAGCAACTCGACACCCTGATGGAAGCGGTTGCGATGGAAGCGCGCAAACATGCTCAGGCGGCGCGCGAACAACTCATGATCCGCCTACGCGCCGAAATCCTCGCCATCAACCCCCCTCGACCGCAGGCATGACCGACGGGGGAAAACCCCGGCTCATCGTGGTCGCCGGTCCCAACGGCTCTGGCAAAACTTCGATCACCCAACAACTGCTGATGCACGAATGGATGGACGGTTGCGTCTACGTCAATCCAGATTTCATTGCCCGCGACGAATTCGGCGACTGGAACGCGCCCGACGCAATCATGCAAGCGGCGCGGCGATCCGCCGAGATTCGCGAGCGTTGCCTGACGGAAGGCCGTAGCCTCGCCTTCGAAACCGTCCTTTCCGCCCCCGACAAGATGGATTTCATCCGCCGGGCGGGCGACGCCGGCTTTTTCATCCGGCTGTTTTTCGTCGGCACCGACGACCCTTCCATCAACGCCAAACGGGTCGCCATGCGGGTGATGGAAGGCGGACACGACGTGCCCATTCCCAAGATCATCGGGCGCTATACCAAGTCGCTGGCGTACTGTTCGGTCGTGACCTGGCTGGCCGACCGAACCTACGTGTACGACAACTCGATCGACGACGCTCGCGCAAGGCTGCTTTTTCGCGCGTCGCGGGGCCGCTTGAGCAAGGTCTATGGCGAGATCAATCCTTGGGCCAGGGAAATCGCGCAACGGCTTCTGCCCGTTCGAACCGGCGCTGCCCCCCCGATTTCCTAGCCGTCACTCCGACTGGGTCATCGAATCCTCGCGGGACCATGACATGAGCATGGTGCGACCCCGACGGTCATGCGCGCAACTTTCCCCGATTGCCAAAAACCGTCCCCCTGTGTGGGCACACGTCCAGCGCCAAGAAAGCGTGGTCAGATTCCCGGTTCTGCTTTAGACTCCCGCCCCGCTCTGGCAAGCAGCATCGCCGTTGGACAGAGAAGCGGGGCACATACCGCTTTACCTTTGAAATCCAGCACTTCGCACCAACATCTTGAAACACTACTTCCATGACTCCTTACCCTACCGCTTCATCGACAGTTGATTCACCCGCCATTTGCTTCGGCGTATCCAATGGTTACACCATCGCCGGCGACCAGATCCACCTCAGCGCCGACCTGAACATCCTCGATTCCGAATATGCGGCGTCCGCCGCCTGGGCACTCCAACTCTGGGCGCTCGACACACCCTTCGTGGGTGGCGAACTTTCAGGCGTCAAGGTCGCCGAAATTCGGCTCGACCCCCTACCGGAGACGGTGCCGCTATCGATCACCGTCGCGGGCTCCACTTTCGTCATGCCCCCCGCTGGTGTTCGAGACTGGAGCATGCTCATGGTGCTCGCCGCCAGCGAGGATGGAGATTTCCGGCACATTCACGCCTTCGCCAATTATCCTCGCCCCGAACGTTTCGCATTGCCACGCATCCTGGGCAATGTGGGGTATCAACTCACGGAAGACCAGATCGAACTGACGGTCGACGCGATCCAGAATCCACGCGATCCAGCCAATATGAGCGGTACGCTGTCGCTGGAATTGTGGGCCTTGACCGCACCCTATGCCGGAGGCACTTTCGATGGCATCCCATTGGCCGGCGTGGTCATCGGCTCGCTCCCCGGCCAGGGGCAACAGCTTGATCTGCGGACGACCGCGCATCGCACACCGACCCCACCGGGAAGCTGGTCTCTGGTCTTGATGCTGCGGGAATGGACTCTCGCGGGCTATGTGACCCGGGACTATGCCAATTTTGAGACCCCCTATACCGGCGAAGCACCGCAAACCTCAAACCCGGTTCAAGTCACCGTCGCGCCCGAAGCCTCCCCTGTAGTCGCGCCCGAAGCCGAAGCTCCTGCTCCAGCAGCGGATACGACACCCCCTCAACAACACCCGAACGAAGAAGCCAACCCCGTACAATCCAGCGAAACCCAAAATCCACTCGGATCGGTCGACCAGACAGAGATTGTCGATCCACCGCGCGCCAAGGACAACGGCACCAGCATCTTCGGGCGATTTTGGAAGTGGCTCGGGTTCTAAGCACGGATCGACTACCCACTTCTTTCAGACGCAATCCCGCAAACGGCCGGTGAGAGACCCCTTGAAACGCCCTCGAACACCTATTGTGAGCGGCGCGTATAAAGCAGATTAGAGGTAATGGTCTCCTTCCCCAATCCTTGCGCGGGATCAGCGCCTTTATGGGGGCGGAGGGCTACAATAGCTTATTCATAGACCCCTGCTCTTCGTGCTTTCAGAGGACCGACCACATGCGCTACCTCAGCACCCGGGGCGGCATGGCCCCCGCGACCTTTTCCGAGATCCTGCTGGGCGGGCTGGCGCCCGATGGTGGCCTGGCCGTCCCGGAGCACTACCCGACCCTGGCACCCGGCGAATTGGCCGGCTGGCGCGGCCTGTCCTACCCGGAACTGGCATTCGCCATCCTGAGCAAATTCGCCGACGATCTGCCGGCCGCTGACCTGCGCGCGCTGATCGACCGCACCTACTCCGCCGATACCTTCCGCACCGAAGCCATCACGCCAGTCACCAACCTGCTGGACGACGTTTGGTTGCTGCGACTGTCGAACGGCCCAACCTTGGCGTTCAAGGACATCGCCATGCAGTTGCTCGGTAACCTGTTCGAATATGCTCTGCTCAAAACCGGCGGTCATCTCAACATCCTCGGCGCCACTTCCGGCGATACCGGCTCCAGCGCCGAATACGCCATGCGCGGCAAGCGCGGCATCCAGGTGTTCATGCTCTCGCCCCACCAGAAGATGAGCCGGTTCCAGACCGCGCAGATGTTCTCGCTGCAAGACCCCAACATCTTCAACATCGCCGTGCACGGTGTATTCGACGACTGTCAGGACATCGTCAAGGCGGTCAGCAACGATGCCGAATTCAAGGCCCGCCACGCCATCGGTACCGTCAATTCCATCAACTGGGCGCGGGTGGCGGCGCAGATTGTCTATTATTTCAAGGGCTGGCTGGCGGTCACCACCCACGACGATCAGGAAGTGTCCTTCGCCGTGCCATCCGGCAACTTCGGCAATATCTGCGCCGGCTACATCGCCAAGCGCATGGGCCTCCCCATCCGCCGACTGATCCTGGCCACCAACGAAAACAACGTGCTCGACGAGTTCTTCCGCACTGGCGTCTACCGGGTGCGCCAGACCGCCCAGGTGGCGCATACCAGCAGCCCCTCGATGGATATCTCCAAGGCGTCCAACTTTGAGCGCTTCATTTTCGACGCGGTCGGGCGCGATCCGGCGATGGTCCGCGAACTGTGGCGGCAGGTGGACACTTTCGGTTTCTTCGACTTATCCGGCACCGATGCCTTCCGCGCCATCTTGCCGTCCGGCTTCGTGTCCGGCTCCAGCAATCACCCGGACCGCATGGCAGTGATCCGCTGGGTCTACCAGGAATGCGGCACGGTCGTCGATACCCACACCGCCGATGGCATAAAAGTCGGGCTGGAGTATCGCGAACAAGGCGTGCCGCTGCTTTGCCTGGAAACCGCCCTGCCCGCCAAATTCGAGGATTCCATCGTCGAGGCGCTGGGCCATCCGCCGGAACGACCGGCCGGATACGAAAACATCGAAGCACTGCCGCAACGATTTGAGGTGATGGAGGCGGATGTGGCGGCGGTCAAAGCGTACATCGCCCGACATGCGAGCTGAACGATAAAACGCCATGGAGTAGAACAAAATGTCCGAACAACTCATTGAGCGTACCCCGTCCGCCTACTACAATCCCCTGCTGATCAAGAGCTTGCTCGACAACCCGATTCGTCAGTTCCCCGAGCAGGAGATCGTCTACGGCGATTTCAAGCGCCAAACTTACCGCGACTTGGGCGAACGGATCAGCCGCCTGGCCAGCGGTCTTGCGGGACTTGGGGTGAGGCGCGGTGACACCGTGGCGGTGATGGACTGGGACAGCCACCGCTATCTGGAATGCTTCTTCGCGATCCCGATGATGGGTGCGGTTCTACACACCGTTAATATTCGACTCTCCCCCGAACAGATTCTCTACACCATCAACCACGCCGAAGACGACGTCATTCTGATCAACACCGAGTTCCTCCCGGTGCTGGAAGCCATCCGCGACCGCATCGAGCCGGTCAAGAAACTGGTGCTGCTGAACGACACCGGCCAGACGCCGGCCACCACCCTGGACATCGGCACCGAGTATGAAACCTTGCTGGCGTCCGGCGATCCCGACTACAAGTTTCCGGATTTCTCCGAGGATGCCCGCGCCACCACCTTCTACACCACCGGCACCACCGGCTTGCCCAAAGGGGTGTACTTCAGCCACCGGCAACTGGTACTGCATACCTTCGGCACGCTGGCCGCGCTGACCGGAACCGGCCAGGGTCGTTTCAACCGCGACGATGTGTACATGCCGATCACCCCCATGTTCCATGTTCACGCTTGGGGGATTCCCTATGCCGCCACATTGCTGGGCGTCAAGCAGATTTATCCGGGTCGCTACGTACCGGAGCAATTATTGAGTCTGATTCAGTGCGAGAACGTGACCTTCTCTCACTGTGTGCCGACCATCCTGCAAATGCTACTGGCCAGCCCCAAGGTGGAAGAAATCGACTTATCGCGCTGGAAAGTGACCATCGGCGGCGCGGCGCTGCCACAAGCCTTGGCCAAACAGGCGCGCGATCGGGGCGTGGATATCTTCACCGCCTACGGCATGTCCGAAACCTGCCCCCTACTGACCCTGGCTCACCTGAAACCGCACATGCTGGACTGGGACGAGGAGCGGCAGTTGGAAATCCGCTGCAAGACCGGTCTGCCACTGCCACTGGTCGAATTGCGGGTGGTGGACGAGGACATGAACGATCTGCCCCACGACGGCACGACCTCCGGCGAGGTGGTGGTACGTAGCCCGTGGCTGACCCAAGGTTACCTCAAGGACCCGCAAACCTCGGAACAACTCTGGCGCGGCGGTTACCTGCACACCGGCGACATCGGCACCATCGACCAGGAAGGCTACCTCAAGATCACCGACCGGCTGAAGGACGTGATCAAGACCGGTGGCGAATGGATCTCGTCGCTGGAACTGGAAGATCTGATTCTCAAGCATCCGGCGGTGGCGGAAACGGCTGTGGTCGGCATTCCCGACCCCAAATGGGGCGAGCGACCGCTGGCGCTGGTGGTTCTTAAGCCCGACCGAACCGGACAAGTAGACGAAGCGACGATCCGTGACTGGCTGAAGGACTTCGCCGACAAGGGCATCATCTCCAAATGGGGTATTCCCGACCGAGTCTTGTTTGTCGATTCCATCCCCAAAACCAGCGTGGGCAAGCTCAACAAGAAGGAGATGCGTCAACAGTACGCGCAGGCGATCCAAGGTGGTTGAACGACGCGGGAATCAAACGCTCCCCCGCGAACTCTAAGACTTTCGGAGCAAGACTGCTGGAAATTCCTTGTCCGACAAGGCTCACGGAAAACATTCAGGAGGTCCGAAATGGCAACGATGCGCATGATAGGTTCGATTGCGGTAACACTGGCACTGAGCGGCGGATTACCGTTTCTGGCCGACGCGCAACAGACATACACACCCACACCTTACGGCTCATCTTCACCACGTTACGAGGAGCCGCCACCGCTCAAGCCCACCTCCCCTTACGAACCGGCGTCTGAAGGCCCCATCCAGTTTTACACCCAACCGGCCGAGCCGGCGCAACCACCAACGCCGTCCGCATCGCCATCACCACGCCCTTATGCGGCACCAACGCCAGTATCCGCGGAGGACTCATATACCCCCGACGCGGAAGACACCGGACCCGGCTGGCTGCCGCCGGGTAACCTGATTCAGGTTCAGGATTATCGAGGCATCCGTTACGCCTCCGGCGGCGTGGGCGAAAGCGAACGCGCCGAACTCAACGCGCTGTCTGGTCAATTCAATCTGCGGCTACTGTTCGCCATGCAGGGCAGTGGCGACTATCTGGCGGACACCAAGGTCATCATCGTGGACAAACGCGGCGAGACCGTGCTGAGCGCCGCGTCGAACGGCCCCTGGTTCTACGCCCAACTACCGCCGGGCACCTACACCGTGGAAATCAGTACGCCCGATCAAACCCAACGGCAACCTGTGACCATCGGCACCCGCCAATCCCGATTGAATTTCTATTGGCGTTGATCCGTTCAACCCGGCTGCGCGCGCGTTGGCGCCAACCAGGCCGCGAAGGTCTCGGCCGGCCCGGGTCGGTCGAACAGATAGCCTTGCGCCAGGTCGCAACCTTGCTCCAGCAGAATGCGGCGTTGCTCCTCGGTCTCCACGCCCTCGGCCACCACCGCCAAGCCCAAATGATGACCCAGGGCGACGATAGTCGCGGACAGAACACGGTCGTCGGAATCGATCACCAAATCGCGCACAAAGCTCCGATCAATCTTCAAGGTCGCAATCGGTAAATGCTTGAGATAACCCAGGTTGCAATAGCCGGCACCGAAGTCATCGAGCGCCAAGGCCATCCCCAGCCGTTGCAACTGCCGCAGGGTTTCGATCGTGTCCTCGCCAACCTCCAACAGCGTCGATTCCGTCAATTCCAGCTCCAGCGCCTGTGGCGACAGCTCACAGGACTCCAACAAGCCGCAAATCCGGTCGGCCAAACCGGGCTGGCGAAAATGGCGGGCCGCCAGATTAATCGCCACCGGTGGCGGCGCCAACCCAGCCCGACGCCAAGTAAGCAGTTGCCGGCAGACTTCGTCCAACATCCAGTCGCCGAGGGCAACGATCAGGTCGCTGGCCTCGGCAACTGGCACAAACAGTCCCGGCGGGAGCAAACCACGCTCGGGATGTTGCCAGCGCACCAGAGCTTCCGCTCCCACCAGCGCGCCGTCGGTCAAGCGTATTTTGGGTTGGTAATAGACGCGTAACTGGCCACTTGCGAGCGCCTGACGCAACTCGGTTTCCAGTAGCAGCCGCTCGAAAGTCGCTTCGTTCATCGCCCGGTCGTAGAACACCCGGGCGTTGCGGCCGTTCTGCTTAACCCGATACAGGGCGGTGTCCGCGTTCTTCAGCAACTCGGCAAAGTCAGCGCCGTCGTGCGGGTAGAGGGCGATACCGATGGAGATGGTAACTTGCAAGGCGTGGCCGGCCACATCGAACGGCTGGCGGAAGGCGACCAGCATCTTGTCCGCCACTCGCAACGCGCCTGCCTGGTCGGCCTGTGGTAACAACAATACAAACTCGTCTCCACCCAGTCGGCACACCGTGTCCTCTACCCGAACGAGTGTCTTGAGCCGCACCGCCACCTGCCTCAACAGGGTATCGCCCTCGGCGTGGCCGAGAGAATCGTTCACCTCCTTGAATCGATCCAGATCGAAAAACAATACCGCCAGCGACGCTTGACTTCGCGCCGCCAGCGCCAGCGCCAGCTCGGCTCGCTGGGCTAGCAACGCCCGGTTCGGCAGCCCGGTCAGAACGTCGAAAAACGCCAGGTCGTGAATGCGGACTTCCGCCTGCTTGCGTTCGGTGATATCGAGAATGACCCCGGTGAACACCAACTCGTGCGCGAATTGTCTGGGGCGGGAAACAGCCTTGAACCACATGATTTCGCCAGACGGCTTGATGAGTCGGCCTTCGAAATCCCAGGGACTCGCCGCGACAACCGCTTGCTGAATCGACAACAGAAAAGCATCCCGGTCCTCGGGAACGACCTGGGTGGTAAAACACGCCAACATCTGGTTCAGGGGCGCGTCGATACCAAATAGATCGCGGGCGTGTTCGCTGAGGTAATACAGCCCCTGTTCACCGTTCGGACGGGCGTAGAACTGGTAAACCACACAGGGGATATTGTCGGTGACATCCCGCAGCCGTTCCTCGCTCTCCCGCAAAGCCGCACCAACCCGCTGGCGTTCGGTGATGTCGATGAAGGCAACGGCGAGCATGTTCGGCACGGTCTGGAATGCCGTGACCTCGAAGCTGCCGGCGACCCGGTGATCCCGGTATTCCACCGCCTCCCAGCGCTGCGCCCCGCCCTGACGAGCCAACCGGCGGTAAATGGCCGGGATCTCGATCGGGACCAGCGTCGGGAAAATCGCCTCCATGGGATGGCCCTTCCAATCGGCGTGGTGGAATCGCAGGATCGCGTCCGCCGCCGGATTGGCTCCGTCGAGAATCAGTTGATCGTCATCCGTCAGCCGGTAAAGATGAAAGCCGAACGGAGCCTGATCGACAACGCGGCGGAATCGTTGTTCGCTCGCTTGCAACTCGGTCGTGCGCGCCGCCACCAGCGCTTCCGCCCGTCGCCGTCGAGCGATCAGACCAAACAGGTATAGAGCCGCCAACCCGGTTAACAGCCCGCCAGAGGCCGGAATCCACCGATAAGTCGTCTCGCGATGGCGGTCAATGAAAGCAGAAGTCGCGGTCACTTCGAGCCGCCAGATATGGTCGGCGAAGCGAAATTCCTCGGTTTGGCGGAGAAAGGCAGCCGGCGTTTCCCGTTCAGCCGCGCTCGCCGCTGGTGGCAGGGCGTACAACACCTGGGCATCCGCCGTCGCGGAGAGATCCAGCAAGCGAAACTGGAGCCCGGCGGGGCCGGTTGGAGCAAGAGCGCGGCTGAACGTGTTGCCGATGCGCACCACCCCCAACGCAAAGCCTCGCAACTGCTCGCGCCGCGCCGCCACGTCCAGCATCGCCGCCGCTCCGGTGTATACCGGGGCGAACACCAGCACGGAATAGGTCGGTTCGGATGCAGTCTCTTGCACCAGAATATAGCGGTCGGTAGCCGCTAGTTGGCCGCGATCGCGAGCTTGGACCAACGTCATCCCGCGGGCCGGATGGCTGGGTCCGGGGGCAAAGCCCAGCGCCGCCCGGTTACCGGCCAGCGGCTCCAGATAGTAGACCGGAAAATATTCGGCGCGGTCGGCGGCGGGAACCAACCGGCCGGCGGGATCGCTTTCGGTAAATTGAAAACCATCCAAGCCATCCCGGCGTGCCGTGGCCTCGTAGACAACCCGCTGCTCTCGTGGGACTCGCGGCAACCACTCCAGAGCCTGGAAGCCACCGCCTCTCAGCAAGGGCATGACGAACGCGCGAAATTGCGCCCGGTCAACCGCGCCCGCGCCCTCCAGAAAACGGCGGGTAGTATCGACATCCTCCAGATTGTCGCGAAATCGGCCGATTGCCCGGTCGATTTGCATGGCGGCAATCGCTTGGAAGTCGCGTGCCAGCACAATCTGGCTGTGTTGGCGCAAATCCCCATATAGGCTGGCGGTCACGGCCAGACCGATCAGGACCACCAGGGCCGCGGAGCCCCAAGCGGCCACCGCAGTCTCCGTCTCGCCCCGTCGAGCCCGATTGAACCACCAGACCTGACCCAGCAACAACGCCAGAGCGGCCAGCCCCAAGGCGCCTATCAGGGCGCGACTGATCTGCCATGCCGGCTGGACGATTCCATGGTCCACGCCCCAGATCGCCAGCAGCACGGCGGCAAACCCGGCCAAGGCAGCCAGGATGGCGCGGATTCGGGTGACCATGGCTAAAGATCCTAGTGCGTGTTCACTACCACCCTTATCCCACCCCTACCCAATCTTGGCATCATTCTGGGTGGCCTGTTCATGGTCGAGTGTCCCAACAGCACCTGGGTATCCATCGATTCGGTCCCGGCAGAAGATCATTTGACGGTGGCGGAATCAATTAATGGCTGACGGCGGCGAGGTGGGCTTCGATTCGGGATCAGCGCCAGACCCGGACGCCGCAGCGGGCGGTGGAGACGGTAGTGGGGATTGGCTTGAATCCGCTGGTCCAGTCGTCTTGTTGGCAACGGCCTGTTGTTCCAATAGTTGTTTCGCCGCTTTGGAATCGGTGTGATCGACAATTTCCTGTAACGTCGGAACCCGCAGGGTCACTCCCACTTTCAGGTAGTCCATACCCGCTTTGGAAAATGCTGTTGGATTGATGGCAAATAGCGCCTTCATCATGATGTCGATGCCGATATCCGGCGTGGGGCGAACCTTGGCGGCGATATCCCAAAGCCTTTCGTTAGGCGCGACGGGGCCATACTGCTCACCTCCCTTGTATGCGGGCATGGCCGATTTTTCGGGATCAATCGCCGTTGAATAAACAAGTTCAGCCACTTCGGTAACCTCGGCAACTTCTGCCACCTCGGCGATTTCAACCCCCGGCGGCTCCGTCGCTTCGACGGTCTGAACGGCTTCGGCGGTTTCAACCCTTGGCGGAGCGGCGGACTCCACCACCTGCGGTTCAGTGGAATCGGCGGCTTGGACAGCTTCGGCGATTTCAGCTTTCGACGGCTCCGCCACTTCGGCGACCTCGGTAACCTCGGCGGTTTTAACCTCCGGCGGAGTGGCGGACTCCACCACCTGCGGTTCAGTGGAATCGGCGGCCTGGACGGCTTCGGCTGATTCAAATACCGGCAGAGCAGCGAACCCCGCAACTGGCCGCGCGATGGACTCTGCAATTAGCGATTCAGCAATATCGGCGGTTGGCGATAACTCGAAAACATCAGCCACCACTGTTGTTGACATGTCGTTGGTTGCTTGAGAAGCCGTGTCCGGCTCAGCCGTAGTCTGACGATCAAGCTCTGCCGGCGTCGCCGCATTGGTACCAGGTTCAGGAATCGGTTCCGATGCCACGGCATCGACAGTGCGCGCATCAAAAAGGCTTTGCGGTGAAACAGGTACATGGGGAACCTGAGCGGTAGCTGATGCCATTACTTCTGAAACCACCAGAAACAGCAGTGGAGTCGCCGAAACTGGCGCAATAACCATGGGATTCGCCGGGCCCGATACAGATGTGTTCAATGCGAGGTCAGGTTCGGCAACCTCTAGCTTGGAGTCGGAGACCGCGACCACCACCGGCTCGGAGGTGGAAACCTCCGGCTTCGGCTCGGAAGCCGCGACCACCGCCGATTCAGGCACTTCAGGCTTCGGTTTCGGGGCCGCGACCACCGCTGATTCGGGCGTGGTGGAAACCTCCGGCTTCGATTCGGCAGTGGAAACTTCAGGTTCCGGTTCGGGGGCCGCGACCATCGCCGGTTCGGGGGCCGCGACCATCGCCGATTCGGGCGTGGTGGGAACCTTCGGCTTCGGTTCGGGGACCGCGACCACCGCCGGTTCGGAACTGGAAACTTCGGGCTTCGATTCCAGGGCCGCAACCACTGCCGGTTCGGGCGTGGGAATCTCCGACTTCGGTTCCGGGGCTGGCAGGATCGGCTCAAGCGCGCTTGGCCGCGCCAAGGGAAATACGGCCAAGTTGCTGGCATTTGTTCCCGCCGCCACCGGTTCCACCGCCGACGCCTCCCCGGCGGATACAATGCCAGCTCGCGCATCGTCCGTCGCCGCTTTCTCCATCGCCGCTTTCTCCATCGCCGCTTTCTCCGTCGCTACCTTCTCCGTCGCTACCTTCTCCGTCGCTGCCAATTGCCTGGCAACCGCGGAACCGGTGAAATCGGCGATTTCCTGAAACGTCGGAATTCGCAACAGAGCCCCGATGCGCAAACCATCGACCCCCACCTTGGAAAAGGCATCCGGGTTGGCCTGAAACAGGGCTTGCATCATCTGATCCCGGGTGATCCCGGGATCGGGTCGAACCTTGAGCGCGATTCCCCAGAGCCCCTCGCCGGACGCGACCGGCCCGTACACATCTCCCGGTCGATAGGCCCAACTCCCGGATGAGGACGCTTCCGTGGAAGACGTCGGTTGATCGGGGTATTGAATGGTTCTGTTCACGACAATATCGGCCGAAGGCGACTCGGAAACCGAGTCGGCCTCGGTGTCGGCGGACGTGTCCAACACGGTTTTGGTTCGACCGGCGGCGGGTTGCTCGACCAAACGCCGCACGGGATCAAGCAGCACGGTAAATTCCCTGAACGTCTTGCCGCGCGGCCAACCGAATTCCAACAGCAACGCCAGCGACGGCTCGTGGATGGGCTTGATCGACACCACCTTGACGTACACTTTACCTTCGGCATCGTACTGGATCGAAAAGACCAGATTATCCAGAGTCTCCCCTCGGTCGAGGCCGAACTCCTTGAACATCGTCGGCGACGCCACCTTGACGGAAATCCTGCCCAGTTCCTCCGGCGATAGCGTCGGCAGCGGAATCCTGGCGTCGAACAACTGGTTCAAGGCGGAATCAACTTGAATCTCGCCAACTTCCAGCGCGAAGGCACAAACGGGTCCCAGCAGCAGCGCAGCCAACCAGCAGCGAAACACATTGCGAGTCATGGACAAATCCTCGGGAATCGGGCGGCGGCAGGGTGAAGTTCGGCAAGTTTACGCCGATGCCGGCATGCATTATCCCTCATATTCTAGAATGTTGATTTAGGACGCCAACAGCCCGACTCCGGTTATCGGCCGGAATTCGCGACAATCACCGGACCTATCGCCATGTCTCCCAATCACGATGGCTTGCCAAACTCCGCCGAACCGGCATCCACGAACGCCGGGGATACCGCGGCCAACCTGCTGACGATCATGCGGGAACTACTGCTGGAAATTCGCCAGTCCGAGCGAGACGTGCCGACGTTGACACTGGATAGTCACATCGATCGCGATCTGGCGCTGGATAGCCTGGCGCGCACCGAACTACTGCAACGAATCGAACGGAATTTTCGCGTACAGATGGACGAGAAGGTGCTGCTGGCGGAAAGCCCACGCGACTTGCTGGAGTTGATCCTGCGGGCCTGCGGCCAACCGCCGGAGGCAACCGCGCTCGCGCCGAACTGGCAAGCACCGACGGCGCAACAAGCCGCAACCGTTGGTCTCCCGGACGGCGCCGAAACCCTGATCGACATGCTGGACTGGTATGTCGGGCGCCAGCCCGAGCGGGTGGCCATCCAGATTTACGGCAACGACGATCG
>DAOTGT010000085.1:0-14264 GCA_035447285.1 Candidatus Competibacter sp.
CGATTTCGCCAACCTCAAAAGACAACGACAATTCGCCCCTCCGGAAACCGCTCTTACCGAAATCATTAAGTGTTATGGAAATTATACGGAATGACTATAAAGCTCGTCCCCTTCAAACGTTAGCTGGATGAAGGCAGGCACAACCCCGTAGCGCATCAACGTCGGTTTCATCGCGCCAAAACGGTGTTCCCACTCGGCGATGGTGTTCTTGTGACAGCTCAGCATCCGGGCTGTCGCCCGCAACCCCATCCCTTCTCCGCGCCACCGCAGCGCTGGCTGATCGGCGTCTTGATGCCCTGCATCGGGGTGCTCGTCGTCTCCGAAAAGACTGCCCCACAGCTCGTGCAGGCGCGAAGGCTTCGGGTCCCGTTGTGAACGGTCTCGTAGTGACCGTGGCCCGTGGTGTCACGAGAACCACAGGTTGGACAAATCAGTGTCGTTGGCGTCCGCATCGTTCCAGTAAAATGCGCTAAACCATCGGATGCAAGGGTAAATTCAGTGGCTTGAACCCAGTGTCCTCGTTACCTTGACGAGCGGCCTCTTGTCAACTCCCCACATAGCGCGATTGCCCCGGCCAGAGCCTGAGGACTCGCTTATTCCGCGCAAAGATCGATATAATCCCCGGTGTGCCATTTTGTTCTCATAGCGGCACAATAGGGCTTTTCCGATGTCATTTCAGCCCCTGAACCCGTGGGCGCGGATTGAAACATGTCAGCACGCATAGCGACGGTCAAACGCGACACTCTGGAAACCTGCATTCAGGCGCGCGTCAATCTGGACGGCACGGGCGACGTCCAACTCGCCTCCGGACTGCCCTTCCTCGATCACATGCTCGATCAGATCGCCCGCCACGGCTTGATCGACCTGGAAATCGAAGCTCGGGGCGACCTGCACATCGACGCCCATCACACGGTCGAGGACATCGGCATCACCCTGGGGCAAGCGATCAAGCAAGCACTGGGAGACAAGCGCGGCATCCGCCGCTACGGTCACGCCTACGTCCCGCTGGACGAAGCGCTTTCACGGGTGGTGCTCGACTGTTCCGGCCGACCGGGACTGGACTATTTCGTCGAATTTCCCCGCGCCCGGATCGGAGATTTCGATGTAGATCTGTTTCGCGAATTTTTCCAGGGTTTCGTCAACCATGCGCTGATCACCCTGCATATCGACAACCTGCGCGGCCGCAACGCCCACCATATCGCCGAAACCTTATTCAAGGCCTTCGGCCGCGCCCTGCGCATGGCGGTCGAATTCGACCCGCGCGTGACTGGCGTACCCTCCACCAAGGGCAGCCTGTAAACTCAGCCGTCTTTCCTCCATCCGGCATCCCTATCCCCGAGTTCTCCGCATGGCCAGCATTGCAATCATCGATTACGGCATGGGCAATTTGCGCTCCGTCGCCAAGGCGCTCGAACATGTCGCCCCCCGGACGCGGGTGCTCGTCACCCAAAACCGCCAGGATATCCTGCACGCCGACCGGGTGGTGTTTCCCGGCCAGGGCTCGATCCGTGACTGCATGCGCGAGCTGGTTCGCTGGGATCTGGTGGACGTGGTGCGCGAAGCGGCGCTGGGCAAGCCGTTCCTGGGCCTGTGCCTGGGACCGCAGGCGCTGCTGACCTTCAGTGAGGAAAATGGGGGTATCGACGGCTTGGACGTATTACCCGGCAGGGTAGTCTGGTTCGGCGAACTGCGCGACCCCGTCAGCGGTGAGCGGCTCAAGGTACCGCACATGGGTTGGAACCAGGTCCACCAACTACGCGATCACCCACTCTGGCGGGGGATTTCTCAAGACACCCGCTTCTATTTCGTCCATAGTTATTACCTACAACCCGCGGATGCCACCCTGGCCGTGGGCCGAACCTGGTACGGTTTCGACTTCGCCTCGGTGATCGCGCGCGACAACATCTTCGCCGTGCAATTTCATCCGGAAAAAAGTGCGCAGGCCGGACTGCGGCTGCTCGCCAATTTCACGGACTGGAACCCATAAAGCACTTCCCCACCTGAACAGGTCTGCTGCTGGAAGAACCCGGACATGTTGCTGATACCCGCAATCGATTTGAAAGACGGCAAATGCGTGCGGCTACGCCAGGGACGCATGGAGGACTCGACGATCTTCTCCGACGACCCGGTAGCCATGGCCGAACGCTGGGTGCGGGCCGGCGCCCGCCGCCTGCATGTGGTGGACCTGAATGGCGCCTTCGCTGGACAACCGGTCAATGCCCAGGTGATCCGCCGCATCGCTCAGACCTTTCCCGACCTGCCGATCCAAGTCGGCGGCGGCATCCGTGATGAGCAGGCGATCGATGCCTACCTGGACGCCGGCGTTCAGTTCGTCATCATCGGCACCAAGGCCGTGCAGGAACCACACTTCATCAACGATCTATGCCTGGAATACCCCGGCCACATCATCGTCGGCCTGGATGCCAAGGACGGACGGGTGGCGGTCAACGGCTGGTCCAAGCTGTCCAAGCACAACGTCATCGACCTGGCACAGATCTTCGAGCGCTATGGCGTCGAGGCCATCGTCTACACCGACATCAGCCGCGACGGCATGATGCAGGGCGTCAACGTCGATGCCACGGTCCGCTTGGCCCAGGCCATCGGCATCCCGGTGATCGCCTCCGGCGGGGTCAGTACCCTGGACGACGTGCGAGCGCTGTGCGCGGTGGAACAGGAAGGTATCATGGGCGCGATCATCGGCCGGGCCTTGTACGAGGGCGACATCGACCTGACTGCCGCCCAGCAACTGGCCGACGCGGCGGAGAACGGCTGATGGCGCTGGCCAAACGCATCATTCCCTGCCTGGACGTGGATCGCGGCCGGGTGGTCAAGGGCGTCAAGTTCGTCGAGATCCGCGACGCCGGCGATCCGGTCGAGATCGCCCGCCGCTATGACATGGAAGGGGCCGACGAAATCACCTTCCTCGACATCACCGCCAGTTCCGACGACCGGGAAACCATGGTGCATGTGGTCGAGCAGGTGGCCAGCGAGGTGTTCATCCCGCTGACCGTGGGCGGTGGCATCCGCGTGCTGGACGATGTGCGGCGGATGCTGAACGCCGGCGCCGACAAGGTGTCCATCAATACCGCCGCCATTGCCCGACCCGAGTTCGTGCGCGAGGCCGCCGAACGCTTCGGCAATCAGTGCATCGTGGTGGCCATCGACGCCAAGGCGGTACACCAGCCCAGTGAACCGCCACGCTGGGAAATCTTCACCCATGGCGGCCGCCGGCCCACCGGCATCGACGCCGTCGAATGGGCGCGGCGGATGAACGCCTACGGCGCGGGGGAAATCCTGCTGACCAGCATGGACCGCGACGGCACCAAACGCGGTTTCGACTTGGAGCTGACCCGCGCCATTAGCGAGGCGGTCAGCATTCCGGTCATTGCCTCCGGCGGAGTCGGCACGCTGGACCATCTGGCCGACGGTATCCTGCTCGGCAAGGCCGACGCGGTGCTGGCCGCCAGCATCTTTCATTTTGCCGAATACACGATCGAACAGGCCAAGCACCACATGCGGGCGCGCGGCATCGAAGTGAGACTTTGATACCCCCTCTTCCACCGGGAGAGGATTGGAACGAGTGAATTCATGACCGAAAACTGGTTGGAACGAATCAGATGGACGGCGGACGGGCTGGTGCCCGCCATCGCCCAGGACGCCGACAGCGGCCGAGTACTGATGATGGCCTGGATGAACCGGGAATCGCTGCAACGCACGGTGGAATGCGGCGAGGCGGTGTACTGGTCCCGCTCGCGCCAGCAGCTCTGGCATAAAGGCGAAACCTCGGGCAACACCCAGAAGGTGCGGCGCATCCGGCTGGACTGCGACGCCGACGTTTTGTTGCTGGACATCGAACAAATCGGCGGCATTGCCTGTCATACCGGGCGGCAAAGCTGTTTCTTCGCGGAATTGCGCGACGGCGAATGGGTCACCGTCGATCCGGTGTTGAAGGACCCCCGCGAGATGTACGGCGCATGAGCAACGAAATTCTGCGCGAGTTGGCGGCCACGCTGGAAGCACGCAAACACGCCGATCCCGACAGCTCCTATGTCGCCCGCCTGTATGCCAAGGGTTTGGATGCCATCCTCAAGAAGGTCGGGGAGGAAGCGGCCGAAACCTTGCTGGCCGCCAAGAACGGCGAACCCGAGCCGCTGGTGCGCGAAACCGCCGACCTGTGGTTTCACACCTTGGTGATGCTCGCCCATCAGGGACTTGGCCCGGATGCGGTGCTGAACGAATTGCACCGCCGCTTCGGCACCTCCGGCTTGGCCGAAAAAGCCGCCCGCGCCGCCAACTAGGCGAGCGCCATCCTCCCGTCATCAGAGGCATACCGTCATGCATTTCAGTATTTGGGAACTCCTGCTCATTCTGGTCATCGTCCTGGTGCTGTTCGGCGGCAGCCGGCTGCGCAACCTCGGTTCCGACCTCGGCTCGGCCATTCGCGGCTTCCGCGACGCCATGAAGGAAGGGGGTCAACCGGAAACGGCCGGGGAAGAAAACCCCAAGAAACTCGAACAACCCACCCCTCAGGAACACAATGGCGGTAACGCCACGGCAAGCTTGCACGATCCGCTGACCAAGAACCATGACAAGGTTTAAGCACCGGATCGCAACGGTATGTTCGAAATCGGATTCTGGGAACTGGCGTTGATCGGCGTCGTGGCGATGATCGTGGTCGGTCCCGAGCGTCTGCCGGAGCTGGCGCGCACCGCCGGTCTGTGGCTGGGCAAGGCCCGGCGCATGCTTGCCGACGTCAAGGCGGAAGTGGACCGAGAACTACAACTGGAAGAACTTAAACAGTCGCTGCGCCAGCAAGGCGATTTGAACGGCCTCAAGGACCTGTCAAACCGAGTCCAGTCGTTGCGCCAGGAAATCCAGGAAGAGCTCGAAGACGATCCGGGACCGCCGCCGGGCTGGCGGCCGGGCGCCGCGCCGGCTCCACCACCACCGGGTTGGACTCCGCCCGCCGCCCATCTGGAACCGCCCATCGACTCCACGGAACCAACACCCATTCAGTTACAAAAACCGGTCCCGACCCCGGTGCAACCACAAAAACCGGTGCATCAACCGGCCGACCTGCCCACCGGACCGGCGCCACCACCCAATCCCCCTGCCGCAAACTGACCCACCGTGTCCGACGCCGATCACGAACAACCCTTCATCAGCCATCTCATCGAACTGCGTGCCCGGCTGCTGCGTATCGTCAGCGGGGTACTGTTGGTTTTCGTGGCGCTGTCGCCATTCTCCAATCCGATCTATTCCATGCTGGCCGGTCCCTTAACCCGGCACATGCCGGCTCAAAGCAGCATGATCGCAATCGATGTGCTGTCGCCGTTTCTGACCCCGCTCAAATTCACGCTGGTGCTGGCGGTCTTTATCACCATTCCGTGGATTCTCTACCAAGTCTGGGCCTTCATCGCGCCGGGTCTGTATCAAAAGGAGAAACGGCTGGCCTTGCCGGTCCTGATCTCCAGCACCTTGCTGTTCTACTGCGGCATGGCCTTCGCCTACTTCGTGATCATGCCGATCTTCTTCGCCTTCATCACCAGCACCGCACCGGAAGGGGTAGCGGTGATGACCGACATCAACCGCTATCTCGACTTCGTGATGACGATCTTTTTCGCCTTTGGGGTCGCGTTCGAGGTACCGGTCGCCACGGTCATTCTGGTACTCATCGGCATCGTCACCCCCGAAGCCATGGCCGCCAAACGGCCCTACGTCATCGTTGGCGCCTTCGTCGTCGGCATGCTGTTGACCCCACCGGACGTGATTTCGCAGACCCTGCTGGCGGTACCCATGTGGCTGCTGTTCGAGATCGGCATCTTCGTCTCGCGCCTGCTATTGCGGCGCCGTGGCGAAGCGCGGGTGGCGGTGGAACCGAGCGGCCAGCGGTAAGCGCTTCAGGCAACCATGGAACCCCAACGATGATCGGCGCGCTGGCGGTGTTGCTGGCCTTCCAGTTGGTGGGAGAGATCGCGATCCGCTGGAGCGGCGTTCCGGTACCGGGACCCGTGATTGGCATGTTGCTGTTGTTCCTGACGCTACACTGGCGCAAGTCGCTACCCGCGCCACTGCGCACCACCGCAGAGACCCTGCTGTCGCATCTGTCGCTGCTGTTCATCCCGGCCGGGGTCGGGATCGTGCGGTACGGGGCGCTACTGGCGGAGGAATGGTTGGCGGTGACGGTCGCTCTGGTGCTGAGCACGCTGATCACGGTGGCCGTAACCGCGTTGGTGATGCAAACCGTCATCCGTTGGCGGCGTGGAGCACCACACGATGGATAGGATTTTCATCGACATCTGGGTGTACCTGGCCGCCTCGCCGCTGCTGTGGCTCACCCTCACCCTGGCCGTTTACCTGGCCGGACAATGGCTGTTTCGACGCAGTGGCGGCCGAGCGATCTTCAACCCGGTGGCACTGGCGATCGCTCTGCTGGTGCTGCTCCTGCTGCTGACCGGCACCCCCTATTCCACCTACTTCACCGGCGCGCAGTTCATTCATTTTCTGCTTGGCCCGGCGACCGTGGCGCTGGCGGTGCCGCTCTATCTGCACTGGGAGCGGGTACGGCAACTGGCCCTGCCGATCCTCGCCGGGTTGTTGGTCGGCTCGCTGACCGCGATCCTATCGGCAATAGGGATCGCCGAGTTGCTGGGCGGTTCGCCGCGCACCCTGCTATCACTGGCGCCCAAATCGGTGACCACCCCGGTGGCGATGGGGATCGCCGAAAAGATCGGTGGCCTGCCTTCGCTGACGGCGGTTCTGGTGATTTTGACCGGGGTCATCGGGGCGGTCGCCGCGCCGGCCCTGTTGGACTGGCTGCGGATTCGGGACAACGCCGTCAAAGGGCTGGCCATCGGCGTGGCGGCGCACGGTATCGGCACGGCGCGAGCCTTGCAGATCAGCAGCCTGGCGGGGGCCTTCGCTGGGCTGGCCATCGGCCTTAACGCCCTATTGACCGCGTTGCTGGTCCCGCTGATTGTTCGATTACTCCATCTGATGCCTTGATCTAGCGTGATCGCCAGGCATGGGCGTCGCGTCGCGCTCAGCCTTCAAAAGCCGGGCTACTGGTCGGAGCCGCCGGCAACCCGAACCGTTGCGGATAACGCACCACCAGCAGGTACAAGCCTTCGGCCGGCGCGGTCACCCCAGCTTGCGTGCGATCACGACTTTCCAATACCTCAGCGGCCCATTCGATCGGCCGGTCGCCGACCCCGATCGCCAGCAACACCCCAACGATATTGCGCACCATATGATGCAAAAAGGCGTTGGCCTCGATCTCCAGCAACACGCCATCGCCGTGCCGCCAAACCGCCAATTCCAGAATTTCCCGGATCGGGTGATGAGCTTGACACTCAGCGGCGCGGAACGCGTTGAAATCATGCTTACCAATCAGTAGCTGACCGGCCGCGTGCATCCGCGCGACATCCAGCGACCGGTAGTGCCAGACCGCCCGCTCCCGCCACAAGGCCGAACGCTGGGAGTGGTTATGGATCAGATAGCGATAGCGGCGGGCCGTGGCCGAGAAACGGGCATGAAAATCGTCCGGGACCTCGCAAGCCCAGCTCAGGCTGAGATCCGGCGGCAAGTGGGCGTTGCCACCTCGCACCCAGGCCCGCGTCGATCGGATCGCTCGGGTGTCGAAATGAGCGACTTGACCAACGGCGTGGACACCGGCATCGGTGCGGCCGGCGCAAGTCAGGCTGACCGGATGATCGGCAACCTTGGCCAACGCTCGCTCCAGACTGGCCTGCACGGTTCGTACTCCCGCCGGCTGCGCTTGCCAGCCACGAAACCCGACGCCGTCGTATTGGATGCCCAGTGCCACGCGCATCGTCCCAAATTCTCCCCGAGCCAACAACGAAAATCCCCCGACCGCGGTGGCCGAGGGATGGCGCTTATCCATGGAAAGAGGCTTTAGGCATCGCCGCCCTGGATCTCTCCTTTCTGGTAAAGAGCCCGGACCATGGGCTTGTCGCGCTGATAGATATCATCGCGAAAATTGAGCAAACCCTCGTCATCGACCCAGGCTGTCCAGTACAGCAGGTACACCGGCACTTCCTCCGGTAAACGGACAACCCGCTGCTTGCCGCTGGCGGCGGCGGTCTTGATGGTATCCTTGTTCCACTTCGGGTCATGTTTAAGCAGATAATTGGCCAATTCCACCGGATTGGAGATGCGGATGCAACCGGAGCTGTAAGTCCGCTGGTTACGGCTGAACAGCTCTCGGGATGGCGTGTCGTGCAAGTAGATACTATAGGGGTTCGGGAACATGAACTTGATCCCGCCCAGGGCGTTGCGAGGCCCGGCATCCTGGCGCAACTGATAGCGGAAGCTGCTGGCGCTGACCGCGCTCCAATTGATCGAGCCTGGGTCGATTTCCTGGCCGGCGCTATTATAGATTCGGATCTTCTGCCCCTTGAGCGCGTAAGGGTTGCGCTTGAGCTGAGGCAGTTTGTCCTTCACCGCGATGGAGCGCGGCACGTACCACTTCGGGCTCAACACCAGGTAGGCCATGTTGGCGGTGAAGGTCGGCGTTTGCCGCTCCTGACGGCCCACCACCACTTTCGATTCCATCACCTGCTTGCCGTTTTCGAACACACCCATCTTGAAACTGGGGATATTGACCAAAATGTAGCGCGGTCCGAAGTCGTCCGGCAACCAGCGCCAGCGCTCCATGTTCAGTTCCACTTGGCGTATCCGCTGCGACGTCGGCACATTCAGGGCGGCCAGAGTGGCGGCGTTCACGGTTCCGGTTTCCCGCAAACCGTGCCGCCTCTGAAAACGGCGCAACGCGCTGGCGAGCGACTTGTCGTGAGTAGCGTTCTTTCCAGGCTGCTCCTGCCCCTCGGGCAAATCGCCGCTGGCCTGCAATCGGGTACGTAACCGTTCCGCCTGCGAGCCCCGCGCTCCCTTTGCGGAGCCGACGACAGGCCAACCGCCCGCCTGTTCGATCGTCCGATAGCGTTGCAGCATTTCCCGCAACTGGGTGTAGCCTTTACCCTGCGGCGCCAAAGCTTGCAGCGACTCGACCAGGGTGTCGTTGGCTAGCGCTCGCTCCAACACCTCGGCCAAATCGCGGGAACGCGGCTTGATCGTCCAATCGGGGTCGATCTTGCGGGGCGGCAGTCGGCCGGATAACAGATGGGAACCGTAGGTCAGAAACGTGTCAGTGAACAGCAGATCGAAATCGGCCAACTGGCCGGCGGTTGGCGTGGCGATATCCTGCTGGAGCGCCTCGTACAGCTTGCGCAAGCGGGCGCGGGGATAGTCGGCGGATCGCAACCCTTCGCGCTCGGCCTGACCCAGGGTTCGCAACAGCTTATCCGCCACCGGCAACGGCTTACCGCCGGTGTCGAGCCAGGCGGCACGATAGTCGCGCCGGGCGTAGAAAGGAATCAGATACTCCAGTGAGCGCAGCGCCAGATTATCGACCTTCAGGCTGGTCGGCGGCGGTTCGATCCGCACCTGCTGGCAGATGTGGACGGCGACCTGTTCCCCCAACCCACCGTCGCCGACCGGACAGGGCGGCAACTCCACCACTGCCGGGTCCGCCGCTGACAACGTTTGTGCGTCGGTCGGTGGCGGCTCGGTTTCGTCGGCGTTCTCGACGTTCCGATCGGCAGGCAAGCTGGCTTCCACCGCCGGCATCGCGGTCGGCCCAACCACGCCACCGCCGTTGGCACCCTGAGTTTCGGGGGCTTGATCGCCAGCCACCTGTGCCGCCACCGGCCACGCGTTGAACGCGCACGCACCCAATAACATGCAAAGCCATATAGGAAAAACAATTCGCTTGGACATGGAAACGACCGCCCCAATGCATTGAAGTAACATACCGTGTCGTATCATCATACCAACAAAGTATTAAAGTGGCCACGCCAATGCGATATAAAACAACAAGCGTCGACTACTTGACTTCCTTGATGTTAGAGGGTGGAGCGTCCCAATGATTCCAAGCTTACCAGTGCGAAATTTCCCGTAATTCCAATAAGATTTCGTTCATGGGCGCATCGGCGCCTTCCACGATGCACACCAGGTTGCCGACGCCACAGACCGACTGTACCGCACCTCGGGCAATCCAGCCATGTGGTGGCGTCCAACCACGCATGCCGGTGAACATGGCGAGCTGATCGGCGTTACCCTGGATCATGCGTCGGTAATCGTGCGCGAACTGCGCCAACCGCACCATATCGTCGCGTCCCATCAAACCGTAGCCTTCGAGCAGGTAGCCATCGTCGCGAAAATGGCAGATCACGTTCACCCCATCCAAAGCCAGAATGCGCCGGATCATGCTCATGGAATCGGTTCCTGCCCTTCCAGAACGGCGAACGCTGCTTCATAGTCGGCCTTTTCGTTGCCCAGCACCACCCCCATGAGGGGCGGCAAGCTGGTCTTACCCTCGCTCTTGATCTGCTCTCGACGAAAGCCGCTCACCACCACCGACCAGTCGAATCCGACCAGCGTGAATTCCTGGATTGGATAGAATCCCTTCATGGCCGTTACCTTCTCCCAGCCGCGCGCCTGCATGGTGGCGATGCTCATATTGGCCGCGCACATATGAGCCAGTAAGTCGAGCGTGGTTTCGTTGATGCGCTCGGGGTAAGCGATACGCTGGTCCAACAACTCGCCGCTGCCTCGGAATTCAAAGGCCGCCATCGCCGCCGGCAGTCGCATCAGTTCGTCGAGTGTCGCCATCGATTTCTTCTCCTTAATTTTTGCCGGGCCGGTTCAGATCAAATCGGAGGGTGCATTGGCCATGGTCTGACGCATGAATCCGACGATGTCGTTGATCGAAGCTCGGGCGTTGTCAAGCATGCAAAACACGTTAGCCATGACGCACACGGTATAGTCGGCACCATGCACCATCCAGCCGCGTGGCGGTTGCAGTCCGCTGCGCGGCTGGAAGACTTCGAGCATCTTGCCCTCCATGTTCACGCCCATGGTGGTGGCGCGACACATGATCGACGCCATACGGGCATGTTCTTCAGTGAGGGCGCCGCGGTAGGAAAATCGGTCACCCCGATAGGCGTATTCGCCAGCGGCGATAACGCCGGGCTTGGCCAACAGATCGGTCACAATACTCATTCGCGGAAATCCTTGGTGGCTGGCGTTATGATGAAGTGGGAGCGGCACTCGCGCGTGCGACGGACCCAAACCGCAGCATTTTGATAGAACAATAGTCAAGGCAGCGCACAAATGCACGTTGGGGCGATCACGGAAAACAGTGGCGGGGCAGTCTCGGCCATCCTCATCGAACGGGTCCGCGCTCGTGTTTCCATCTGATTCCGAGCCCACGACCCTGCCCATCGAACCGACGCTGCCGGCGATCCGCGCCGCGTTGCGCGATGCCCCCGCCCTGGTGCTGCAAGCGCCGCCGGGTGCCGGCAAAACCACCCGGGTACCGCTGGCGCTGCTCGATGAACCCTGGTTGAAGAATTCCACCATCCTGCTGCTGGAACCGCGACGGCTAGCGGCGCGCGCAGCGGCGGCGCGCATGGCTGCGCAACTGAACGAGCCGGTCGGCCACACCGTCGGTTACCGCATCCGCTTCGACCGCCAAGTCTCGCGCCAGACTCGCATCGAGGTACTGACCGAGGGCATTCTGACCCGCCGCTTGCAACGCGATCCGACGCTGGAGGGCGTGGGATTGGTGATCTTCGACGAATTCCACGAACGCAGCCTGCACGCCGATCTGGCACTGACACTTTGTCTGGACAGCCAGCGCGAGTTGCGTCAAGACCTACGACTGCTGGTCATGTCGGCCACCCTGGACGGCGTCGCAGTGGCCCGACTGCTGGGCGATGCCCCCATCGTAACCAGCGAGGGCCGCGCCCATCCCGTAAACCGGCAATACCTGCCACGAGATCCCGACGGTCTGGATCTTAACGTCGTGGTTCGCGCCGTACTAAACGCGCTGGGCCGGGAACGTGGCGACCTGCTGGTGTTCCTGCCGGGCGGCGGCGAAATCCGGCAAGTACTGGGCCGCTTGCAAGCGGAGCCGGCCTGCGCCGGACTGACGCTGGCGCCGCTATACGGCGATCTGCCGGGAGAAGCGCAGCAACGCGCCATTCGACGCGATCCTGACGGCCGGCGCAAAATCGTGCTGGCCACCCCCATCGCCGAAACCAGCCTGACCATCGAGGGCATCGGCGTGGTGGTGGATGCCGGCTGGACCCGCGTGCCACGTTTCGATCCACGCAATGGTCTGACCCGGTTGGAAACGGTACGGGTGTCGGCCGATGCCGCCGAACAGCGCGCCGGCCGCGCCGGACGGCTGGGTCCGGGGATTTGCTATCGGCTGTGGAGCGAGACCACTCAAAGCCGGCTCCGCCCGCAGCGCATCCCGGAAATCCTGGAGGCCGATCTGGCGCCACTGGCCCTGGAGCTGGCGCAATGGGGCGTCACCGAAGTGTCGGCGCTGGCTTGGCTCGATCCGCCACCGTCAGGCGCATTGGCCCAAGCGCGCGAACTACTGCGCGAACTGGGCGCGTTGGACGACCGCGACCGTATCACCTCGGCCGGACAGGCGCTGGCGGAACTGCCGATTCATCCGCGGCTGGCGCAACTGCTGCGGCGGGGCACGGCGCTCGGATTGGTCAAACTGGCCGCCGATCTGGCCGCGCTGCTGGAGGAGCGCGACCCCCTGCGTGGCGAACACCCTTTCGGCGGCGATTTCACCGCCCGTCTGGACGCCCTGCGGGATTTTCGCCGCGACGGCCGCGACGGCGCGCGGCGCTGGTGGGCCGATCCGACGGCCTGTGTCCGCATTGAGCAAGCGGCGCGGCGCTGGCGGGCGCTGCTACAACGGGATGGTTCCGAAAACGCGGACGAGTGTCTCCATCCCGCCCTCGATCCAAGAGATGGCGCGACCACTGGATTGCTACTGGCCTTCGCCTACCCCGACCGGGTGGCGCGACGCCGAGAGGGCACGGCGGATCGCTACCGGCTGGCCAACGGACGTGGAGCGCGGCTGGCCGCTGGCGATCCGCTGGCGGGCCGCGACTGGCTGGTGGCGGCACACCTGGACGCCGGTGTCGGCGAAGGCCGAATCTGGCTGGCCGCGCCCGTCGATCCCACCGCTCTGGAAACACATCTCGCCGACCGGCTGCGCACCGTCGTGGAAGTGGGCTGGGATGAACGGCAGGCGGCGGTCATGGCACGCCAGGAACGGCGACTGGGTGTGCTGGCGCTCGACAGTACCCCGTTGGCGGACGCCGATCCCGAATCACTGTGTCAGGCAATGCTGGCCGGTGCCCGGCAACTGGGTCTCGATAGCCTGCCGTGGACCCGCGAACTGCGCGAGTGGCAGGCGCGCGTGCTGTCGCTGCGGCACTGGTGCGCCAACGAAGGCTGGCCAGACGTGTCCGACGGCTGGCTGATGGAACATCTCGACGATTGGTTGCCGCCCTGGCTGGATGGCATGACCCGGCGCGAGCACCTGCGACGGCTGGATCTGCCGGGGGCACTGTACGATCTGTTGGATGGCCGGTCGCGAGCACGGCTGGACGAGCTGGCACCCACGCATCTGCCGGTCCCGAGTGGCTCGCGCATCCGCCTGCGCTACCAACCGGGCGAGCCGCCGGTGCTGGCGGTCAAATTGCAAGAGTTGTTCGGGTTGGCCGATACCCCGCTCATCGCCGGCGGGCGGATTCCGGTGACCTTGCACCTGCTGTCGCCGGCCCAGCGGCCGATCCAGGTCACTCAGGATCTGCGCGGCTTCTGGGAACGGACCTACGCCGAAGTCAGGAAGGAACTGAAAGGCCGCTACCCCAAGCATCCCTGGCCGGACGATCCGTGGAACGCGGTTCCCACTCGACGCGCCCGGCCCGCCGAAAAATAACGCGCTTCAGGGAATCATCTCGGTGAACTGCCCCGGCTGGAGCACCGTAATCACGCCCGCCCACGTACACATCAAAGTCGAGGTATTGTTGAGTGCCGGCATGTTGCCTAGCAGCACAGTCGGCGACCCCACTACCCACTGCGCCGGGGTAACGGGAATACAGGACATCGAGGTCAGCTCACCAATCCCCGGTAGCCGTCGCCACTGCGGGATTGGTGAGCGTCGTGCACATCCCGAACGGCATGATGTTGACCATCGGAATAGGTTAAAACCGACCGCTCCAAGCTGACAACCGACACGGGCGGACGGATCAACCACAAGGATCAACCGCCAATCCCTAGCGACCGATCATCTTGCGCGTCCTAGATACTATAGTCACGAGACTGAAGAATTATGTGAGAATCATGGGGCCAAAGAATAGAGAGGC
>DAOTGT010000086.1:0-14034 GCA_035447285.1 Candidatus Competibacter sp.
CCAAGGACATCATCATCTCCGGTGGCGAGAACATCTCCACCATCGAAGTCGAGGATGTGCTGTATCGGCATCCAGCGGTGATGGAAGTGGCGGTGGTGGCGCGACCCGACGAGAAGTGGGGTGAAACGCCCTGTGCGTTCGTAACCGTCAAGCCGGGCATGGAGCATGTGACCGAAGAGGAAATCATCGAGTTTTGCCGCAGCCAGTTGGCCCGGTTCAAGGTACCCAAAACCGTGGTGTTTGGACCGCTGCCCAAAACTTCAACCGGCAAGATGCAGAAATTCATCCTGCGCGAACAGGCTAAGCATCTCTAAGGCGGAGGTTCCGGTCGTGGTTCCGGGTCACCGCTTTCGCCGGCGACGGTGACCCAGTCAGCACCCGGATAAAAGCCGTGATCGGCAATCGACGATCGGCAGGTGTGGGCTCGCGGCTGATGCGGAAGGATCGCCGAATAGGATGGCTCGGAGTCAGGTCCGCGCCTGCCAAGCCAAATGGTTCAGATACGCCAAGCGGTCGGCCTCGTCCGGCAATACCTCGCGCAGTGCGTCCATGAATGGCGGATCGGCTTCCTGATCATGCAGGAGCAATCGGGCTTGCGCCGCTCGCGGGACTCGGGTAATGCCATTCGTCAAATCGCGAGGTTCTTCGAGGGAACGTTCAATAGAAGGGGGAGTATTCATGGCACGGGACTCCGATTTTCGGGAGGGCGATTCTGGGGAGCATAGCAAGGGGCCTTTTTTCGCTCCACTACAGGAGCGGTTTTGTGACTCCTGAACCTACCGCGCCGTGAAAACGATATCCCCATACCAGGCCGTGGCGCTCTGACCGCTGTTGTCGGTATCGGTCATCAGTGCTACGGCGTCGATGGCATCGATCTCCTCGCCGAACAGTTGCTTGAAGTCGGCGCGGATATCGCGCTTCTCGTTAACCCAGCGGCCGGCGTCCCGCATGCCCGAACGCAACGCCATCACCCGGGCGTTGCTGGTATAGGCATTGTTCCAGGTCGCGCCGACCGGCTGGCCGCTGGACCAAACATACACCAGCGAGCGCGTCTTCCAGAACGCTACCCCGCCGGATACCACCACGTACACGCGCGCCGGATAATCGTCGCCGGCCTTGCCGCGCTCGTCCACTCCCTCCAGCACCCGATCCACCCGCCACGACCAATTCAAAAAGGGCGTGCGCCGCAAATCCACCCGGATTTCCCGGTACAACCCGGAAGCCGTCCCCCGACTATCGGCGAACAGCGCCCGCCGACCGCTTTTTCCATCAAAGGTGTAGCGGGTTTCACCCTTAAAGGATTTGGGTTGCCAATCGGTCAGATCATCAGCGGAAAATCGGCCGACCAACAATGTCTTATCCGTCGCGCCTGCCCCAGTGACCAACGCCAACAGCATTGCGCCCAACACGATCTTGCCTCTCATTGCCCTTCCTCCGCCGGCTCGAACAACCGGTCCAGCAAATCCGCATCGTCGAAATGACGTCGACCGACGAAAGCGATGGCGTGACGGCCTCGCTCGCGCATCGCCCCCGGCGACGGCACGCCCATCGGCCACAACAACCAACGCTCGGCCCGCTCGCTGCCCGCCACCAACCCATCCGACCCAAACAAACTACGATGCCCACCGCCCACCACTGGGACGGCATACAAGGTTGCATAATCCCGCCACGCCAAGGCGAGTACCGCCTCCGGCTGGCTGGCATAAACTCGCTGTAAGTAATGCGTATCGGCTGCCAGCCGGAGCACAATGCGTTCGCCCGCACCGACCGTCGGAGCTGCTTGTGGCACCAGCGGCGGTTCGGCCCACTGGGCCGTTTCCGGTCGCAAGCGCAGGGCTGGGCCGGGAAAAAGCTGGTGATAACATCCGCAAGGGTGGATGCTGTCATACAGTAGCGGGTGACCGGCGTGATCCAGCGTCACCCGCCATAACAACCCGTCCAACGGTCCACCGAGAAGATCGAACGCCCCGCGCCTGGGTCGGGCGGCGAACCAGATCAGATAGTTCAATTGCAACAGCGGTTCGCCCCGCCAGCGGGCATACGAAACATAGCGATAAACCACCGGTTCGGCGGGATCGACCGTCGGTATCCCATCCGCCCACCAGTATGGCGCGCCGGGTTGGTCGGTCTCGCTGGCCGTATCGATCTCCCAAACCGGCGCATGGCTCGCGAACAGCGCCGCCAACTGTGCGGTATTCGGTTCGGGAATCCCCAGGGCGTCGCGAGGGATCGTGGAGAAATCGACAATAGACGGCGCGACCGGCAGCGGCCCGTAACGGCGAAGTGCTCCCCGAACCGGTAGCGCCGCCAGTGGCCGAGCAAAGGTCGCATGGGTTTCTTCCTGATAGTGGAACACACCGTAATCGACCGGCAGCAGAGTCAACGGATAAAGGCCGAGCACCTGGTTCACGGTCAGGTATTCGCCAGGAACCCTCGTCCGTGCTCGGATGAGCGCCAACCGCTCAGTATCGGCCACATCCCAGCGCTGGAGCCGATCGGCACAGCCTTCCAGGGCGGAGGGCAGCCCGTCGGCGGGCGTGTACCGGCGCTGCAAATCCGTTTTCTGCTCCATCGGCAACGAATCCCACTCGACTCGCCGTGCTTCCCGGTCCAACTCGCCAAGCCGAGTCAGCCAGGTAGCGGTTTCCATCGGGTTCAACGGTTGGGTACGATAGCCAGCCAGAAACCGATCCACCCGCAGATAGGGAAATCCGGCAATCCGCGCGGGCGATGAAGGTGTCGTTCCCCATTCGGCCACCGCCGCATCCAGCGCGGCGTATAATGTCAGACAACGGTCGAGGGCGGGATCGGTCGGCGGCGACAAGAGCGGTTGGACGGCACATCCGGCCAGCGCCGTTGCTAGCAGCCATCCGGCTAGACCATATTTGATTGTTCGCACTGCACGCTCCCGCCGATACTTGCTATCCACACAGACTGTTCGGGCAGCCGCCCGTTCATCGACCCTTGGCTCAACCTATCGGCGGCGCGAACCGTCGGACACCGCCACCGGCTACACTTGTGAAACAAGCTCAACGAACGGGAGCCATTCGATCCCATTGATCCCGCCGGGCCTGGACCCTTACCCGCGACCGTCACCATGCTCGCCCCAGTCGCTCGCCGTACTGGCTGGGGCGTATCACGCCGGAAAAGAGGTTGGACGACGTATTCGCCTTCGCCGTTCGCGCCGGCCAAGCGGTCACGGTGTTCGACGTCATGCAAGAGCCGGCATACTGGGCAGACTGGAATCGCCGCTATCCCGGCACGCCCTGACGGCGGAACCGATGGACCCAACCGGAGCAACAGTATGATCGGGCAGGATGGACAGCGGAGCTGGACGATCCATATCCGCAAGGACAACCTCAAATTTTCCGCGGCGCACATGACCGTGTTCCCGGACGGCCGCAAGGAAGGTCTGCACGGCCACAATTATCAGGTGGAACTAACGGTGGAGTTGCAAGACTCCCCGGCACTGGCGCGTATGCTCAGCTACGAGGTCTTTAAAAAAGCGCTGCGAACCGTGTGCGACCAGTGGGATGAAAAGGTGCTGATTGCTGGCGGCAACCCCTGGCTGGAGCCCTTGCCCGCCGCCGAGGGCGAGTATGCCTGCCGGCTGTGCGGCAAGCGTTACGTGCTGCCCGCCGACGAAGTGGCGGTGCTGGACATGGACAACGTAACCGCCGAGAACCTGGCCCGAGCGCTGTTCGAGCAGTTTTGGGTCGAGTTGATCCGCGACCGTTCGGTACCCTGGCGGGAACGGGTCGCTGCCGCCGGCTTACGAATCGACGAATCGCGTGGCCAAGGGGCCACTTACACGATCCGGTTCAGCCGCTGAAGCTGGAGATCGCCATGAGCGCCGCCACCGTTTCATTGTCCCTGCGCAATCAGGTAGCCTTCATCACCGGCGGCGGGCGCGGTATCGGCGCGGCGACAGCGCAAGCCCTGGCGCTTCGGGGCGCTCACGTCATCGTCGCCAGTCGCACCGAGTCGGAACTGAGCGCCACGGTGGCCGAGATCCAAACCACTGGTCTGAGCGCCTCCGCCATCAAGCTGGATGTCGCCGACGAGACCGAGGTGGACGCCGCGTTCGTGGGTATCGCCGCCGCGTTCGGCCGGCTGGACATTCTGGTCAACAACGCCGCCGTCCTGATCGGCGGTCCCTTCGCCGACATGGCCATGGCGGACTGGGATCAGGTCATGGCGGTCAACCTGCGCGGGGCGACGCTGTGCGCGCGGGGGGCATTCCGGCTGATGAGCAACGGCGGCTCCATCGTCAACGTCTCTTCGCTCGGCGGGGTGCCGGGCACCGAAAAGTTTCCCGGTTACGCCGCCTACACCGTCAGCAAGTTCGCCCTGACCGGTCTGACCGAGGCGCTGGCGGCGGAAGGCCGGGAGCGCAACATCCGGGTCAACGGCGTGGCGCCAGGCGCGGTGGATACCGCCATGCTGCGCCAGGCCGCGCCGCATCTGCGCACCCGCACCGGTCCCGCCGATGTAGCCAAGGTGATCGCCTTCCTGTGCGATCCGAGTGAATCCGGCTGCATGACCGGCGCAACGCTGGTGATCAACAGCAATCTGTAGCGCCTGCCGTGATTGCGACGATCGAGGCGGAGCCACCGTTGCTCATCATCATCGCCAATCGCTGGAGCGGGAGGGCAGAAACAGATCGCGCAACTGTCGTGCCCGGCAAGTCCGCGAGAGCAGATAGGCCAGTGTGACCACGTTACCGAGCAGCAATAGTGCGACGATCCACGCCGCCGCTCGTCGCGGGCTGGGCTCCACCAGTGCCAGCCAGACCGTGACGAACAGCAAGCCGACACCCAGATCCAACAGCGTCACCACGCCCCACGGATCGGCGATGACGTGGCGCAAGCCCGCCAATACGTTGCTGTGGCTGCTGGCGATCAGAATGGCGGCCACCAACAGGCCGAGCAGAATTCCGCAGACGATGACGATGGTACGCAGCATGACGACTCCAGAGACATTGGGCAGACGACTGTTCAACAAGACCACGCCGACAGCGGGAAGTGCGTTTGTCCGTTGTCCTCCACCAAACGACAGGCACTGACCATCCGGGACGACGATAACCGCGCCTTTATCCTCTGGATTCCCAAATAAGGAGAATCTTGATGCTCGACACCGCGATTGATCTGATGGAGCGGGGTTATATCCCCGACTGGCTGACCCGGATCGGCATCCGCCGACTGCTGGCCGAGCGCTTGCGCGCCGGTAACGGCCACAACCCGCAAGCTCGCGACGTCGAACTGGCGCGGCTGATTCCGCAACCGTGCGACAGCGCTGTTGCCCCGCGCGCGGCGACGGTCAACCAGCAGCACTACGAACCGCCGGCCGGCTTTTTCCAACGAGTACTGGGGCCACGGCTGAAATACAGTGCCTGCTGGTGGCCAGAGGAAGTGCGGGATCTGGAAACCGCCGAAGCGGCGATGCTGGCCTTGAGCTGCGAGCGAGCCGAGCTGGGTTTCGAGCAGGATATTCTGGAGCTAGGCTGCGGCTGGGGCTCGCTGACTCTGTGGATGGCCGAGTTCTATCCCGACTCGCGGATCGTGGCGGTGTCCAACTCCCACTTGCGGCGGGAGTTCATCGAGACCCGCTGCCGGGAACGCGGTTTCGACAACGTCCAGGTCGTTACCGTCGACATGAACGACTTCCACACCGACCGCTGTTTCGACCGGGTGGTATCGGTGGAACTATTCGAGCACATGCACAACAACCAGGAACTGATGGCCCGAATTCACGGCTGGCTGAAGCCGGGCGGCAAGCTGTTCGCGCATGTTTCCAGCCAACGGCACTTGAGCGATCCGTGCGAGAACGAAGGCACCGGCAACTGGATGGGACGCTATTTCTTCACCGGCGGGCTGATGCCCTCGCGCGATCTGTCACCGTCCTTGTGGGACGATCTGAAACTGGAAGCACAATGGCACTTCAACGGCCGCCATTACCAGCGTACCCTGGAAGCTTGGTTGGCCAATCAGGATCGGCGGCAAGCCGAGATCATGAAACTATTCCGGGAGACCTATGGCGCCGACCAGGCGGAACGCTGGTTCCAGCGCTGGCGGGTGTTTTTCATGGCCCACGCCGAATTGTCCGGCTATCGCGGCGGCGAAGAATGGGGTGTGTCGCACTACCGCTTCAGCAAGCGGGACTGAGGCGCGAGCGGCCGCGACCGGAAAGACGACGGTGTTCCTCCTATCAAGACGCCGAGCGGTCAGGGTTTTGGGGACGGCGCGGGCAGTACGGGAGCGGGGGCATCGAGCACATGGGTGCGGTCCGGTCGGAGTGAAGGGGCTACACTGTAGCAAAATGCGATTCTGACCCGCGCCCAGGAGAACCCCGCCATGCCCGATCTGGCACTGTTGTACGACGACCTGGCGGAAACCTACGCCGCCGGACGACATCTCTTCGACACCACGCCGATCCTGGAGGAATTCGCCCGCCATCTCCCAATGGAGGCACGCATCCTCGATGTCGGCAGTGGGGCGGGGGAACCGGTCGCCCGCTACTTTGTGGATCGGGGTGATGTGGTGACCGGTATCGATGTGTCGGAACGGATGTTGGCGCTCGCTCGGCGGCAGGTTCCCGAAGTGGTTTTCCAGCAGATGGATGCGTGCGCCCTGGATTTTCCGCCGGCCTCCTTTGACGGCATCACGGCCGTTTACGTGGTCTTTCATCTTCCTCGCGCCGAGCATGCGGCTTTATTCGCCGGATTGGCGCGTGTCCTGAGGCCGGGTGGAATGCTGCTGCTGACGTTGGCGACACACGACTACACCGGCCAGGACGAATTCGACGGCGAGATGGAGTTTCTGGGGCACCGGCTGCCCTACAGCCATGACCGCCCCGAGGTGGCCCTGGAGAAGCTGACGGTGGCCGGGTTGGTGGTGGTTGGCGCCCGCCCGATCGAGACGGGCGGGGAAACCTTCCATTGGGTGATCGCCCGCAAGCCGAATCGCTCAGACAGCGAACGGTGAGTACCCCACACCACCACCATAACCTTTTCCATCCGCTCCTACCCGACTGTTAGCGTCCATCCGAACTAGACTTGGGACTTGTGTAAATCTTTGCTGGAAACGTGCGATATCCTGCGCGAATTCGGCTTCACCACGCACATCTGGATGCCGGCCAGGCAGCGGTGCTGAGTCGTCGAGCGCACTCATGGTTGGATAAATCAGCGGATTCCCGGCCGGAGACGGCTTCCTGATTTCCACCTTTATCCAGGAGAATGCGGCATGAATGATGTCGTTCTGGTGACGAGGCACGACGCCATCGTCCAACTGACCCTGAACCGGCCGAAAGCCTATAACGCCTTGAATATCGAGACCGCGCAGGCACTGACCCGAGCCTTGCTGGATCTCGGAGCCGATCCGGCAATTCATGGTGTCGTCATCACCGGCGGCGGCGCGGCCTTTTCGGCGGGCGGCGACATCAAGTTCGTGCTGGCCCATCCGCACGGGCCGGCGGCGGCGTTCCACGAACTGGCCACCCATGTCCACGTCTGCGTAACCGAAATCCGCCGGCTGCGCAAACCGGTGATCGCCGCCCTCAACGGGGTGGCGGCCGGTGGCGGTTTTTCCCTGGCGCTGGCTTGCGATTTCCGGGTCATGGCGGAATCGGCGCGGCTCAAACAGGGCTTCACCAGTAACGCGCTTTGTATCGACGCCGGTGGTACCTTTACCTTGCCGCGATTGGTTGGGTTGGCCCGCGCCTTGGAAATCGCCGCCTTCGACGAGCCGATTGCCGCCGAACAGGCCTTGGCCTGGGGATTGGTCACCCGAGTGGTTCCAGACCCGCAACTGCTGGATGTCGCGCTGGACATGGCGCGAACCCTTGCCCAGAAGTCCCTGCACACCTTCGGCCACGTCAAGACCCTGCTGACCGATGCCTTCGATACCTCTTGGGAAGCGCAACTGGAACGCGAACGGCGCGGATTGGCCGCCTGCGCCGGTCATGCCGATGGGTTGGAAGGTCTGCACGCCTTCGTGGAGAAACGCCCGCCGCTCTACAACCGTTGACGGCATGCCCTGACCTTCACCTCGCTTCCGTCCCGCGAGTGCCCTCGCCTCAATAGCGCCACTGCTCATGCCGCAAGGGCAATTGGTTCAGCAAATCCCGGCGATGTCGCCAGTCGGACAGGAAACGATCCATCAGCCCGATGAAGCGGGCGTTGTGGGTCGGCTCCAGCAAGTGAGCCATTTCGTGCACGACGAGGTATTCGAGGCATTCTCGGGGCTTCTTGGCAAGTTCGGCGTTGAGGCGGATGCTGCTGGCCGCCGGCGTGCAACCGCCCCATTTGGTTTTCATCCGCTGGACGAAGAACCGCCGCACGCGCACCCCCAGCAACGGTTCCCACCGGGCGATGAGCGGCGGCGCGGCTTGCTTGACCTGTTCCCGATACCATTCAGCGACGATGGCTTCCCGCCGCGCCTCGTCGGTGCCGGGTCGAACCCGCAACACCATCCGGTTGTGTTGTAGTTCCACCACCGGCGCGGCATCGCCTTCCACGACGATGAGCAGATAGCGCTTTCCCCACGCGAAGTGGCTCTCGCGATCCAGATACTCGCGGGGCGTTTCCCGTTCCTGTTCCCGAAGCGTGCGCTGTTGCCGTTTGATCCATTCCAGCTTCGAAATCGCGAAGACGCGAATGGTGTCGAGGCTCATGCGCCGAGGGGCGGAAATCCGCACTTGGCCCAGCGGCGGATACACGCTGAGATGGACGTTCTTGATGTCTTTCAGCACGACATCCACCGCGATGTCGCCCAGTTGAAGCCGCGTCGTCATCAGTATTCCGTCTGCGCCTTGATGATGAGGAAGATTCGCTCCACTTCGGCGAGGTCTTGCAGGACGCCATGCAGCGCCGCTTTGATCACCTGCTCGCGGGCCTGGATGTTGCGCCAGCCATCGGGGCGTACTTGGCGAACGGTTGCGTCGATCTGGAGCGCCAACGCTTCGTTCTGGCCGAGGTTGTTCCAAAGGGCGCGCTTGCCGGGCGTATCTAGCTGCTCGGGCATATCGTCCCCCTTGCCGGCCTCTACCCGCTTCGCCAGTTCGGCGATACGTTTCAGGTAGTCCTCATACTCGATGGCTTTCGCCTTGCGCAGTTCGATGATCTCTTGCAACTGTGCCGACATCTTTTCGTGGAAAGCCGGGTCGGTCAGATGTTCCTTGATGATCTTTCGTCGGACGTTGTTCTCGATGGTTTCGGCGATGGCGTTTCGGTTGCCTTTCAGTCCGCCGAGTTGTTTGGCGATGGCCTCGGCGATGCCGGTCTTGACGATCAGTTCCAGCAGGCCCATGTCGTCGAATGGAGAAATCTTGCGTGGTTCGTCGGCTTCGATGTAGGTGTCGATGAGGTGGCGCATGTCGGCCTCGTAGGGCTTGAGGTCGAGGGTTTCGCCGCTGGCCCGGCGGACGATTTCGCGGACGTTCAGGTAGTGATCGAGTTGCCGCTGGATGCGGGCGATGTCGGCGTTGCCATAGCCGGCGGTTTCCAGCTCGTCGGCGATGTTGGCGTAGGCGCGCACCAGGGCGACGACGGCTTTGTAGAGCGCGACACGATGCGGCTCGCGCTCCTTCAGGTCGGACGGAATTTCGGTGTTGCCGCAGAAATAGTGGATGTGTTCCAGTTCGCCCTTGGGCGGTTTGACCGGCTCGCACAGCAGGACCAGCGCTTCGAGGGCGGTGTCGAGTCGTTCCCTGCCCTTTTTGAGGCGATCTTGCAGCAGCACCTCCGGGTCCGCGCCGCCCGCGCTGTGATCCAGTTCGGAGGTGTAAACCGCGATGGCGTTCTCGACCTTCTTGAACAGGTCCTTGTAGTCCACGATGTAACCAAAATCCTTGTCCTCGCCGTCCAGCCGGTTGGTGCGGCAGATGGCTTGAAACAGGCCGTGGTCCTGCATGGACTTGTCGATGTAGAGATAGGTGCAGGGTGGCGCGTCGAAACCGGTCAGCAGTTTATCCACCACGACCAGCAGCTTCATGTTGGCCGGTTCCTTGACGAACAACGCCTTCGCCCGTTCTTCGTAGGTCTCGGTCTTGGACATGCCCGGTTTGGCGTTCACGTTCTTCAGCAGTTCGGTGTAGGTGTTGTAGATGAACTGCTTGTCAGTCTCGGTGTTCGCGCCGGTTTCCTCCAGCGTCACGTCCTTCGCCTGTGGGTTATGGGAGGTGACGACCGCGCATTTGTCCTTGAACGGGGTTTTCTGGAACAGGGTGAAATACTTGCACGCCTCGTAAATGCTCGACGCCACCAGGATGGCGTTGCCGCGTTCGCTGGACAGGCGCGGCTTGACGCTGAAATCGAAGACGATGTCGCTGACCACGCGATCCATGCGCGACTTCGAGCTGAGCACATTTTGCATCGTGCCCCACTGTCTTTTCAGCTCTTCCTTTCGCCAGTCGTTGAGCGCCTTGGTCTTGGCCTCGAACCAGGCGTCGATCTTGGTTTCGGAACCGAGCCGCTGATCGATGTCGCGCGCCTCGTAGACCAGATCGAGTACTACTTCGTCCGCCACCGCTTCGCTGAACTTGTAGGTGTGAATGTAGCCGCCGAAGACTTCGAGGTTGGTTTGCTTGTCCTTTTTGAGCAGCGGCGTGCCGGTGAAGCCGATGAAGACCGCGTTCGGCATTATCGCCTTCATCACCTTGTGCAGCTTGCCGCTCTGGGTGCGGTGGCATTCGTCCACGAACACGAACACCTCGCCGACCGTGGCGTTGGGCTGGCTTTGCAGTTCCGCGATGAAGGCGTCGAAATCGTCCACGTCCTTGCGACCGAACTTGTGGACCAGCGAGCACAGCAGACGTGGCGCGGCCTGGCCGAGTTGGCTCATCAGTTCGCGGCCGTTGCGGGTACGCTGGATCGGTTCGCCGGCCTCGGTGAAAACCCGCTCGATCTGCTTGTCCAGTTCGTCGCGGTCGGTGACGATGGCGACGCGGGCGTGGGGGTCGTTCTCCAGAATCCACTTGGCCAGCAGCACCATGACGATGCTTTTGCCGCTGCCCTGGGTGTGCCAGATGATGCCGCCCTGCTTGCGGCGGATGTGTTCTTGCGCGGCCTTGATGCCGAAATACTGGTGGGCGCGCGGCAGTTTCTTCACGCCGCCGTCGAACAGCACGAAGTCGTGGATCAGTTCGAGCAGGCGTGGCTTGGCGCACAGCTTGAGCAGATACTTGTCCAGTTTGAAACGGCTGTTGTCGGCTTCGTCTTCCTTCCATTTCAGGAACATCTTTTCCGGCGTGCCGATGGTGCCGTATTGCAGCCCTTCGGAGTCGTTGCCGGCGAAAACGATCTGGACGGTGGCGAAAAACCACTCGTTGAACTCTTTTTGCTGGTTGGAGAGCAACTGCCGGATGCCGTCGCCGATGGAGACGCGACTGTTCTTGAGTTCGATCACGCCGACGGCGATGCCGTTGAGGTACAGCACCAGATCGGGCCGCCGCTCGTGGCCGCCCTTGAGCGTGACCTCTTCGGCGAGGGCGAAGTCGTTTTGTTCCGGGTGTTGCCAGTCGATGAGGTGGACGGTTTCGGTGGTTTTGCCGGCTTCGGTTTTGGCCGGGACGCCGTAGCGCAGCAGGCTGTAGACGGCTTGGTTGTTGCCGTAGAGGCTGCGGTCGTGGTGGCCGGCCTCGGTGCGCAGCTTGTGCAGCGCGACCGCGATTTGCGCTTGGCCATGGCCGCATCGGGCGAGCCACGCGGCGAGCAGATTTTCGTCGATGTTGCTGTTGGCGCGGTCGGTCCAGTCGCCCAGAAAGCGGTAGCCGAGTTCGTCGTGGAACAAGGCGATGACGCGGTTTTGGGTTTGGCGTTCGGATGCGCCGATTGTAGACACGGTGATTCTCCGTCCAGCTTTACTGTGCGGGTGTTGTCGGTTTCTCGGGTTCGCGAGTGGCTGGTGGATGGCCAATGAATGCCGGCTCGCCGTTACGCCAAACCACTGCGTACTGTCCTAGCCGACGCTTGCGTTCCAGGGCTTCGGCCACCGCTTCGCGCAATACAGCCAGCATTTTCAAGTCTTCTTGGTCCGTGTTGCTCATACCAGACGTATCCTCCCGGTCAACAATTCCCGCATCATGCCTTGCTTGATCTGGCGGGCTTTGGCGAGCTTGGCTTCCAGCGCGGCGATTTCGGCGTCCATGTCGGAGAGGATGGCGGTGATGGCGGTTTGTTCTTCGGTGGTCGGTGGCAGGGCAACTTCGAAGTTTTGAAAGGTAGGCAACCTCAACGAATCCACCGTTGCTTTCACCGAGTTCTGCATCGCGTGGGCACCAAAATTCATAGTCATGTAGAGGTGCACATACTTACCTGAAACATCCGGGGAGAACTGCGTGATTGCATACACTCGTTGATGCACATCGAAGCGTCCATAGATGTAATGGAAGATGCCGCTGATGTCGCCTTCGCCGGGTACGAGAATGGCCTCACAATCGTGCGAGTAGCTATTGATTCGCTCCACAGTGGCTGAACGCAAAAAGAATGGATACTCGCCGTCCTCAACTTTGTCTTGGTTGTTTCGGTTTCCGGTCTTGATATGAGCGATTTCCCCCAACTGCTTCACCTCCCACTCCCCACCAAACCCCGGCAGTCGCTTCTTGCCGGTGAGCAATTCCTGCATGGCGCCTTGTTTGATATGGCGCTTTTTGGCGATGAGTTGCTCCAGGGATTCGATGAGGGCATCCGCATCGCTCAACACCTCGGCGATGGCTTGTTGTTCAGTTCGTGAAGGCAGAGGTATGCGCAAAGCGCGGAAGACGGGCATGTATACAGTATTATGAATACTGCCCGCCATAAATTTCCTCCATGCGGTGGTCATATGACGGAATAAATAGACTAGAAAATGATTGTAAACTTTCGGCCCACAAATGTAATTTGCGAAGTCTTGGCTAGTTGCCATTTCTCTTCCAAGCACGGTGGTTTTCCCGACCGTAGCAGTTCTAGAAAAAATGACAGTTCCTTTCGGCAATAGACGTGCTGACGAATTATTTATGCCCTCCTGCGTCACAGTCTGGGCAGTAATGTAGATTTCTTTTTGGTTTAGATCCTCAGTGTCGTGAAGAGAAACCCACGGAATGTCGCCGCCCCAATATCTAGATTGCCGCCGGCTTGGTGTGTGTCCACTTTCTAGCTCAGCAACAGTGGTCAACCGCACGAAGTCCCAATCCTCCGGTATCACCCCCACCTCGGTCTGCTTGTAGCCCGTGGTCATCTTATTTTTGGTCCCGGTTATGTCGCGTCTTCCGTAGGGGCGACCGGCCGGTCGCCCCTACACCGGCGACCCCGGCCGCGTCGGTGATTGCCCCTGCAACCCCCATCGTTCCTGCCAAAACGGCAGCACGCACGGGGTTTAACGAATCTTGCGCCCATCGTTGGGGGTTATGGTTGATGTATTCCGTGATGCGGTTGTAATCGGCTTCGTTGCGAATGATGTGTTCGTAATAATTGCGTTGCCAGACGGTAGCGCCAGGGGTCCGGCGTATTTCGTTGATGCGTTTGGTGACGGCGGATTTGAAACCCGCCATGAATGCGCCGAGGGATTTGGGTTTTGGCCCAATCGGGGCGGCCACCCGGTCGTCCCGACGAATCGAATCGGTGGAGGCGATATAAACGATCCCGTGAAAATGATTGGGCATGACGATGTATGCACCCAATTTTATCTCCGACCGGATTGCGCAAGATTTCAACCATTCGTCTCGAACGATTTCGCCGAATTCACTCAACATCATTGCATCGGCGTCTATTTCACCGAACAGACATTCTCGGGCATGGGCGCATATCGTGACAAAATAAGCGCCTGCTTGGGCATAATCGTATCCTTCCAGCCGGATCGAACGCCGATGGTGAATATTCGGATTGTATCGGCTCACCATGAGAACCCCATCCTTTTCAAGTGATGGGCGACGCGGGCGGACAGGGCTTCCACAGTCTCGGACAGTTGCGCCAGCGGCGTCTCGTAGCGCTCCGCCAGCTCCTTCACCCCATCTGATTACCCACAAATCCCAACTTATTGTTATTGTTAAGATGTAATTTTT
>DAOTGT010000087.1:0-11060 GCA_035447285.1 Candidatus Competibacter sp.
ACGGTCGGTTCCGCCGGTGGCACGGTATCGGATACCACTGGGGCGCTGGCGACGGCGTCCGGCGACTGCTCGCGATCCTGTCGGATCTGACCGGCTGGCTGGAGGAGGAGCGTCCAGGCCAACACGCTCGCCAACCCGAGCATCCCAGCCAGTCCCACCGATCGCCGCAACCAAGGCGAAAAAGTCGGCGCGGCGGCGCGGCGCGGGTGCCGACGCGGCGGATCGGCCGACAGCGGCAGGTCCCAATCCGGTTCCGCAATCGGGGCGGGCAGGATGGACTGGCCGGAACGCGCCGCATCCAGCACGGCGCGGATGGCGTCACCATCGCTTGGCCGGTCGGCGGGATCGCGCGCCAGCAATTGCTCGATCAGGTCCGTCAACAGGGTCGCCGCGCCGCCGTGTCCGTGCTCCGGTAGCGCCGGTACCGTCCAGAATTCGATGGAACGTCGCAGCCGTTCCCGTTCGTCCTCGGTAAGGCCACCCAGTTGCTCGCCTCGCTGGCCAGCGCCTTCCTGACCATGCAGGGCCAGCAATTGGCCGAGCCGGCGCTGGGCCTCGGTGGTCGGCTGTTCGGTGATGAGGCTGAACAGCAGCAGACCCAGAGCATAATAATCGGCGCGGTAGTCCACCGCATACTCGCAGCCGCCCGCGCCGTGACCGACCGGCAGGATCTGCTCCGGTGCCATGGTGGCGGGAGTGCCGATGAACGAACGGGTGCTATCGCCGTTCTCACGTTTGAGCGAACCGAAATCGGCCAGCTTGAGCAGATCGCCGTCGTCGTCGATCAGGATGTTGCTGAGTTTAAGATCGCGGTAGACGAAGCCGGCGCGGTGGATCACCGCCAAGCTCGTCAAAATCTGCCTGGCCCAGCCGAGAATGCGATCCAGTTCCTGGGGCGGTGCGCCGTCCCGCCGCTGTTGTGTCAGCCACTGACCGAGGTTGGCCTGCAACCGTTCCAGCACCAGCACCGGCTGACCGTCGATTTGACCGTGGTCGAGCAGGGCGACGATATGCCGCGACTGTTCGGCGCCCAGGCCGTCCAGAAATGCGATCTCCCGCTCCAGGTGCGCGCGCCAATGACCCTGGAAGGCGGGGTCGGCCTGGGACATCGCTTCGGTATTGATGAACTTCAGGGCGACAGCGCGCCCGGCACCATCGGTGGCCGCCCAGACTTGACCGTAACTGCCGGCACCGGGCGAAAGAATGGCGCCGAGCCGGTAACTTCGGCCGTTGATCGCGATCCGTTCACCACTTTGCATGGGGCATTCTCCAGGCTGGGCATTCTCGGGGCAGAATGGTAATCCAGTAAACTAATCGATAGGCGCCGGGTCAAGCTGGTTCCCCCTTTATATCATTGCACATGAAATCTGTATCGACACTGAATTGCGCCGCGTCGCGCCGGCTGTTGCCGTCGGTCCTGTTCGCGCTGGGCGTGGCTCTCGGCGTGGGGGCCTTGTGGGCGCAACTGGCGGTGATTTATACCCGGCCGACGCCCCTGCCGGCGGCACCGGCGCGGCTGCCGGCGGGCTTGCCGGAGGAGGCGGTGACCATTCCCGCCGGCCCGGGATTTCATCTGATTATCCCACGCCACGGGCTGCTGCTGGTACGAGGACCGGGCCAACCGATCGGTCAGCAGGATCTGGCTTTGTGCGACCAAAGCGTCGATTCCGCCGCTGGACCCATCATGGCGCCGCTGTATGTCGGCTGGGACTGGTCACGGTTGCGGGAGGTCGCCGCCGCCAATCGTGCCGCTCATCCTTCCCAAGCGATGGATGGCGGTCTGAAGAATCCGTTACTGGATGACGGTCCCGATGGGGTGGACGTGCCGGCTTTCGTCGTGACCACGGAACCGGCGGGCATGCCGCCGCGATCGTACGCCGACGCGGGGTCGTTGCGGGTGACCTTGCATGATCAGCGGCCGGTCTTGCTGCTGGCGGACACGGCGGAAACGGGCGCGGGGCCGGCACTGGCGTTCCAGCGCGATCTCTGGTTGCTGTGGAACGTCGGCCCGGTGGTCGCCGGGCGCTGGGATCGCGCGCTGCGAGTGCGATGGTTGGAGGATCGCGCCTGTTCGCTCGGGCGGCTGCGGATCGAGGTATATGGTCCTCCGCTGGAAAAGGCCGGGATGGCCGACGCGGAACCGCGAACCGTATTGTGGTATGCGGGCGACGGTTCGGTGCGGGAATTCCGCCTGGCGCCCGGCCAGTATGCGCCCGCCGCGCCGCTACCGCCTCGCGAAGACGCCGAACTGTTCGAGCGGTCGCTGGCCGCCGGATTGCTGCGGTCGGGGGAGGATAGCCGGATCGCCATCGCGCCGGCCGATCTACCCTTGCGCCGCGCGTTCGCTCGTGTCCGTCCCGACCTGCTGGCGTCCGGTGCCGGTGAACACGCTTGGTTGGATGGACCGTGGAATGATGAAATACAACGTTTGCATCAGGCGTTGCATTTCAGCACCACCGGCCGCTACGTACGCCGCCAAGTGGCTACGTTCAACGCGCGCCAACTGCTGGCGGCGGTGCGCTGGCGGCCGGAGAATGCCGATCTGAACGGAGATTGGCGGGCGGATTGGAAGGAGGTGCCGCTGATGCTGACCGAGTCCATGCCGCTGCTGGCCGGACGCTTGTTTATCGAGGCGCCACACGGTTGGCAAACCTGGCGACGGGTAGCGCGTTGGCCGGAGCTGGAGCAGCGGTGGCCGGTGCGGTTTCGGTTGAGCCTGCCGCGACCGGCCCAGTCCGGCGAGCGGCTGGAACTGCTGGTGGTGGGCGGCCCCCCGGCCGTGACCGGTGCCACGGTGCTGGCCAGCGCCCCGCGTTGCGTGGACGCGAGACCCTGCGCCGGGCGGGACGCGCTGGCCCGCTGGTTGCGGTTGGAAATGCGGGACGGCGCCACGGAATTGGAACTGGTTTTTCAACCATTGCCGGCCGAGGCATTCCCCGGTTTGTACCGTTACGACTTTGCCCATATCCGCCGGGTCGATGGCCGCCTGCGCTGGTACGATTCGCCGGCGGCCAATGGTGGCGACCCGTCCCGACCGTCGCCGGCCGAAGTGACGTTGCGCGACCGGGCAGGGACGCTGTTGTGGGAAGCCGGCCAACCGACCGGAGCAGTGTGGGATCTGGGGTTGGCGGCGTTGGTCGGCCTGGGTCCGGTCCATGCCGGTTCGGTGGGCGGCGTGCTGGCGCGGTTGGGTCGGTATGGCGCAACGGCGGTCGAGGCCCGCCTGACCGTGGATCCCCGCTTGCAGCAGGCGGCGCGGCGGGCGCTGTTGGAACGATCGCCGGCCATCGGCGTTGCGGCGAGTGAAACCGATGCCCAGCGGGAAGAGCGCGTGACGAGTCTGATCGTGCTGGATGCCGACCAGGGCGATATCTTGGCCGTGACCGGTAGCCCGGAACCGCCGGTCGGCGTTGCCTGGAGCGATCTATCCACGTTCGTAGCGGCCGTGCGACCGCGCCGCAATCCGTTGTGGGTTCGAGCCTGGCAGCACGACGGCGACGGCTCGGACTCGGTTGGCTCGGTTTTCGAGCTGGTCGATGCCTTGTTGCTGGAGCGGGAAGCCGGTCACCGGCCGCAACTGGCGGCGGCGCTGGCGGGTTTGACCGCCGACGCACTGGCGAGCTGGCCGCTCGCGCTGGCCCATGGTTTTGCGGCGGACGCGGCCTGTTATCCGAGCCACGTCAGCGGTCGCGAACCGTCGGCGGTTTGCGATGAACAGGGTGGCGGGCAGACCTTGCTGGAACGGATGCGGCGTCACGGCGATGAGCGGTATGGCCTGATTCAGGCGCTGCGCGATTCCGCGCGCGGTTGGTTTGCCTGGCTGGTGGAGACCACCGATGCCACGTTGCTGGACGATGCGGGCTCGTCGGGCTTGGCCAGCGCGCGAGCCCTGACTCCGGCGGCGTTGCGGGGGGTGCGACCGCTGTTGGATATCATGGCCGAACTCGGTTTCGACTCGACCCGGGATCTGGATGGCGGTTTGTTGCCGGCCGGCCTGATCGGGGCGAACGATGTTCTGCGGGCCAGCGCGGCGGCGCTGGAACCGATGAGCGATCGCGGACGAGTCCGGCGCGCGGCGCTGGGACAGGGCGTGTATGTCACGCCGCTGCAACTGGCCGAACTGGCGGCGGTCATCGCCACCGGTCAGCGGACGCCGCCGAGAGTGCTGGTCGAGCTGAACGGTCAACCGGCGCGAGACGCGGCGGCAACCGCGCTCGACATCGCCACCGACCGCATTCGGCGGGGCATGCGGTTGGCGCTGGACGAGGAACCGCTGCGTACCGCTTTCGCGGATTTGCGCTTCGATGCGATCCGGTCGTCGCTCTATTTGAAGGCTGGCGCCGCATGGTTGGATTCCACGAAAGTGGCGGCGAATGCCTGGCTGGTGGGCTGGCTGGAACCGGGCGCACTGCCGGGCGAGAATCGACGTCTGGCCTTCGCTTGTTGGATCAGTCCCGCCATTGGTCCTGACGGCACGGAATGCGGCGAGTTGACGGCGGCTTGGCTGACGGCGCTGGCCGAGGCGAAAGGCGATGAGTGAACCCGGACTCCGTGCCGGTGGCGATTCCGTCGCGCCTCGCTGGCCGGCGGCGCTGGCCGGTCGCTGGTGGCTGACGTTGCTCTGGTTGTTGCCGGTGTTGGCGGCGGGGTGGACAGTGTATCGAGCACCAGCCTGGCTGGAGCCCCGGGTGCTGACCGTCACCCTGGAACCGGGCCAAACGGTCATGTTGGGTCGCGAGGCATTGCGGGCGCCCCAGGCCGACAGCGAACATATTCTGCTGCGGCGCGAAGCCGGTGGCGAGTGGCGGTTGATCAACATCGCTACCGGCAAGCAGGTATTGTGGCAACCGGTCCGTGGCGGCGATGAGCGGCCGATCCGGGAATGGCCACTGCGAGCGGGAGCGGTCTTTATCGCCGACGGTCAAGCCTTCACCGTGCTTGGTGCGGAAGATGGGCGACTGGCGCTGCAAGAGGGTGGGCGACGTTGGGAGTACGATGGGTTTCGTTTGCGCCTGGATGGCCAACCGCTGCCCGAGTGTTACCCGGACTGGCGAAGCCGTTGGCGCGAACGCGTGGCCGACCTGGGATGGCTCGGCCTGGTCCGGCGACCGCTGCGCTTGGGGGGTGGCGTCCATTGCGCCGACCGGCTGGGCTTGGTGGGGGTTCCGCTGGATACCGTGGTGCTGGCACCCGTCGGCTCGGGTTTTGTGCTGCGCCCCGGCGAGGCCGGGCGGCCGGACGGTCCGGCGGTGACGGTGGCGGCGGGTGGACCGGAGGCCGAATCGCTGTGGCGGCGCTCCGTCCCGCTGGCGGTCGGCGACGACTTGATCATCGGTCGTACCCGGTATCGGGTATTGCGGACCGCCCCGGTGTTGGAACTGGCGGTCGTGGCCCGCGCCCAGCGCTGGCCCGCCGCGATAGCCCCGCGTCCGGTCACGCCCCCAGTGGAGGTGCGCTGGCACTCGGTGGCCTGGCTATGGCCGCCCGGCCTGGGCGCGTTGGGCTGGCCGCTGGGTTTGGCGCTGCCCCTGCTGGCGCTGGGGTTGATCTGGTCGATTCGGACGCGTGACGGGCGCTGGCCGAGTGTGGGCGATCGCGGCCGGATCGCGGGCGCGCTGGCACTGGCCGGGAGTAGTTTGGGTCTCTATCTGAACAGTTTGACCGTTCCGGTGCTGTGGCCCTACTTGTTGGCATGGCCGGTGCTGTTGCTTTGGCTGACGGCGGTACGCTCGCCGTGGAGCGTTGGTTTGCTGGTCGTGCTGACGCTGTTACTGGGCGGTGGGTGGATCACCCTGCTGCAATTGGGAGCCGGCGCCGAAGAGTCCGGTTGGCCGCGCTTCGGCGGTGGCGGCGCGGCGCTGGCCGGGGCATTCGGCTGGCTGGCGTGGGCTTGGCGGAGCGTCTGGCGCCGCTGGCGGCCGGTCGACGGGCTGGATTTTCGGCTGGCGCGCTGGGGACCGCTGGCGCTGGGTGGCGCGGCGCTGATATTGCTGGCGGCACAAGCCGCGTTTGGCGATGAGGGCGGTTGGAGTGGTTTCCAGCCGTTCGAACTGGCCAAGCTGGCGTTGGTGCTGTTGGCGGCTCATGCTTTGACGGTCGGTGCGGGAGAGAGGGGCGCCCGAAAACTCTCCCGGTGGTCGCTCTCTTTGGGGCCGGTGCTGTTGTTGCTGGTGGCGAGCGGTTTTGCACTGGGGGTCCTGCGAGATTTTTCACCCTTGGTTTTGTTGCTGCTCTGGGCGCTGGCGTTGGCATGGAGCTACCTGCGGGTACATCCTCGGTCGGGTTGGCGGTGGGGCGGCCGATTGGCGTTGCTCGTGCTGGTCGGGTCGCTGGCGGGTGGAGTGATTTGGCTGCGCCAGCAGCCGGACAGCTTCCCGTTGGATTTGAAGCCGATCCGGATTCGAGCCTGGGCGGCGCCGGAGCAGTACCCGCACGCCGGCTATCAACTGCGCCGGGCGCTGGAGGCGATCCGGGCCGGTGGCTGGACCGGCGCGGTCTGGAACGATGCGGCCAACGAGCGGGTCATGACGGTTCCCTTGGTGGAAAACGACTTCACGCCGACGTTTTTCCTGAATCGCTACGGAGGCTTGGCGGCATTACTGCTGGTGGCCACGCAGACGGCGTTCGTTCTGCTGCTGTTGGCGATCGCCGATCGTGCCCTGAGACGGACCAACCGCAATGACCGGCGATCGGTGGCGCTTGGCGACTTCGCCTATTTCGCGCTGTGCGGCGGAGCGGCCATGCTCGGCGCGCATTTTTTGGTGTCATGGGGTACCAATCTGGGATTTCTGCCGGTGATGGGCCAGCCGATGTCGCTGCTCTCGGCCGCCGGCAGCCATCTGGTGCTATTCGTGTTGCCGGTCGTGGCGCTGGCCGTCGCGGTCGAGGAAGGAAATGATGACCACCCACCCTAATGCCCTGATTGCTTCCGATTACGTCATCTGCGTGAACTTGCGCGCGGTGCCAGATATCTTCAACGCCGAATGGTTGTGGGATCGGGTTCGGATCGGCCAGGAGGGGGTGTTGCTGCTGGAAGCACTCAAGCGCCATCCGCGACGTATCGCGCGTTCCGCCGGCCAGCGCCAGGAAACCTACTACAGCCACGTCGTCATTCGGATTTCGGAACGCGATTCCATTCGTGACGAACGACTGGAGGATGGGTTCGGTCGCCGTTTGCTCCTGCGGGAACTGCGGCGTCTGCACGAACGGGATCTGGGCGAGCATCTGGCCGAGAACGCGACGATTCGTTATCGCCTGGAGCCGGACCCGGTGTTGCGTCCGGGCGAGGTGCAGGCACTGTTCGGTCGGGCGATCCATCTGCCGGCCGACGACGAAGCACCAGTCTTTCGGATCGAAGTGACGGCCGATGGGCAGAGCGATTGGCGGGAAGTGGGGTCGATCTATCCCGGCCAGCGGCTGACGCTGCTTAACGGTGATCGGCGTGCCAGCAGTTACGCGGTGGTGGCTTGGCCGTTCCCAGGCAGCGAATCGATATTGCTGCTCCAGCGATCCGAGGCACCGACCCTGGTGGATGTGGTGGAGGAGCCGCCGGCCTGTCTGAATCTGACCGGCGACGGCCAGGGTGGCTTCGTGGCGCGCGACCATCGTGGTCGTGGTTTGCGGCTGCGGGTCGTGGCGCTGTCGGCGGATGTGGAGCTCCCAACGTTGCCGGAACAGGCGTCGCCAGAATCGCCGGCGCGGCCGGAACGGCGGCCCGTCGCCCCGGTCGCCGATTTGGGCAAGCCGGTATCGGGATCGAAGCCATCCGCCCCGGCGGACGGCGATTATACGATGATCGATCATTGGGGCCGGCGCGAGCCGGTGTTCGGCATCCCAATACATTTCGAGGAACCGTCCGCGCCGCCGGCCGCCATTCTGGAGTCTTCCCCGCCACCCGCGCCCGCGCCGCCGGCCGGACTCGACCAGCACACCTGGATTCCCCGTCGACCGGCGGCTTGCTTGCAGGTGGTGGGCGTCGCCTTGCAACGCTTGTCGACCTATGCGGCGGCCGGTATCAGCGACTGGCGGATCAGCTTCAATCGCGCGGGCGGACTGGTGCTGGATAACCATCCCGACGCCGCCGCCTGGCTGCGGATCGACAGCGCGGATCGGTTGTTTGGCGAGGTCGTGGGACTGTCGGCGCCGCTGGAGCTGCCCGGCGTGTGGCGGCCGTTTCCAGAGCTGGAATTGGAATTCCTCGCCGCGCCATCGTCGATGACGGGGCATTATCTCGGTTGGGTGCGGCTACCGGCGCCGCTGGCGTTGCCGGTCCCGCGCGAGCGGGCGGTGAGTTTCGGCCGTGGCTCGGAGGCGGATATCGCGCCACGCCTGCTGGCCGATCCGCGTTCTCTGCGTTGGGAGGGCAAACCGAACAAGACGGTCGGTATCAGCGCCGAATATCTGGGGTTGTCACGTCGCCATCTGCGGGTGCAGGTGCGGCGCGAGGATTGGTGGGTGCAATTGGAAAGCCAGAACATGTCGGTTTACCGGCTGGCACCGTCGGGCGAGGTGCTGGATGTGCTCAGTCCCGGCGTGGACACCGCCGCCGCCGCCAAGCCGGGCGATCTGTTGGTGGCGGGGGGCTATGTACTGGCGCTGGGGGCGGTGGAGTGATCGCCGCGCGTCCGCACCGGAACGGGCGGGGTCAGGGGGTGCTCACCGAGCGGACTTGCATTTGCTTCGGCGCGAAAATCGGGGACGCAATGACATCGGCCGCGGCAATGGCGAAATTAAGATTTTGGCCGACTTTTAACCCCATGGTGGCGATGCCGATGACGGTACCGTCCCGCAGGATGACCGGTCCGCCGCTGTTGCCGGGGCTGATCGGCGCGGAAATCTGAATGTAGCGGACCCCGTCGATCTCGCGCAGCCCGCTGATCACGCCGGTCGAAAAGGTACTCTCCAGGCCGTAGGGGTTGCCGATCACGAACACATCCAGCCCGATTAGATCCTGGCTGTAGGTTTGGTTGAGAATAAAACTTTCCTTGCTTTTGAGTTTGGTGGCCAACAATGCCAGGTCCGGTTCCTTGCTGCGTTTGCGGATGCGAGCCACCGACTCCCGGTCGCCGCAGCGGACCGCCAGGTTCTCGGCTTTATCGATGACGTGGTTGTTGGTGATGACCAGCCCATCCTTCGATACCAGCAGGCCACTGCCCAGATTGGCGGTTTTGCCATCCTGGAAAGTAACGATCAGGCAGGTGAGCGGCATGCCGCGTCGGTAAATGCGTTGCCCCGGATTGCCGTTATCCGCCGCCGGTGACGCGGTTGGCTCCGCCGTGGCGGGGTCGGCCGGTTTTGCCAACAAGGCCAAACCTTGTTTCAGCGAGCCGAGTAGATCGCGAGTTGTCGTGGTGGTAGGGGTGGTTTGGATTTCGGAAACGTGCCTGGAATCACCCCCAGGCTGGACCGGCACGGCCTGGGGGGGTGAACCGGTGAGAGGAATGGGCTGCTTGGTGGCGGGTGCGGGCCGCGTCGCTCGCAAGGCTTGCAACGCGCCGATGCGGACGGCATCCACCGGATCGGCGGTGGCCAGTTGCCGCAGTTGTTCGGTCAGTTGTGGCCGGTCCTTGGCGAAGCGGTGGGCGTTGACGAACGCGCCGGTCGCTCGGCGGGCGTCGCCCTGCTGGCCGTAGACCTGTCCCAGGACGAGCCAGGACATCGAACGGGTCGGCGCCAGGGACAGCGCGTAGACCAATAGTCGTTCCGCTTCCTTGAAACGGCGCAACCGCAAATAGGTCAGACCGAGCGCGCCGGCGATTTCCGGATCGGCGGGATCGGCGATGAAGGCCTGGCGGAATGCCGCCAGCGCTTCCTTCAGTTGGCCGTCCGCCAACCGCTCCTGGCCGTGCTGGCTGAAAGGGCTGGCCTGCCGGGCATCGCCCTGTTCCGGTCGCGGCAGGTTTTCCATCTGTTCCCGGAAGATCAGCACGCCGGCTTCTTCGTTGGCGCCAGCCAGGGTGATCATTTGCTGGACGTAATAATCGATCGTTTCGTATTGACTGGCCGCAGCGGGCGAAGCGCCGGTCAGCGCCAGTGCCAGCGCCACGCCACGAAAGGCGAGAAGCGGGAAATTCATGGCGCGCGGGTGGGGATCGGCGCGCTGTTCATCGGCACGATACCGTCGGGGTTGGCCGGCAGCGGCGGGACGATGACGGCTTCCGCCGGCAGATGGAACAGCCGCAGGGTTTCCAGGGCGGCGTTGCGCAGGATGTCGGCCGCCTCGTTTTCGGCGATGTTGCGCAGGATTTCCTCGGCGCGCATCTGATTCTGGGCAAAGCGATAGGTATTGGCCAGGGCGCCCAGCGCGCGGTCGGCGTCATTGGTCAGACCGTACACTTGGGCGAGCTGGAACCAGGCCACGGCTCGGGTGGGTTCGAGGGCGAGCGCCTGTTGCAAGGCAGCTTCCGCTTCGGGAAAGCGACCCATTTTACGGTAGACCAGCCCCGCATAGTTGGCGGCGTCGGCGTTACCGGGATCGTCCCGGCTGGCCTGCTGGAACGCCTCCAGCGCCGCATCCAGCGCATCCTGCTCAAACAGGGTCAGGCCATGCTGAAAGGCGGCGCGTGCCGTCGCCGGGTCGGATGCCGCCGGTCTCGGGTTCTGTTCCAGCATCCGCTGCATGCCCGCCACTCCCTGCTCGTTGTTGGTGGCGGCCATTTCGATCATTTGCTGGACGAAATAGCGGTTTCGCTCGCTATCCTGGGCCAATGCCGCCGGCATCGCGACGATCCATGCCGTCAGCAATAGTGCCGGTATCCGGCGAGCACCGTTCATGCCCCACGTCCCGCGTCTCACAGATTCTTGATGGCGTCGTATTGCCGTTCCAGGCTGAGCCGTTTGGAATTGGCCTGGGCGGCGGTCAGTTGGCCCTTATCGAGCTGGACCTCGAACTCCTGGATGTCGCGGTTCAATTGTCGTTGCTTGCGCTGCAACTCCGCTGTGCGCTGATCGGTGGCGGATTTGGATCGCTTCAACTGATCGACCCGCTTGGCGAGCGCTCGGTTTCTGGCCTTGAGCGAGGCCAACTGGCGGCGCTGTTCGGCCACCTCGTCGGCTTTCAT
>DAOTGT010000087.1:11160-13951 GCA_035447285.1 Candidatus Competibacter sp.
CGGGTTTCCTTCAGTTCCACCAGATTGGACTCCAACTGCCGGGTATATTGATCCTGCGCTCCCCGTTTCTGTTGGGATTCCTGATGGACCTGCTCGGCGTCGGCCAATTGTTTTTCGGCCAACGAGTTGATCTGTTTGGCCTTGGCCAGTTGCTTTTCCACGGTGGCTTTTTGCTGGACGAGGGCGTCCCGCGAGGCTTTGCCCGCCCGATATTGCCGCGCCAGCCGCTGCGATTCGCGGTCCAGTTGGGCAATTTCCTGGTAAAGCTGGCGGTTTTGGGCATCGGCTTCCTGAATGAACTCCTGATTACGGCGGATTTCCGCGACCAGAAAGTCTTCCTCGTTGGCGTACTGAGCCTTGCGCTCGGCGATGGAACTGCCGATGCCGGCGCCGATCAAACCACCGGCCGCGGCGCCGATCAAGGCGCCCCGGCCCCTGTTGTCGCTGACGGCGGCGCCGAGCAGCCCGCCCACGAGCGCCCCGAACACCGCGCCCTGAGCGACGGTCGCCTGCTGGTCGTTCGTGGTGCCGTCGGGGTTGGTGGCGCACCCCGATAAAGTCGCGCCGATCGCGACGGCGACGAGCCATTTCGTGCCTGAATGGTGAACGTGCATGAGTATCTCCAAACCGTGGTCGTGGCTGGTTTTATATCCTTTTGACAATTCTGGGAGCGGCGAGGTGCGAAATCAACGCGCCGGCCAGCCGTTCGGAGAAAAATCGCTGTCCCCGGCGCGGTTGGTGGCTTGCCAAGGTAGTACCATTCAGCCGGTGGCGCGCAAACTCGCCAACGATTCCCTCTCTCCGAAAATCACTGCCCCTGAATGATTGCAATATGAACTTCGTGCTTGCAATGCGGTTGCTGATCGAACGTGAAAAAAGAAGCTGTTTCTGGTCGAAAATGGCTTTGGCCGGCTGGGTCGGTCTGGTCGCGCTGCTTGTCCCTGGAACGGTGCTGGCGGAATCTCGCACCGCGCTGGTGGTTGGCAATGGCGCCTATCAAGACGCGCCGCTGAAGAACCCGGCCAACGACGCCCGCGACATGGCGGCCAAGCTGCGGGAATTGGGGTTTCAGGTCATCGAACGGATCGACGCCGACCGCCAGACCCTGCGGTTGGCGCTGCGGGAATTCGAGCAACAGTTGCGGCAGCGGCGCGGCGTCGGTCTGTTTTATTACGCTGGGCACGGTGTCCAGCTCAAGGGGCAGAACTACCTGATTCCCATCGGCGCCGATATCCGTCAGGAGTTCGAAGTGCCCGACGAGGGTGTCGACGCCGACATCGTGCTGCGGGCGATGGAGTCCGCCGGCAACGAACTGAACATCGTGATTCTGGATGCCTGCCGCAACAATCCCTTTACCCGGGGTTTCGGCGGAAGCCGGGGGTTGGCGCGCATGGAGGGTCCGGCCGGGACCTTTATCGCCTACGCCACCGCGCCCGGCGCGGTTTCGCAGGACGGCGCCAGCCGCAACAGCCCCTACACCCGCCATCTGCTGGCGGCCATGAGCATGCCCGGCCTTAGTCTCGAACAGGTGTTCAAGCAGGTGCTGGTGGCGGTGGAGCAGGAGAGTGGCGGGGGCCAGATCCCCTGGGTCGCTTCCTCGCTGCGTGGCGAGTTCTACTTTGCCCCGGCTTCGGCGTCGGCGTCGGCGTCGGCGTCGGCGTCGGCTTCGGCGGCGCCGACGCCGAAGCCCGCCGGCTCACAGCCTGGAGCCTCACCGGCCGCTGAGTCGACTCCGGTCGCGACCGTGCCTCCGGCGGCCAGCGGTGCGGCCGCTCAACCGCCGTCCGCGCCGCCGGAGTCGGATTGGGTGGCGGTGCCTGGCGCCGACTTTGCGATCAGTCGGTACACAGTCAGCCTGGATGCATACAGCCGTTTTGCCGAAGCCAGCGGTCGGACCGCGCCGCTGGCATCCGGCGCGATGTCCGATGGCCCGGTTCGGGTCACCTGGAGAGAGGCCATGGACTACGCCGCCTGGCTGTCCACGCGGACGGGCAAGGTCTACCGTCTGCCGGCCGAACTGGAATGGGAGTATGCCGCCCGTGCCGGCGTGATGGCCGCCGCGCCGGATTCGGATGAGCAGGTCCGGGAGTGGACCTGCTCCGAATACCGGCGGGAGTACGAGGGTCAAGAGCAGCGCTGCGCCAGTCGGTTGCCGGAAGCGGTGGCGATTCGCGGCGGCAACTGGCGGGCAGGCGCCGATCCGCTCAGTGACGATCTGGAGTTTCGGTTGGTGCGGGAGCCCTAGCCGGAACGAGCTAGGCGGTACTCACTCCTGTTGGACGGTCACCAGACCTTTGGGTTGGCTAGCGAAATAGCTGGCAAGATCGGTGATGTCCTGCGGCGATAGCGGTTTGGCCATGCCGCCCATGATCGGGTTCGTGCGGGCACCGCTCTGATAATCGCCCAGCGCCTTGCGCAGATAGTCTTCTTGCTGGCCGGCCAGTCGGGGATAAATCGGGATGTTGCCGTTGCCATCCGTGCCATGGCAGGCCGCGCAGGTCGCGCTTTTGGTCTTGCCGGCGGCGGTGTCGCCCCGAACCGGGTAGGGCGCGGCGGCGGCGGGGAAGCTGGATAGATAGGCGGCGATGTCCTGCATGTCCTGTTCGTTGAGCGAAAAGGCGTTGGCATGCATGGTGGGATGCTTGCGTTCGCCGGCTTGGTAGGCTTTGAGCGCGACGATGATGTAGTCGGCGTGCTGACCGCCCAGCCGGGGGACATGATAAGTTGGATAGGCGTTGGTATAGCCGGGGATGGCATGACAGCCGGCGCAAGTCGCGAACTTGGATTTGCC
>DAOTGT010000088.1:0-13856 GCA_035447285.1 Candidatus Competibacter sp.
CGCTGGGGGTGATCGGCATCATCTACGAGTCGCGGCCGAACGTGACCGCCGACGCTGCCGCGCTGTGTTTGAAGGCCGGCAACGCCGCCGTGCTGCGCGGTGGATCGGAAGCGCTGTATTCCAACCGTGCCATCGCCGCCTGCATCCAGCAGGGACTGGCCGCCGCCGGTCTGCCCGCCGATGCGGTGCAGGTGATCGACACGGCCGACCGCGCCGCAGTGGGCGCGCTGATCGGCATGGCCGAATACGTGGACGTGATCGTGCCGCGCGGCGGCAAGGGCCTGATCGAGCGCATCAGCCGCGAGGCGCGGGTGCCGGTGATCAAGCATCTGGACGGGGTCTGCCATGTCTACATCGACGATCGCGCCGATCCCGACAAGGCGGTGTCGATCGCCTACAACGCCAAGACCCAACGCTACGGCACCTGCAACACCATGGAAACCCTGCTGGTGGCGGCGGGCGTCGCCGGCCAGGTGTTGCCCGAGCTGGGCCGGCGTTATCGGGAAGCCGGTGTGGAACTGCGCGGTTGCGAGCGGACCCGCGACCTGCTGCCGGAGGTCGGAGTAGCAACCGAGGAGGATTGGTACGCCGAATATCTGGCGCCGATTCTGGCGATCCGGGTGGTCGATGATCTCGACCAGGCCATGGAGCACATCGCCCGCTACGGTTCCGCCCACACCGACGCCATCGTGACGGAAGATTATGGCCGGGCGCGGCGTTTTCTACGCGAGGTCGATTCCAGTTCGGTGATGGTGAACGCCTCGACCCGGTTCGCCGACGGTGGCGAGTATGGTTTGGGCGCGGAAATTGGCATCAGCACCGATAAGCTGCACGCCCGTGGCCCGGTCGGCGCGGAAGGCTTGACCACCCTCAAGTTCGTGGTGCTGGGCGATGGGCATGTGCGGGGGTGAGTGGTAAGTAATGCGTTGTATTTTATGATAAAACTATTGGTGCGTCAGGTTAAGTGATGAGCACGAAATTTAAAAAAATCGATACGGCTGTTATTTTTCTATTGATATTTATGCTCTTAAAATTTCTTTTGGTGATGACATCTCCTGTAAGTAACCAGTTAATAGGCGACGCTAATGATTATGTTCCCAAGGCACGATATTTTTTGCAGTACAAATCTTTTCAGAAAATAGCAAACAATGATTCTAGTCAAACCGATTTGCGGTACTCAGATTTTCGGCCTCCTGGTTATCCTATTTTTCTTTCATCATTACTAGTTTTTGGAGAAGAGAATTCAGATATTTATCGGTCTGTCCGCATAATCCAGTTTTTCTTGGACGCAGCGGTTATAATTTTAATTTTTTTTGCGGCTTGCTCGTTTAATGATTCGAATAAGTTCAGAATATTTCCGGCTATTGTTCTAGGCGCTCAGCCTTGGACCTCTGCTTTTATCACCGTTATCAATCCTGATACCCTGGTTTGTTTCTTGGTCGTTTTATGTTTGATTGCACTGGCGCTATTCGTTAGCAATGATAAAAAAATGTAAAATCAATTTCAATATTGGTTGGTAGTCTTTTTCTGAGTATTACCTTTATTATACGACCAGAAATGATTATTTTTGTTCCATTGCTGGTTTTTATTGCTTTAGTTATAAGATTAAAATTATTGTCTTGGAAGCTTTTTTCTAAGTATGCACTATTGGCTTCTATTCCTTTTTTTCTTATAGTTGGCGCTAACATAGCTTATCGCTGGCATGTTGAAAATAAGATAGCTATTTTTGGTGAATTTCGTCATGCTACTCCTGGTTTAACAAAATGGACACAGACATGGTTAGGCCCTCAGACAGTTAAAGAAAATATCGTTTGGGGTCCTTTTCTGATTAGTGTTAATGATTTTCAAAACCTTCCATATGATGCTTTTTCCAGCGACGAAGAGCGTTCACTGATAAATCAGATTGTCAAGGAAGTCAAAGTAAGAGGGTATATGTTATTTGCTGAAGATTCATTTTTTATGAAGGTAGCTAATGAAAGAATTGAAAAAATCCTCTGGCTTACTACTTATGGAATCGATTATATAACTTAGGAAATTTCTGGATCAATCTAAGTAATGCCAGCTATTATCTTTATCACTTTTTACGGTTGCCGAATTTTTTCAGCAAGATAATGACCGTTAGTTTTTTATTTTTGCATAATTTTTTGCTTTTTAAAACCGCTTGATTTTGAAAAATGGTACTCATGTTTTTTGGTGTTAGGGATATCATTTGTTTTAACGAGAACGTTATTCTTTGGAGTTTATGCAAATTGGGTCGAGTATCGTTATGCTTTACCTGCTTGGCCATTTGTGCTGCTTGCTGCTCTTTATAGCTTAGCTAACGTAAATAAGCTATGGGCAGAGCGAAGTAGAAAATGCCTAACAAATGAATAAATCGGCGAAAACCTCCATCCTCATCCCCGTCTATCGCTCGGCGGAAAGCCTGCCCGAGTTATATCGCCGCTTGGTTTCCTTATTCGAACAACGGGGCGATGAGTTCGAGATTATTTTCGTCGAAGACTGCGGCGGTGATCGCTCTTGGGACATCATTAAAGAGCCTAGCAGCGGTTGATCCTAGGGTGCGTGGCTTTAAAATGAGTCGCAACTACGGCCAGCACAACGCCCTGCTGTGTGGGATTCGGGCAGCGCGCGGCGCGGTGATCGTGACGATGGACGACGATCTCCAGCACCCGTCGGAGGAGTTGCCCAAGCTGTTGGCCAAGCTGGAGGAGGGCTACGACGTGGTGTACGGCCCGCCGGAGCGCGAACAGCACGGTTTTCTGCGCGATCTGGCGTCCCGCATCACCAAGATCGCCTTGCAAGGGGCGATGGGCGCGGAAACCGCCCGCCACGTCAGCGCCTTGCGCGCGTTCCGCGCCGAGTTGCGCGAGGTTTTCGCCGATTACCGCAGCCCATCGGTCAACATCGACGTGCTGCTGACTTGGGCCACCACCCGCTTCGCCGCCGTGCGGGTCCGCCACGAGCCGCGCCAGTTCGGTCAATCCGGTTACACGCCGCGCAAGCTGGTCCGCCATGCCCTGAACATGATGACCGGCTTTTCCATCCGGCCGCTGCAACTGGCTAGCGTGATGGGCTTCGCCTTCGCTGTGTTCGGCGCGCTGGTGCTGGTGTACGTGCTGGGGCGTTATCTGATTCAGGGCGGTGGGGTGCCGGGTTTTCCCTTCCTGGCTTCGATCATCGCCCTGTTCTCCAGCGCGCAACTGCTGGCGCTGGGCATCATCGGCGAATACTTGGCCCGGATGCATTTCCGCACCATGGAGCGCCCGCCCTATGCGGTGCGGGAGCGGACGGGCGGGGAGGAAACCGTCGGGCGCGCGGGCGATGGCGGGCGATGACGGGCATGGCCGACGATTACGATTCGCCTTGGAAGGAGGCGCTGGAACGATACTTTCCGGCCTTTCTGGCCTTTTTCTTCCCCGCCGCCCATGCTGATATCGCCTGGGAACAGGGTCATCGCTTTCTCGACAAGGAATTGCAACAGGTGGTGCGCGACGCCGAACTGGGGCGGCGCTGGGCCGATAAACTGGTGCAGGTGACCACCCGCGACGGCGGCGAGGATTGGCTCCTGGTCCACGTCGAAGTGCAGGGACGGCGGGAGACCGGATTCGCCCAACGGATGTTCAGCTACAACTACCGGCTGTTCGACCGCCACGCCCGGACGGTGGTCAGCCTGGCGGTGCTGGGCGAGGGACGCGGCGAAACGGTGGGACGATTCGACTACGGCCGCTGGGGCGGCGAAACTCGCTTCGCCTTTCCGGTGGCGTGCCTGAACGACTTCCGTGACCGACAAGCGGAACTGGCCGAATCGACCAACCCCTTTGCGGTCGTGGTGCAGGCCCATCTCCAGGCCCGAGCCACCGCCACCGATCCCGACGCCCGTTACCGGGGCAAGCTGGAGCTGGTGAAGAGCTTGTACCGGCGGGGTTGGCAACGGCGAGATATTCTCGAACTGTTTCGGGTCATCGATTGGCTGCTACAGCTACCAGCCGCCTTGGAAGACCGGCTTTGGGTTGAAGTACGAACATTTGAGGAGGCGACGCAAATGCGCTACGTGACCAGCGTGGAGCGTATCGGAATACGAAAGGGTATGGAAAAGGGTTTGCAGCAGGGCTTGCAACAGGGCTTGCAACAGGGTTTGCAACAGGGTTTGCAATCGGAGCGTGACTTGGTATTGAGGCTGGCACGCCGCCGTTTTGGGGCGGAAATCGCGACGCGCAGCGCGCCGATGCTGGCACGGGTGACGGTTCCGGATGCTCTGGAGCAACTCGGGGAGCGGCTGCTCGATTGCGCCGACGGCGAGGCGTGGCTGGCGCTGCTGGATTCGGCTGCGGGCGTGGATAAGTCCTGAGAATCGGACACGACGCTGTGTCTGTCTTTTCCCTCACAGGTTCAGGCCTGTGTCTGATGGCTCGTCAAATCCCGTGGGATACGGAAGTCTTTGGTTTTTCCGTTGCGCAAATTGAAACGCTGGAGGTAGTCGACCCATCTTCCGTTTCGGATGATTATCGGAAATTCCAAGACTGGCTGGATGCTCGCGAGATCAAGATAGCTAGTTGCCGATTGCCGCATGATCGGTTGCGGGAATCGATGTTCTTGGAGTCTAAAGGTTTTCGTTTTATCGAAATGGTGCTGCATCCGAAAATCGAGAAACTACAATCCTTGGATTTTTTACCAGACAATCTTATAGCTATTCCCGCATTAGCAAACGATTTGCCTGCACTACGAGAGATTGCTGAACATGCCTTTAGCCACGAACGCTATCATATCGACCCACGGCTCGATCCACGTTTGGGCGATGCGCGCTATGGTCAATGGGTAGTAAACACTCTCAGCCATCCTCGGCAACGCTTGCTTAAAGTCATGGAAGGTGATCGCATCGCGGCGCTCTTTATTGTTGAGTCTAAGGAAAATCAATCGGTTTATTGGCACCTGACCGCCATTGCTCCCCAATGGCAGGGGCGGGGCTATGGCTGGAGAGTTTGGCGGATGATGTTGCGCCACCATCAGGCGGAAGGACAAGATGGCGTGATGACCACGATTTCGGCGCGAAACGTGGCGGTATTGAATCTCTATGTCAAGCTTGGTTTCCGTTTTTTACAACCGGAAATGACCTTTCACTGGGTTCGGGAGAGTGGGTAAGCACTTGGCATATCCAGAGCCTACGCTTCGTCATCGTCGGCTTGACTTCCAACCTCGTTCTTTATCTACTCTATCTAACCTTGACCACTTTCGGTTTTGGCCATAAAACCGCCATGACCCTGCTTTATCTGGTGGGGACGTTGCAGACTTTTATTTTCAACCAGCGTTGGACCTTCGAGCACCGGGGTGTTTCTCAATCGGCATTTGTGAAATACATTGCCGCGTATGGCCTTGGTTATCTGTTCAACCTTTTTGCCCTGCTGTTGCTGGTAGATCTGCTGAGGGTGCCCCATGAAATCGTGCAAGGCATCCTGATTCTTGTGTTGGCGGTACTCTTGTTCTTGCTGCAAAAGTTCTGGGTGTTTCGTCCGCCTCGGCTCGCCTGAAGACAACGGAGCTTGATTCATGCAGATCCCCTTCAACAAACCCCACATCGGCGGCAAGGAACTCTGGTACATCGCCCAAGCCCACGCCAACGGCCAACTGGCCGGCGATGGCCGTTTTACCCAACAATGCCAGGCTTGGCTGGAAACCCGTACCGGCACCCGCAAAGCCCTGCTGACTCATTCCTGCACCGCCGCCCTGGAAATGGCTGCGATCCTCGCCGACATCCAGCCGGGCGACGAGGTGATCCTGCCGTCTTACACCTTCGTTTCCACTGCCAACGCCTTCGTGCTGCGGGGCGGGATTCCAGTGTTCGTGGACATCCGGCCCGATACCCTCAACCTCGACGAAACCAAGATCGAAGACGCCATCACCCCGCGCACCCGCGCCATCGTCCCGGTTCACTACGCCGGCGTCGGTTGCGAAATGGACGCCATCATGGCCATCGCCGAGCACCACGACCTGCTGGTGATCGAAGACGCTACCCAAGGGATCATGTCTACTTACAAGGGCCGGCCGCTGGGTTCCATCGGTCATCTGGGCTGTTTCAGTTTCCACGAAACCAAGAACCTCATCTCCGGTGAAGGCGGCGCGCTGCTGATCAATGATGAACGGTTGGTCGAGCGTGCCGAGATCATCCGTGAGAAAGGCACCAACCGCAGCCAATTCTTTCGCGGTCAGGTGGACAAATATACTTGGGTCGATATCGGTTCCTCCTATCTGCCCGGTGAGATTATCGCTGCCTTCCTCTGGGCGCAGATGGAGGAGGCCGAAACCATCACCCAGCAGCGGCTGGCTCTGTGGAACTGCTATCATGGCGCTTTGGCCGTCGCCGAAAACCATGGCTGGGTCCGTCGGCCCATCATCCCGGACTCCTGTACCCATAACGCCCATATGTACTATCTGCTGCTCAACAGCCTGGAACACCGCACCGCTTTTATCGACCAGCTTAAGCAGGATGGCGTGAACTGTGTGTTCCACTATGTACCGCTACATGCCTCGCCACAGGGGCAGCGCGTCGCTCGCGCCCATGGAGAATTGCCGGTGACCACCGATTTGGCCGACCGATTGGTGCGCCTGCCGCTGTGGCTGGGATTGGAGGAACAGCAGGCTACCGTGATCCAAACGATCAACCGGGTTTTGGAGAACCCGGACGCGAGGCGCGATGCGTGACAACGGATAACGAAACCGTGGATTCGCTCCACTCCCCGTATCCCGTATCCCATCCACGCCCCATCGGCGTTCTGGGCGGCACCTTCGACCCGATCCATTACGGTCATCTGCGACCGGCGTTGGAGTTGCTGGAGGCGCTGGATCTGGCGGAAATTCGCTTCGTGCCCTGCCGGATTCCGGCGCATCGCGGTGCACCGCACATCACCGCCGAGCAGCGACTGACGCTGGTGCGTTTGGCCACGGCCGGGCAAACGGGCTTCGTGGTCGACGATCGGGAACTGCGTCGGGAGGGACCTTCCTATATGGTGGATACCCTGGCCTCGTTGCGCGAGGACTTCGGCGATATCCCCCTGTGTCTGATCGTCGGCGTCGATGCCTTCCGCGAACTGCATACCTGGCATCGCTGGCGGGAATTGAGCCAGTTCGCCCACATCGTGGTGATGCAACGGCCTGGACCGTCGAAGCCGTTCGTGCCGGTACTGGAGGAATTCATCGCCCCACGCGGGATGGACCCCGCCGCCCTGCGCCAGCGGCTTGCCGGCGGTATCTTGTTCCAGCCAGTGACCCAGTTGGACATTTCCGCGACTTATATTCGCGCTTTGCTGGCGCGCGGCCAGTCGCCCCGCTTTCTGTTGCCGGAAACGGTGCTGGCCCATATCCACGAGCGGGCGCTGTACCGGCCGCTGCCCGTCCAGACTCCCGTGACTTCATGAGGACCAATGAAATTCATGCAACTTGAGGCTTTACGAGACATTGTTGTGGCTGCCCTGGAAGAGGTGAAGGCCCAGGACATTAAGGTTCTGGATGTACGCGAGATCGCCAGTTTCACTGACTTGATGGTCATCGCCAGCGGTTCCTCCAGCCGCCAGGTCAAGGCGCTGGCCGACAAGGTGATCGAAAAATGCGCGGCGGTTGGCGTACGACCCTTGGGTGTCGAAGGCCAGCGGGAGGCGGAGTGGGTGCTGGTGGATTTGAACGACATCGTGCTGCACGTCATGTTGCCGCAGACCCGCGATTTCTACAATCTGGAAAAATTGTGGTCGGTGGATGCCGTCAGGGCGTTGGGGCATTGAGAGACCGATCCTTGCGCGACGCTCGTGAAGATTCATCTGCTCGCCGTGGGGACCCGCATGCCGGGCTGGGTCAAGACCGGCTATGAGGAATACGCCAGGCGGCTGCCCCGAGAGTGCACGCTGAACCTGGTCGAAATTCCATCCGGTAAACGTGGTGGCGCGAATGCCGACCTGACTCGTCTGGTCCGCGCCGAGGGCGAACGCTTGCTGGCGGCGATACCGGCGGGGTCTCAGGTGGTCGCCCTGGACGAACGGGGGCAGGAATGGAGTACCGCGCAACTGGCCGAACAATTGGCCGGTTGGCTGCGGGAGGGTCACGATCTCAGTCTGCTGGTCGGTGGTCCTGACGGGTTGGACCCGGCCTGCCATGCCCGCGCCGGGCGATTGTGGGCGCTGTCAAGGCTGACCTTGCCGCATCCGCTAGTGCGGGTGGTGGTGGCCGAACAGCTTTATCGGGCCTGGAGCCTGCTGCATCATCATCCCTACCACCGTGCCTGACATGGCCACTTTCCAAATCTATCTAGCTTCCGCTTCGCCTCGCCGTCGCGAACTACTGCGTCAGATCGGCGTTGCCTACCGTTTGTTGCCGGTTGCGGTGGACGAGACGCCGCTGCCGAATGAGACACCCCACGCCTACGTGGCTCGGCTGGCGCGGGCCAAGGCGGAAGCGGGTGTGTGCGCATTGGGCCGACGCAGACCCGCGCCGGTGCTGGGCGCGGACACGGCGGTGGTGGTGGACGGCGCGATTCTCGGCAAACCCGGCGACCGGGACGAAGGGTTGGCGATGCTGGCGCGCTTGTCCGGGCGGGAGCATCGGGTCTTGAGCGCGGTGGCCTTGGCCACCGAGGCGCGCGACGCGTTCAAGATCCAGGAAAGCCGAGTTCGCTTCCGGGAACTGTCGCCGGCGGAATGCGAGACTTACTGGGACAGTGGTGAACCGTGGGACAAGGCCGGTGGCTACGGCATTCAAGGGCGGGCGGCGGCCTTCGTCGTCGAGCTACGCGGCAGCTACTCCGGGGTGATGGGACTACCGCTGTTCGAAACCGCCGAACTGCTGCGAGAGTTCGGCATCCTCCCTCTCTAACATTACTTTATATCTCCTGACGGGAACGACCATTTATGGCCACACGCGCCGAAGGCGGCACGGGCGACGAAATTCTGATCAATGTAACGCCTCGCGAAACCCGAGTGGCCGTAGTCGAGAACGGCGTCTTGCAGGAAATCCTGCTCGAACGGGTCGGCCGGCGTGGGTTGGTCGGCAACATCTACAAGGGGCGAGTCTGTCGAGTATTGCCCGGCATGGAGGCGGCGTTCGTGGACGTCGGCCTAGAGCGGGCCGCGTTCCTGCACGTTTCCGATATCCGTTCGGAAACCATGGTCGAAGGGGGAGCGGCCGCCGGCGAACGCTGGCCGGTCATTACCGAATTGGTGCGCGAGAATCAGGAATTGGTGGTGCAGGTGATCAAGGACCCGATCGGCACCAAGGGCGCGCGGTTGACCACGCATATCACCCTGCCGTCTCGCTTCCTGGTGTTCCTGGCCGATTCGGACATGGCGGGCGTGTCGGTCAAGATCGACGGCGAGCGCGAGCGGCAGCGGCTCAAGGAAATGATCAACGTCTTCCGGGCCGAGTTCGGCGGTGGCTACATCGTGCGCACCGCCGCGGAAGGCGCGGAGCCCTGGGCACTGCGGGCGGACATGCAGTTTCTGCAACGCTTGTGGGGTTCGATCCGGGAGCGGATCAAGGAGACCAGCGGCATTGCGACCCTGTACGAGGATCTGCCCCTGATCCTGCGAGTGCTGCGCGATTTCGTCGGCGACAGTGTCGAGAGAATGCGCGTCGATTCCCGTGAAACCTGCCAGCGGATGCTGGAGTTCGCCGACAAGTTCGTGCCGGAGATGGTGCCGCGCCTGGAGCACTATCCCGGCGAGCGGCCGATCTTCGAACTGTACGGCATCGAGGACGAGATCCAGCGAGCGCTAAGCAAGAAGGTGCCGCTCAAGTCCGGCGGCTATCTCATCGTCGATCAGACCGAGGCGATGACCACCATCGACGTCAACACCGGCGCCTACGTGGGGCATCGCAATCTTGAGGAAACCATTTTCAAGACCAATCTGGAGGCGGCCTCCGCCATTGCCCGGCAATTGCGGCTGCGCAATCTGGGCGGGATCATCATCCTCGACTTCATCGACATGGCCAGCGAGGAGCACCGTCAGGCGGTGTTCAAGGCGTTGGAGAAACATCTGGAAAAGGACCGCGCCAAGAGCCACATCTCGCAGGTGTCGCCGCTCGGTCTGGTGGAAATGACCCGCAAGCGCACCCGGGAGAGCCTGGAACAGGTGCTGTGCGAGCCGTGTCCCTTGTGCAACGGTCGAGGCTCGATCAAGACCGCCGAGACGGTGTGCTACGACATCTTCCGCGAACTGTTGCGCGAAGCCCGCCAGTATTCGCCGCGTCAGTTCATGGTGCTGGCCGCGCCGGACGTGGTGGACGCTATGCTCGACCAGGAATCCACCAGCGTGGCGCAACTGGAAGCCTTTATCGGTATTCCCATCAAATTCCAGGCGGAAGCCCTCTACACCCGCGAGCAGTATGACGTGGTGTTGATGTGAGCCAAGGGTTTTGGCATGTGGCCAGCACGACGCGGCGGACCCTGCGGTGGGCGCGTCGGCTGATTTTGGCGCTGTTGTTGCCGTTGCTGCTGTTGCTGGCATTTGGGCAATGGTGGCTGCTGCCGCGTTTGAACGACTACCGTGAGCCATTGGTGGATGCTTTGGGAGAAGCGCTGCGGACACCGGTGCGGATCGGGTCGGTGGATGCGGTTCGGGACGGTTGGCGGCTTCGGTTGCGATTGCGGGACGTCGGCCTGCGCGATCCCGACAGCAGCGCTGCCTGGGCCAGTTTCGCCCAGGCGACGGTGAGTCTGAACCTGTGGCGTTCGCTGCGGGAATGGCGGCCGGCGTTCGGCCAAGTCCGGCTGGAGGGTGTGAGCCTGACCTTGGAGCAGGGGCCGGATGGAGCCTTGCGACTGCGGGCGAATGCCGATTCCGAAAATGCCACGTCACCCTTGGAGAAAGCCGCCCGCTGGCTGTTCGCCGTGCGTCGGCTGGACATCATCGGCGAGCGGTTGACCGTGTGCCGCCTGGATGGCGGGGCGATCAACATTCTGCGTCCCTATTTTCAGGTGCGGGACACCGCCGAAGGCCAGCGGCTGACCTTCACCGCCGAGTTGCCGTCCGGCCTGGGCGACCGCTTGCAATTGAATGTGGAACGGCAACGCGTCGACGATGCCGATCCCGAGGCTGGGCGAGGGACCTTTCGGTTCGAGGCCGGTCGTTTGAATCTGGCGGGTTGGCCGTTACCCTTGCCGTTCAGCGCCGGCCAAGTCGGATTGGCGGTCAGCGGCGACTGGCGGGACTGGCGTCCCGTCCGTTTGCAAGGTCAGTTGCGTTTGCGACAGGCGCGTCCGAAACCCGAGCCGCGTACCATCTTGTTGGCGTCCTGGTTGGCGGCGACACCGGACAGCGAACTGAATTTTGAGTGGAACACACAGGATGCCGGCTGGCGCTTGCGGAGCCAGGCCCGGTTTGGCGATGCTCATTCCCAGGGCGAGGCGCGACCCCGTTTCGAGCTGAGCCGCGCCGGTGAGCGCTGGCGCGGGGAAGGCCGCGACTGGCGCGTTCAGGACGTGCTGGCCTGGGTGACGCCGTGGCTGGACGAGTCGGCCCGAAACTGGCTGACGTCGCTTGACCCGCGCGGCGATTTGCCGGAAATCGCGTTGGAAACCGAGTCCGGTTTTGATACCTATGCGGCGACCGCGCGATTGCGCGGAGTGGCCGGACGATCGACCCACGGCTTGCCGGGATTCGACAACCTGACCGGCCTGTTGACCTTTTCCCCGGCGCGAGGCCAGCTCGAACTGGACAGCCAGCGGGTCCGGGTCGATACCGCTGGTTTGCTGCGGCTCCCGCTTGACCTCGACCGCTTGCACGGGACGATCGTCTGGCAACGCGATATGGGTGGATTGCGGCTCGACAGCACCAGTCTGGAGATGGCCAACTCCGATTTCAACGGGCGGTTTTGGGGTAGCGTCACCTTGCCCGATCGGGGCGAGCCGGTGCTGGATCTGCGTGGGCATTATCAGGATGTCCGCATCGGGCGCGAGCAGGCGCGGCGCTACCTGCCGGTGACGGTGATTCCGCCCGCGGGGGTCGCCTGGCTGGATCAGGCGCTGGTCGGCGGTCGAGTGGTGGCCGGTGATCTGCTTTTACGCGGCCCGCCGGCCCATTTCCCCTTCGACCGCGACGAAGGTTTGTTCGAGACCCGCTTTCGGATCGAGGATGCGGTGGTGAACTACGCGCCCGGTTGGCCCCGATTGGAAGGATTGCGGGGGAGCGTGACGTTCCGCAATCGCGGCATGCGGATCGAGATGGAGCCCGGCGCCGGTCGTCTGCTCGATGCCAAGATCGAAAATCTCGCGGTCTGGATCGACGATCTCGAAAAGGTGGTTGCCCAGGCCAAGGGGCGGATCGATGGACCCGGCGCCAGTTTGTGGCGCGGGCTCAGAGAGAGCCCGGTCGGCCAAGAGCTGGGCGACGATCTGCCGGATTTGCGGATCGCCGGCCGCAATACCGTGGAGTTCGAACTCGCTGTTCCAGCCGACTCGCGGCCCAGCCACGCGCGCGGGCGGATCGGTTTGTCGGACAATAGCGTGGCCTTGCCATCCCGGACGCTCGAATTCAGTCGGCTGAAGGGCGAAGTGGCGTTTACGGAAACCGACCTGAAAGCCGAGGACGTGCGGGCGCTGCTGCGCGGAGAGCCGGTTCGGATCGACCTGAACCTGGCCGGTGGCGAGGGTCGGCGCGAACTGCGCGGCCAGTTGCGAGGCCGAATTGGGTTGCGGACCTTGACCGGTGCGCCTGCGGCGGTGGATGCATACCTCGAAGGCAAGAGTCTTTGGCAGGCTGTATTGGCGGTTCCGATTGGCCGGCACGACCGGCAAAACGAGGTGTCACCGTTCACGCTAACCTTGAATTCGGATTTGCGTGGCACCGCTATCCGGTTGCCGGAACCCTTTGGCAAGAATGCCGACCAGGTTCGCCCCTTCGTCCTGACCGTGCGTCCGCGCGGACGTGATACCCTGGAACTGGATCTGAAATACGACGCGAACGTGCGGGCGATGTTGGCGTTGGATGGTTATCCGCAACAACTTCGACTGGATCGGGGTGATCTGCGCATCAATGCCGGCGTGGCTCAATTGCCGGAGGCGCCGGGCTTGTTCATTGTCGCCGATTTGCCGCGCTGGCGACTGGACCTGCCCGCCACCTTGCCCGATTCGACTGATTCCACCACCGATATCGAGCCGCAAACTGCGGCGTGGTGGGACGCGTTGCATGGCATCGACGCCCGGATCGGTGAGTTGGCGATCGGTGATCAGTCGTTTACCCAACTCACGCTGGCGGCGACTCGTCGGAACGGCGGCCTGCAAATCGACCTGGAGAGTGGAGATCTGGCCGGACGCCTGACCGTGCCGGATCAACCGACTCCGGCGCGGCCGATCAACGCGGCGTTGCGCCGCTTGCATTGGCGACGTGGGTCGGAGGATGCCGTCGCCGGTCTGCCGGTCACGCCCGATCCGCGTCGCTTGCCGCCGTTGGTGTTGACCGCCACCGAATTGCGGCTGGACGATAAGGCCCTGGGGCGGTTGCGGGTCGTCGCCATGCCGATGGCGGGTGGTGTTCGTCTGTCGGAAATCAGTCTGGGTTCCGAGCAGCAGCGCATCGATGCCAGCGGTGAGTGGCGCTGGACTCTCGGTGGTCAACTGGCCCAGTTGCGAGCAACCTTATGGAGCCAAGCGCTGGGAGAAACCCTGGCGGTATTCGGTTACCAGAATATCGGTATCACCGGCGGTGAGACTGAAGCGGAACTACGCGCCGAGTGGGCGGGGGAGTTGCCCGCCTTCACCCTGGAGCGCATGGATGGCAACCTAAAATTTCACATCGGTTCCGGACAGTTGCTCAACATCGATCCTGGTTTGGGTCGGGTGGTCGGGCTATTTAGTTTGCAGAACATCATGCGGCGCCTAA